>NZ_KI271845.1:0-4979 GCF_000469465.1 Gemella bergeri ATCC 700627 | reverse complement strand
GTAACACGGGTTCGAGTCCCGTACGGGTCATTTTAGGTGTAGCGATAGCTGCATCTTTTTTTAAGTCTTCGAAATGAAATGTAGAACTAATGGAAGAAATTGCGAATTTCAAATTAGCTATGTGTCAAATATGGAGCAGGAGAAAAAATGTACTGATCCTAAAAATCAGATTTTTTCTGTCTAATTTTTTAGGGTCAGTACATTAGTATATTTTTGGATATGCTTGAATATACATTGATAAATGTGTTTGAATAGTTAAATATTATTGTTTTAAATCCTTTGATGTAAAACTAAGTGGTAATACTTCTTCGAAAAAATTATAAACAGTGTAGTTATCCGGAGAATCACCTAGCAACATTTTGAAGTCTTTTTCTGCAAATTCCGCAATGACTTGACGACAAACACCGCATGGGGGACAGTAAGGATTTAAGTCGCCATCTTTTTTTCCGCCGACAATAGCAATTTTTTTAAAATTACGCACACCTTCGCTGACAGCTTTAAATATTGCTGTTCTTTCAGCACAGTTTGTAGGTGAATAACTGGCATTTTCTATATTACAACCGGTATAAATAACACCATTATCTGCTAATATTGCAGCACCAACTCTAAAGTTGGAATATGGAACATAAGCGTAGTCGGCAGCTTTTATAGCCTCTTTCATTAATAATTTATTTATATTATCCTCATTTAATATATTATTCTCCTTTTCCAGTATGGGAAAAATAGTTTCTGCAACACCTGCTTCAGTATTATCTTTGGTAGTAACATAGGTGGAAATATTTTTTAACTCGTCCATGCCGTTTATCATAGCAACACTGATATTTGATATTTCCAACATAGAAAGATCATTTAGATTATCTCCTATTGAAATTATATCTTTTAGTGAGATATTGTATTTATCGGAAATTTTTCTTAGTGCCTTACCTTTTGTAGCATTTTTATCCATAATTTCTAAATTATTAATTCCAGATGAAGTTACTGCAAGATTTTCATTAGTCATTAAAAGTTGTTGTGCTTTTTTTAATTTTTCTGGATCAGCATCTAATCCAATTACTTTTATTGGGGGATTATTTGGTTGATTAAAATAGAATTCTATATTTTCTACTTCTGTAAGATAACCGTTTTTAACACGTTTGAAAGCATCTTTACGTAGGTGTTCAATATTTGGTTCTTGACCGTTCGCACGGATAAGGTCTACATATGCTTGAATATCGGTTTCTAAATTTTCTGTGAATACTGTATTTTTTGTATATAATTGGTATTTTATATCCAAAGTTTTAAAAATTTCAACAGTATAGTATAAATCTTTTAGTGAGATAGGAATAATATCTAATATATTTCCTGTGCTATCATAAATTATACCCCCGTTAAAACTTATTATATCGCATTTTATATTTTCTAATTTTAGTGCCGGTAGTGCTTCGTAATATGGTCTTCCGGTTGCAACAACAAATTTTATATTATTTTGTTGAGCAATTTTTATAAGTTCAACATTTTTTTTAGGAATAATATGTTCAAGATTTAGTAAGGTTCCGTCCATATCACAGGCTATTAATTTTATCATATATCAAATTATAAAGATTATTGTTTTTTGATCTTTATTCCTTTCGTAGTAGTGTAATATGATTATAACATAATAGATAGTTTAAAATAAAGATAAATTTTAAAATTGTATAGATAAAATAATAATAAATGTTTAATTATAATCTTCCGTTTTATTAAGTAGTTAATTTCATTTTATGATATACTATCAAAAAAATTAATGAAAAATTAAAATAATTATTTCTATATTGCTTGAATTATTATTTCAGATATGGTATCATAAAGTACGTATTTTAATTATAAAATATATGCGATGAGCCGATAAGTAAAAGTTCTTGCGTACCGTAGGATACAGAAAAGAAATCAGTGGTTGAGAGATTTCTCCTAGGCAAGACTTTGAAGTAGACGGTGAGCATTTAAAGTGAATGATAGGTAGCTTTAAACGTGGAAAGAGCGTTAATCTTTAATAAGTGCTAAATTATTTAGAATAAAGGTGGTACCACGGAAACTTTCGTCCTTGTCATTAAGGAAGAAGGTTATTTTTTTTACTTAAGTATAATTGAAACAACAGTATAGGAGGATATAGATATGACTGAAATGTCAACAAAATATAATCCAACAGAAGTAGAGAATAATCGCTACAACTGGTGGTTAGAAAAAGAAGTATTTAAAGCAGATAATAAAAGTAAGAAAAATCCTTATACAATTGTTATTCCACCACCAAATGTAACAGGTAAGTTACATATTGGTCACGCATGGGATACAACATTGCAGGATATGTTAACACGTTTTAAACGTCTAAAAGGATATGATGTATTGTATTTGCCGGGAATGGATCATGCGGGTATTTCAACTCAGGCGAAAGTAGAAGCAAAAATGCGAGAAGAGGGAATTTCACGTTATGATTTAGGAAGAGAAAAATTTTTAGAACGTGCTTGGGAATGGAAAGAAGAATATGCGGGTTATATCCGTGAACAGTGGGCAAAATTGGGACTGGGTCTTGATTATACAAGAGAAAGATTTACTCTTGATGAGGGATTGAACAAAGCTGTTACAAAAATTTTTGTTGATCACTATAATAATGGAACTATTTATCGTGGTGAAAAAATTATTAACTGGGATCCTGTACAACGTACAGCATTGTCAAACATAGAGGTAATTCATAAAGATGTAGAAGGTGCATTTTATCACTTAAAATATTTTTTAGCGGATAATAGCGGAGAATATTTAGAAGTAGCAACAACACGTCCGGAAACATTATTTGGAGATGTGGCAGTTGCAGTTCATCCGGAAGATGAGAGATATAAAAAATATATTGGAAAAACAGTATTACTACCGGTAACAAATAAGGAAATTCCTGTAATTGCCGATAAATATGTAGAAAAAGATTTCGGGAGTGGGGTTGTAAAAATTACTCCGGCACATGATCCTAATGATTTTGAAGTAGGAGAACGTCATAATTTAGAAAGAATTATCGTTATGGATGAAGGTGCTGTAATGAACGAATACGCTGATAAATATGTTGGAATGGATCGCTTTGAATGTCGTAAAGCATTAGTTGCAGATTTAAAAGAATCCGGTGTATGTTTCAAAATAGAAAAACATCTACATTCTGTTGGTCATTCTGAACGTAGCGGTGCAGTAGTAGAACCTTATCTGTCAAAACAATGGTTTGTTGATATGAAACCATTGGCTGAAAAAGTGCTAGAAAATCAAAAAAATGATAAAGAAAAAGTAAATTTTTATCCACCACGTTTTGCTCATACATTAAATACTTGGATGGAAAATATTCAGGATTGGTGTATTTCTCGTCAATTATGGTGGGGGCATCGTATTCCGGCATGGTATCATAAGAAAACCGGTGAGATATATGTTGATGTTAATCCACCACAAGATATTGAAAATTATGTTCAAGATGAAGATGTACTTGATACGTGGTATTCGTCAGCATTATTCCCATTTTCTACACTAGGGTGGCCTGATTTAGAGAGTGAAGATTTTAAACGTTATTATCCAAACAGTTGTTTAGTAACCGGATATGATATTATATTCTTCTGGGTGGCGCGTATGGTATTTCAAGGGTTAGAGTTTACCGGAGTACGTCCGTTTGAAGATTGTTTAATTCATGGTTTGGTTCGGGATGAACAGGGTCGTAAGATGAGTAAATCGCTTGGCAATGGGGTAGATCCTATGGAGGTTATAGCAGAGTACGGAGCTGACAGTTTACGTTATTTCTTAGCCACTAATTCAACACCGGGACAAGATCTTCGCTATTCAACAGAAAAAATAGAAGCAAGTTGGAATTATATCAATAAAATTTGGAATGCCTCTCGTTTTGTCATTATGAACTTAGAAGATTTCAAATACGAAGATATTGATTTAAGTGGAGAAAAAACATTAGCGGATAAATATATCTTAACTAAATTAGCGAAAACGATAGAAGATTTTGAACGATTATTTGAACGTTATGAATTTGGAGAAGCATCACGTATTCTTTATAATTTTGTATGGGAAGAATTTTGTTCATGGTACATCGAAATTGCAAAAATCTCATTAAATGGAGAAGATGAAAAAGCTAAGAAAACAACTAAATCAGTATTAGTTTATGTACTTGATGCATCACTAAAAATGTTACATCCATTTATGCCGTTCGTAACGGAAGAAATTTGGCAACATATTCCTCATATCGGTGATAGTATAGTAACATCAGAATTTGTTGAAGTTAACCCTGAACTGGTATTCGAGCGAGAAACTGAAGATATGCAATTTATTCAAGAAGTTATAATTGCTGTACGTAATATCCGTAGTGAAGTAAATGCTCCAATGTCACGAGAAATTCCGATTAAAATAAAATACACTCATGATAGCGTAAAAAATGTATTATTAAATGGAAGTGCTTATCTGGAAAAATTTGCTCGTCCTAGTGAGCTTATTGTGGAAAAAGATATAGCCGTAAGTGAAACGGATATTAGCAGAATTTTATCAGGTGCCGAAATTTATGTGTCACTAAGTGATTTAATTGATATTGATAAAGAAAAAGAACGTCTAAACAAAGAATTGGAAAAATTAGCTAAAGAATTGGAGCGTGTTAATAAAAAGCTATCAAATGAGAAATTTGTCGGTTCTGCTCCGGAAACGGTAGTAGAAAAAGAAAAAGAAAAACGAGTATTATATCAAGAGCAGTATGATAGTGTAAAAGAGCGTCTTAAGTCTTTGGACAATTTATAATATAAATGATTAATGAAGAAGTGAGCTTATAAACTCATTTCTTTTTTATTTTGAATTTATATTTACATAGAATATATAAAATTTCTTAAATTTTAATTTTAAAAAATATATTTGTATAGAAGTTGAAAAACTAAGAAAAAGTGAATAATTATTCACACTAATACAAAATAATTATTGATTGTATTTATTTATAAAACTTAAAAAAATTT
>NZ_KI271844.1 GCF_000469465.1 Gemella bergeri ATCC 700627 | reverse complement strand
TTTTATCAGTCCGATTTTTTGTTGAGCCAATATAGTTTGTTTATCCAATCTCAAGTCAATTTAGACTTGAGATTTTTTACCATAAATAATATAATATAGTAAGAAAATATATTTAGATAAAAAATAATATTTAAAATTTATATGTAAACTAAAATTGTAAATGGAAAGATAGTGAATTATTAGGTATGAAATTTTTATAATTCACTATTTTTTATTTTTTGGCTGCTATTTTTTGTTGTTAAAAAGTTAAAGTAAATGATATTAAATTTGAAAGTAGAGTGTTTTTAAGGTATAATTGTTTAGAAGAATATAGTTTAGGATTTATGTGATGATTGAGATAATTGTTAATTCAAATAATAAAAATTCGCTAAAAAAATTAGCGGAACTTGAATGTTGTTTAAAACAGGAAAGAATAGTTTATAAAGTATTAAAAACATCAGAAAAAGAAAATGCAACATCGCTTATGGACAAAATAAAAGGTGATGATCTTATTGTTATAGGTGGTGACGGAACGATAAACGAAGTCATGAATAATTACCACAAGGAAAATATTATCTATTTTGCCAGTGGCTCAGGAAATGATTTAGGTCGTTCTTTGCAACTTGATAAACAAGTATCAAAGGTAACGAAACTTTTAGAAAACGGAGAAATCACTTATTATGATGTTGGTGAGATAGACGGAAGAAAATTTTGTACAGGTTTTGATATAGGTTTTAACGCTGATGTTATCAGAAGGGTTGAAAGTTCGAAGTTTAAAAAATATTTTAGGAAGTATATTTATTTATTTTGTGGGATTATAAGTATTTTAAATTTAAAAAAATATAATGCTGAAATAATCTTTAATAATAAAAAAATAGAAACTACTAAACTGTATCTATTAAATGTAATGTTACAACCTTATGAGGGTGGAGGAGTAAAATTTTCCCATAATGCAAGTGGTAAAGACGGCATGTTCCATATATTAATTATGAGAAACATGAAACCGCCACTTTTTGTTTATAATTATTTGTGTTTATTATTAAAACGCCATGATAAATTAAAAAAAGTGGAAATATATACTGCCAAAACATTAACAGTAAAAACGAATCAAAATTATTACCAAGTTGACGGAGAATTAATAAAAAATAAAAAACAACTGATGTTAAAATGTTTAGAGAAATATTATAAAATTAAAAAATAAAATTGAAATTTAAAAAATATTATATTTGGTAATGTGTAGTTATTGTTGTAAATATTTTGAGTTAGTTTAAAACATTAAAGTAATTCTTTCGGAACTATTCTAATTATTTATAGAAATTATAGAAATGTTTTAAAATTTTGTACCTACCTATTTGTGTAACATTAATGCAATAGACAACAGTTGAAATAAGTGATAGAATGGATAGAAGATAATTTTATAAAGTTAGGAATTAGAGAAATGTCAAGAAGAAATAGAAGAAATTTCGAAGAGGAATCCGGTAGAAAAATAGGCGGATTTGATATTATAAACGGTATATTAAGTGTTGTACTGTTAATAAGCGGGGTGCTGGTAGGATACACCATGCTGAAGTATAATTTTTTAAATTTTAGAGGTGTTAATTATATACTGTTAGCTGTAATTATTTTTGTATTTATTATTTCTATAGTGTTATTAATAAAAAGAAAAGCAAAATTTTTTACAACCATAGCTTTGTTGATTTTAAATGTAATATTAATATTTACGTTTTTACAATTTAGAACAGCGATAAACTTATTTAATAATCTGAACAATACAGCCGGCGTCAATGAATATACCATGAGTGTTGTAGTATTAAAAAATAATAAGGCAAATAACTTAAAAGATATTGCCGGTGAACAAATAGCCGCACCCGTTTCGGCAGATGGCGAAAATATTAATAAACTGATGAAAAATATTCGTGATAATGAGAAGTTAAGTTTGAACTTGGTAGAAGTAAAAAACTATGTAACCGGTTATGAACAGCTCAAAAGCGGAGAAACTCAAGCGATGATATTAAATAGTTCATATGAGAGTTTCATCACAGCACAATATCCGGAGTTTTTAGAAAATACTAAAAAAATTTACGAATTTAAGATAACAAAAGCGGTAACTGCAAAAAATAATGCGAAAGCCGGAGATACCTTTAACGTTTATATCAGCGGTATTGATACTTACGGTCCTATTTCATCGGTATCACGTTCAGATGTTAATATAATTATGACTGTAAATAAAAATACCGGGAAAATATTACTAACGACTACACCACGTGATTCTTACGTGAAAATTGCAGACGGTGGTAATAATCAATATGATAAACTGACCCATGCCGGAGTTTATGGAGTGGATGCTTCAATACATACTCTCGAAAATCTATATGGTATTAAAATAGATTATTATGCAAGACTTAATTTTACATCTTTCTTGAAGTTAATTGACACGCTTGGAGGAATTGATGTTTATAACGATCAAAGTTTCAAATCGCATATTGGCGGTTATGATTTCAGTCCCGGTGTGGTTCATCTTGACTCACAACATGCTCTTGCTTTTGTTAGAGAACGTTACGGTTTAACCGGCGGAGATAATGACCGTGGTAAAAATCAAGAAAAAGTTATTACGGCAATTATCAAAAAACTTTCTTCTAAAGAAGGACTAGCAAACTATAACAGTATAATTAAAGAACTTAACGAATCTATCCAAACTAACATGCCGTTAGAAACAGCGATGAGTTTGGCAAATGAGCAACTTAGTGCAGGAAAAGATTACACCGTATCATCACAAGCCTTAACAGGACATGGTACAATGGGACTACCGTCATATGCAATGCCGGGGGCTAATCTTTATATGACACAAATAGATAATAACAGTTTAAAAGAAGTTAGTGAAAATATTAAAAATGTATTGGATGGGAAATAATTAATGAAAGATTCACACAGGATGATAGATATTCACTCCCATATTGTATTTGGAGTGGATGATGGAGCTAAAACAAAAGAAGATACTGAAGATCTCCTTAGAGAAAGCTTTAACCAAGGTGTCGGAACGATAATAGCGACACCTCACCGCAGACGCGGGATGTTTGAAGAAAGTATCGAAACCATAAAAGAAAATTTTAAAGAAGTAGAAAAAATAGCTAAAAATATTTCGGAAGATTTGAATGTTTATTTGGGGAGTGAGATTTTCTACAAGGAAGGGGAACTCGCTAATATTGAAAGTAGAAAATATCCAACATTGGCAGGTACTGATTATATATTGGTAGAATTTTCTTACGGAATCAGCTATAGAGAAATGTACAAAGCGTTGAACGGAATAATCTTATTAGGATTATCTCCGGTGATAGCTCATATAGAAAGATACGCTTGTCTTGAAAAAGATTTAAATCATGTTCAAGAATTAATAAATATGGGGTGTTATATGCAGGTTAATGCGACAAGTGTCTTAAAAACGAAACTATTTGGCGATAAACATAAACACTATAAAAAGCGTGCAAAAAAATATTTGGACGGCGAGTTCGTACATTTTATAGCATCTGATATGCACAATATGACCTTACGAAGACCTCATATGAAAGAAGCATACGATATAATAGAAAAGAAATACGGAACGACAGTGGCTTATGAATTATTTGAAAAAAATGCCGAAAGGCTACTAATGAATAAAATTATATAAAGCGAAAGGAAATAATAATGAACAACAACGAACAAGATTTTGTGCAAATAGATATACTATTTCTATTGAGAAAGTTATGGAGTCAAAAATTAGTTATAGCGGTAATTTCGCTAACATTTACGGCGGTGGCGTTAGCTTACAGCCTATTTGTTGTAACACCGAAGTACCAAAGTACAACTAAAGTATATGTTGTTAATCAAAAAAATGATAACAAAGCAATAACAACACAAGATGTTCAACTGGGAACGCTTTTGGTAAAAGACTATAAAGAGATTATTCTTTCTAATAAAGTATTGGAAGATGTTATTTCACAGAACGGTTTGACATTGTCGACAAAAGCATTAGCTTCAAAAATTAATGTAGACGCCCCGAAAGATACTCGTATTATTTCTATTTCGGTAACCGATAAAGATTCGGAAGTGGCTAGTAAATTAGCGAACGCTGTAAAAGAAGTATCAGCCGCTAAAATTAAAGAAGTAACAAAAATTGATGATGTAACAACATTGGAAGAAGCAAAACCGGCAGTGGTACCGAGTTCGCCGAATATAGTGAAAAATGCTGTTTTGGCTACAGTATTAGGTTTTATCATATCGGTATTAGGTGTTATACTATTAGAATTACTGGACGATAGAATACGTAGACCTGAAGATATAGAAGAAGGATTAGATATGGTGTTGTTAGGGATAATACCTGATACAAAAGGAAATAAAAAATAGGAGGATACTATGGCAGAAATAAGTGTATTGAATAACGAAAGAATCGTAGATTCATCTATAAAAGAATATTACAATGCGTTAAGAACAAATGTGCAATTTCTTGGTAAAGATATTAAAGTAATAGCCATAACATCAACAAGTGAGAACGAAGGAAAAAGTACGGTGTCAATAAATTTGGCTATCTCATTAGCAGAACTTGGGCTTAAAACAGTATTAATAGATGCCGATACTCGTAAATCGGTAATGGCAGGTAGATTCAAATTTAAAAACAAAATAAATGGTTTGACAAATTATTTATCGGGATCATCACCGATTGAGGACATTATTTATGAAACGGATGTCAATAATTTAAATATTATTCCGGCAGGACAAGTACCACCAAATCCTACAGGACTATTACAAAATCGAAACTTTAATATTATGATAGATGTCTTTAAAGAATATTATGATTATATAATTATTGATACTCCACCAATCGGGGCAGTAGTGGACGCCGCAATTATCTCCCGAAAATGCGATGGTTTTGCAATAGTTGTAGAATCAAATAAAATTAAGAAAAAAGTATTAGAAAAATCAAAAGAACAACTGGAAAAAGCAGGTTCAAAATTTCTCGGTGTAATTTTAAATAAAGTAGATGTGAAAGAAGTAACCTATGGTGGATATGGTGCATATGGAGGTTACGGAGAGTATGGGAAAGAAAATTAATAACAAATTTAATAGGGAAAAAATATGTATTATGTAAGAAGAAATAATAAGGTTTTGTTTTTAGTATTTGATATATTAGCACTGTTCATTTCATACATGATGTGTTTCGATTCTATTTCGGGTAAATACAATCTATATTTCTTCTTTGTATTGTCCTTAATAGCATTAAGTATTTCACTATTTTCAGAAGAATACTGGACGATAACGGATAGAGGGTATTTATTAGAATTAAAGTCTACGTTTTTATATGTTTTAAAATTAATATCACTTTTTTTGTTATATTTAGTAGTATTTCACAATACTATGCTATTAATATCTATTAAAGACTTATCGCTTCCGATTTTTAGTGTAGCACTATTTATTATTATTTATGTATTTAGAACAATAGCTAAAATAATAAATGTAAAATATCGTGATGATAGTAGAAAAATAATTATTTTATCAAATTTTGAAGATCTTAATAAGTTTGGTGCTTTTCCTACCAACTATCAGGTAGTAGCCTATTTTAATAATTCTGAAAAGAAAATTTATAATAATATACCTATTGTTCACAATATGGAGGAAATGAGAGAGTTCTTATCCCACAATAGAGTCGATGAGATTTATGCTAATGTCAGCCATGAATCAAACGTTGCAGAAATTTTGGAAGTTTTTGATATTTTAGGAATACCGTTAAAAATTAATATAACCCCGATTTTTAAGGGAATAAAAAGTAATTCAACATTAACTTTTCAAGGAGATGATGTATATCTTACATCGGCAATAAAAATATCAACATTAAGGCAAATGATATTAAAAAGAGTAATAGATATTACCCTAGGAATATCAGGGACAATTTTGACAGCATTGGTAGCTGTGATAATTTATCCTAAGGTGAGAAGACAGTCACCCGGACCGTTAATATTTAAACAAGTAAGAATAGGACAAAACGGGAAAAGATTTGAAATTTATAAATTTCGAAGTATGTACCTTGATGCAGAAGAAAGAAAAAGAGAGTTATTAGTACAGAATGAACACACGACAAATCTTATGTTTAAAATGGACAATGATCCGAGGGTTTTCCCGTTCGGTCAGAAAATGAGAGATTGGTCATTAGATGAGTTGCCACAATTTATAAATGTCTTAAAGGGTGATATGAGTGTGGTAGGGACAAGACCGCCAACAGTAGATGAATATGAAAAATACAATTTGCATCACTTTAAGAGAATGAGGGTAAAACCGGGAATTACGGGAATGTGGCAAGTGAATGGTAGAAGTGATATAACGGATTTTGAAGAAGTTATAAAACTTGATATGAAGTATATTGAAAACTGGTCATTAAGATTAGATATAAAAATAATTGTAAAAACAATAATGGTAGTATTAAAAAGAGAAGGAAGTAAATAAAGGGAAGTGAATAAGAAGTGTGAAAGGTCAGAAAAGGAGTAATATGCTTAAAGTTAATATTATAGTCGATTATACAACCGACTAATTCTGTTTTTTTGTGAGAATTTATTTTTTCAGGATAAAGAATCAAAGGGGTGTAGAGTTTAATTAAGTATAGGTGAAGAGACAACAAAAATGTAGAGTGTGAAATATATAATATAAGGATAGATGTTAAAATGGATTATTGTATAAGTATAGAGAAAGAATTGAGAGATACTGCGGGGATAAAAGCTCCTGAAGATATTTCTAATATAGCTAAAAAAAGAGGAATAGGAGAAATTTTATTTCCTAAATTTCCTACATATAAAAGTAAATTTTATCAAAAAGCGTGGCTATTTTTTGTGGTAGGGTATAATTGGTTAAAGATGTTCTGGAAGTTGAAAAAAGGTGATAGGGTAATCTTTCAACACCCGATGTATGGTGTAAGAGTAGCTAATTTTTTTATTCCTAAACTGCAAAAATATAAAAAAATAAAATTTATAGCTGTTATACACGATCTGGAATCTTTGAGAAAAGGGATAGATGGAGTTATAAAAAACAATCAACATACAAATAAACTTGCAGATACGGAATTATTGAAAAAATTCGACAAAATAATATGTCATAATATTAAAATGCACAATTATTTGGTTGAAGCAGGAATAGAAGAAGAAAAATTAGAAGAATTACAAATATTTGATTATCTTAGTGAAATAGAACCTAGTTATAATATTGGAACAAAATATAACACAATTGTTATAGCAGGCAACTTAGCAGAAGGTAAAAGCAGTTATATCTATGATTTAATAAAAAACTCTAAAAAAGTTATGTTTAATCTATATGGACCAAATCTAAAAAAAGAGAAATTAACAGACAATGCTGAATATGTTGGTTCATTTCCTCCTAATGATTTAATAAAAAATATTAAAGGAGATTTTGGTTTAGTATGGGATGGTATTTCACTTGAAACTTGCACAGGAAATACAGGAGAATATTTAAAGTTTAATAATCCGCATAAGACGTCATTATATTTAGCGGCAGGACTTCCGGTTATTGTTTGGAAAGAAGCTGCAATATCAGATTTTATCAAAGATAATAATTTAGGATTTACTGTGAGCAATTTAAGTGAACTAGAAGAAAAATTAATATCACTTGATATAGAAAGTTATTCTGAGATTTTAGAAAATGTAAAAAGTATATCTCAAAAAATTAGAGAGGGATACTATTTTGGAAAGGTTCTGGATAAGACTCTTAGTGAGTTGTAGTGAGGTATAAAATGAAAATCGATAAGAATAATAGTAACTTGAATACATTGCAGAAAGAAATTTTAGATATTTTTTCACAACTATTACTAATATTTGATAATATGAATATAACTTATTATATCCAAGGTGGAACAATGCTGGGAGCTGTTCGACATCAGGGGTTTATACCTTGGGATGATGATATTGATATAGCTATACCAAGGGAACAATATAAATATTTTTTAAATAATGCAGAAAGATACTTGGGAAAAAATTTAGAACTTAGGGTATATGATGATAATTCAGACCATCATTATTATTTTTCAAGAATAGTAAATAAAAATCATCAAGTCAAAAGATTAGGAAGTAAAGATAATAGAATAGAAAATGTTTGGGTGGATATTTTCCCATTAGACGGCATGCCTAGTGGAAGAATAAAAAGAGAAATCCACAAAGGAAGATTACTAGTAAACAGATTATTATATCACATATCTTGTTTAGAAAAAGTAAATACAAAACGACCGGATCGTTCTTTTTTAGAAAAAGTGATTATAAAAGCAGCGAGCGTAATTCCGGTAGGGAAATATTTTAATACTAATAATCAATTAATAAAACTGGATAAATTATTGACTAAATATCCATATGAAAAATCAGATTGGGTAATTAATTTTATGGGTCAAACATCATATAAATTTAATGAGTTATTTCCTAAAAAAATCTATAGTAGTTGTGAAGAATATAATTTTGAAAACTTAAAAGTAATAGGGCCGAAAGAATATGATATATATTTAAGAACCTTATATGGAGATTATATGAAACTTCCGAAAGAAAAAGATAGGAATGCACATAAAACAATTATTGTTGAGGTAGATAGAGATGATGAAAGAAATAGCTAAGCAGTTAACCGAATCGGAGTTAAAAAATATACAAAGGGTATTGCTTGTGATATTGGATGACATTATTGAAATATGTGAGAAAAATAAGATAGATTTTGTATTAATAGGTGGAAGTGCCATAGGAGCAGTAAGACATCAAGGATTTATACCTTGGGATGACGATATAGATATAGCTATGACAAGAGAAGGATTTGAAAAATTTATTGATATAATTAGCGCCCAATATTCTCATAAATACTCTATGTTAAATCCGGCGGAAGAACAAAATTACGGTCGTGTTATCCCTAAGATAAGACTTAAAGGGACTACATATAGAACTGTGTTGGAACAAGACTTAGATGATGTTGGAGTATTTATTGATATTTTTATAATAGAAAATGTTTTTGATAATAAACTATTAAAACATATTCATGGTATAGGTTCGTTAGTTTTAGGTTTTTTACTATCTTGTCGAAGAAAATATAAAAATAAAAAAAATGATGATAAAAATATACGAAAGTATATAGGAGGTTTGATTAGTTTTATAAGAATAGAAACACTTGCAACTCGTTATGATGTATGGAATAGAATGTGTAAAAATAATAATTCCAAAGAAGTTACGGTACCGGTTGATAAATTTCACTTTTATGGAGAAATTGAAAAAAGAAGTGATGTAGAAAAACTTATTCCTGTGAATTTTGAAGGAAGAAATTGTTATATATTTTCTAATTATGACGATTATTTAATGAGAAGATATGGAAATTATATGAAGATCCCCCCGGAAAAAGAAAGAGTATGGAATCAATATATAGAATATGATTTAGGAAAATATAAATTAGGAGAAAAAGATAATGATTAATTTTTCGGTAGGACCGGTACATTTAACAAAGGAAGTTATGGAAGCATATGGAGATATACCATACTTTAGAACAAATGAATTTTCCGATATTATGTTGGAAAATGAAAAATTGGTTAAGGAATTGACCAATGCGAGTGGTGATGATAGAGTAATTTTTTTAACAGGGTCTGGCACAGCCGGTATGGAATCAAGTGTAATAAATACCTTGACTTCGGAAGATAAGATATTAATAATAAATGGCGGTAGTTTCGGAACACGTTTTGCAGAAATTTGCAGTTTGAAAAAATTAAATTATGAAGAAGTAATTATAGGGTTTGAAGAAATATTAACTCTTGAAAAATTAGAAAAGTATAGTAATAGAAATTTCACAGTACTTGTAGTTAACTTGGATGAAACGTCTATAGGAAAATTGTATGATATAGAATTAATAAGTAAATTTTGCAGGGAAAATAATTTATTTTTAATTGTTGATGCAATAAGTGCTTTTTTAGCAGATGAAATTGATGTGATAAAACATGGTATTGATGTTTTGATAATAGGTTCTCAAAAGGCGTTAGCTTGCCCTCCGGGTGTGGCGATAATTGTATTAAGTAAAAGAGCGATTGATAGAATAAAAAATATAAATCACGACATACTATATTTTGATTTTAAAAAAGCATTAAAAGATGGCGAGAGAGGGCAAACACCATTTACTCCGGCAGTAGGGATATTGTTGCAATTAAATGCTCGATTAAAACAAATTTCTTCTACGGGCGGTGTAGAAGCGGAAAGAAAAAAAATAGAAAAATTAGCAAATGACTTTAGGGAAAAAGTAAAAGAACTACCTTTAACAATACCGAAATACAAGTTATCTAACACGGTGACACCTTTATTGACCAATAATTGTTCTGCAAAAGACATATTTAATATACTGAAAGATGAATATAAAATATGGGTTTGTCCTAATGGTGGAGAATTAGGAGAAAAATTATTTAGGGTAGGTCATATTGGAAACTTATCGATAGAGAAAAATAACGAGTTGATACGTGCATTATATGAATTGAAAGAAAGAAATATTTTAAAATAGTGAGGATATAATGATGAAAAAAGTTATAACATATGGAACGTATGATTTATTACATCATGGGCATATAGCACTCTTAGAAAGAGCGAAAAAGTTAGGAGATTATCTGATAGTTGGAGTTACGGCAGATGCTTTTGATAAGAGGAGAGGGAAGCTAAATGTAAAACAACCGCTAGCAGAGCGTATAGAAGCTATAAGAAAAACCGGATTAGCTGATGAAATAATAATTGAAGAATATGTAGGGCAAAAAATAATAGATATTCAAAGTTATGATATAGACGTATTTACTGTAGGTTCTGACTGGGTAGGTAAATTCGATTATTTAAAAGAATACTGCGAAGTTGTATATCTACCTAGAACAGAAGGGATTAGTAGTACCAAAATAAGAACAGAACAAAATCCTATTTTAAAAGTAGGTTTTTTAGGAACGGGAAGAACTACGGATAGATTTTACAAAGAAAGCACTACCGTGGGTTCATTATCTGTAAAATCTGTATACGCTCAAGAGAATACATATGGTTATAACAACGATGAATTAGAGTATTATTCAAATAAAAAAGAGTTTTTTGACAGTATAGATGCGGTTTATATAGACAGTTCTGCGGATAAACACTATTCTATGATAAAAGAATCTTTGGAAAACGATTGTCATGTATTATGTAATCCACCGTTATTTTTGAATAGAAAAGAAGCAATCGAATTATATGATTATGCTTATAAAAAAGGTTTAATTTTGTTTGAGGCGGAAAAAACACGTTATTTTCCGGCGTTAACTCATCTTCTTTTACAGCTGAAATCCGGAATAATAGGAGAGGTTAAAGATATAGATATTTCATGTAGCCAAATCTTAAATAATATGGATAATGTAGTTAAAAATAAATATGAAGGAAGTTTTTATGATTGGAGTTCAACTATGTTGTTCCCTATAATCAGCATATTGGGAAAAAATATAGATGAATGTAAAATGTATAGCTTTGAAAAAAATAATTTCAGTTACCTAACAAAAGGTATCTTGGATTTTGGGAAAGCTACAGCTACATTTAAAGCGGGAATAGGTATAAAAACAGAAGGGCACTTGGTTATTACCGGAACAAAAGGTTATGTGTATGTGCCATCTCCTTGGTGGAAAATAGACTATTTTGAAGTAAGATATGAGGATTTAAGAGATACAAAGAAATACTTTTATGAATACAAGGGGAATGGTTTCCGTTATTTAATGTTAGAATTTATAAAATTGATAAATAATATTAATGTAAATAATGCAAACAACAAGGAATATTGTATGCTATTTTTAGATATAATGGAGAAATATTCACAAGCTAAAGTTAGTCTATATGAATAGAAAGGAGAATTTTTTGGGGATTATAAAGTTAATGACATTGAAAGAATTGCAGGGAGCATATTTGGAATTATTAATCGAATTTGATAGTCTTTGTAAAGAATATAATTTAAGGTATGATTTATGTGGAGGTTCGATGTTGGGCGCAGTAAGACATCAGGGTTTTATACCTTGGGATGATGATATAGA
Organism: Gemella bergeri ATCC 700627; assembly: GCF_000469465.1. Classification (GTDB taxonomy): domain Bacteria; phylum Bacillota; class Bacilli; order Staphylococcales; family Gemellaceae; genus Gemella; species Gemella bergeri. The sequence continues at coordinate 25,198 of NZ_KI271844.1, read as the reverse complement.
TGTTGCTATGCCCCGTATGGATTACGAAAAATTATTGGAGTTAAATATAACCAATTCATTGATTATATCAGATGACAGAAAGATAATCTCTAATAGAGATAAATCTTTTGCACGTCATTTTTCCAGATATATAAGAAAAGATATAGGTAGAATTGATGAAATGGCAGAAAAAGAAGATTGTCCGTATATAGGAATAGATATTTTTGTAGTTGATGGTATTCCTAGCAACAAATCTTTATTTAATATACAAGTATTTATCATAAAACAATTAAGAAGATTACTATTAACTTCTGTGGAAAGAAAAAACACAAGTAGACGTGGAAAATTTAGTGCAAAAGTAAAAAATTTATATAGACCGATATTGAAGAAGATAGGTTCATACAATTTAGTAAACCTGTTAGAGTCGGTATGCAAAATTGTTAAGTTTGAAGATGCCGAATATGTAGGAATTATAACAGGTATGTACGGTAAAAAAGAAAAATGGTTAAAAAAAGAAATGTTACCACAAAAAGAATATCTTTTTGAGAAATACAAAGTTAAAGGGTATGCTAATTATGATATATATTTAACTAATTTGTACGGAAATTACAGAAAGTTACCTCCAAAGGATAAACAGGTGGCACATAATTCCAAAGGGTACAGAATTGATAAGAATTTAGGAGAAAAGCAATGAAAATTAGAATATCAAAAAATCATATAGGACAACTATGCTTTTATTTTTCATATAGTATATTTTTATTGTTTTCTCTTTTAAGTACATCGTTATATTATAAATATTTTTATGGAGCAACGTATAAAACAATACTAATTGTATGTCTTTTATTTTTGATATTGAAAGAACTAACGCACAATAAGTACAATTACAAGGATATTATATTACTTTTGTTAGTAATAATATCGTCTGTAATAACATTTATGGCATCTACTAATACAGAACAAAAAACAATACCGCTAATGATAGTGTTTATCTATTCAGCAAGGAATATAGACTTTAAAAAAATAGCACAAATATCTTTAGTAATCAGCAGTTTTGTTTTGGGTTTTGTAATAGTGAGCAGTTACTTTAACATAATTGAAAATTTTTTCGTAAATAAAGCAGATAGAACTCGAGAATATTTGGGATTTAGATATGCTTTAAATTCAGCTACTATTTTTTCGAATATAGTATTTTTAAAAATATATATAGACAAAGAAAAAATAAAACTAAAAACATTAGGGATATTATTTTTAATAAATTATTTAATTTATATTTATACAGATTCAAGATTAACTTCATTTATAAGTTTATGTTTTATAATATTTGCAATAATTATAAAATATCTTCCTAATATAAAATTGCGATTATTGTATTATATTTTCCCGTTAATGTATTTAATTTGTTCAACAATAAGTATTTATTTTACAATAAATTATAAAATGTTGAGTAATTGGCAATACAACTTAAATAGTATGCTTTCAGGAAGGTTATCTTTAGGTCAAGATTCTATACAAACATATGGATATGGCTTATTTTGGAAAAAGTTGTATTTAGTAGGAAACGGATTAGATGTAAATGGAGAAATAAATTTCACGTCATATAATTATGTAGATAATTTATATGTCCAGATATTACAAAGATATGGAATTATATTTGTAATTTTATTTATAATAATATTGACTGTAGTTATGTTTTATATAACTAAATTAAAAGATAATTATTTATTGGTAATATTTGCATTGCTGGCTATTCATGGGATTATAGATGACTTAATTATATATCCTTATTATAATACTTTTTGGTTTATTTTAGGATATATATATTACAATAGCTCAACAAAATTTATTAATATTCGTAAAAAACAACGTAACTTAAATTACTAAGGAGAAAAAATTTATGAGAGATATTACTATAGATATGTTGAAAATTATAGCATGTTTGGGTATTGTCTTATTACATGTTATGATATTAGGTTTTGATTTTTTCGCCGGTAATAATGTGAGTGCGTACTTATATTATATGGGTACATTTTCTGTACCATTATTTTTTATGATTAATGGTTATTTTTTATTGAATAAATTAAATTTATCATATAAATATTTGACTATAAAAATAAAAAATATATTAATTGTAGTGTTTAGTTGGAATATTATTTTATGGATAATGAAGAGAGATTTCTATAGTAATCCTATAAAGAAAATTGTTGGTTCTTTATTGCAAAGGGGTTATTTTTTTCAATTTTGGTTCTTCGGATCATTAATAATAATATATTTAACATTACCGTATTTAAAGAAGTTACTAAGTAATAAAAAAAATTATTTGAGAATATTGTTGTTATTGTTGGGAGTAGGAATAATAATAGAAATTATTAATTTATCTGTGGTAGCAGAGCCGATACAAAGATACATTCCACAAACTTTAAGATTATGGACATGGTATTTTTACTATATCGTTGGTGGTTACATAGGTGGTAGAAAAGAACTCATGATTAAGATTAAAATAAATAAATATATAACATGTTTTTTCTTAATTATGTTATTTGTTTCTCCAATATTTTTATACTCTGTAGCAAAAAGTGTTCATCATAATATTTTTGCAGAGTATTTTTATGACAGCTTATTTGTAAAAATTCTCAGCGTAGGTATCTTTATTATATTTTTAAAGTTGGATTTTTCTACGATTAAACAAAACTACAAAAATACTATTTATCATTTGTCCGCTTTAACGATGGGAGTATACATATTGCATACTTATGTGATAAAATTCTTAGTGAAGGTTATAAAAATAGGACATTGGTATGATACAATATTGGTATTCGGATTAACGATAGGAATAAGTCTTTTAATATCGGAGATGATATATAGAATTCCGATTTTAAAGAATATTATTAAGATATAAGTTGATAATATAACTAAAATATATTTTTGAATATTATTAAAAGGGGTTTTAACATGTACGATTATTTAATAGTAGGTGCGGGACTTTCAGGTGCAATTTTCGCCTATGAAGCAACGAAAAAAGGGAAAAAAGTAAAAGTAATAGATAAGAGAAGTCATATTGGTGGGAATATTTATTGTGAAAACATAGAAGGTATTAACGTGCATAAGTATGGAGCACATATTTTTCATACTTCAAACAAGGAAGTGTGGGATTATGTCAATCAATTTGCCGAATTTAATAACTATATAAATTCACCGGTAGCAAATTATAAAGGGAAATTGTATAATCTACCATTTAATATGAACACATTTTATGCTTTATGGGGTACTAAAACTCCGGCTGAAGTAAAAGCTAAAATAGCGGAGCAAACGGTACATTTGAAAGATAGTGAACCCAAAAATCTTGAGGAACAAGCGATAAAATTGATTGGAACAGATGTATATAAAACGCTAATCAAAGGGTATACGGAAAAACAATGGGGAAGAAGTGCTACAGAATTACCGTCGTTTATCATTAAACGGTTACCTGTAAGATTTACGTTTAATAATAATTATTTTAATGATCGTTATCAAGGTATACCTATTGGTGGATACAACGTTATTATTGAAAATATGTTAAAGAATGTAGAAGTGGAGTTGAATGTAGATTTCTTTAAAAATAGACAGGAATTAGAAGACTGTGCTGAAAAAGTAGTTTTCACCGGAATGATAGATCAATATTTTGATTATAAATACGGTGAATTAGAATACAGAAGTCTTCGTTTTGAACATGAGATATTAGATGAAGATAATTTTCAAGGGAATGCGGTTATTAATTATACCGAACGAGAAATACCATATACCAGAATTATTGAGCATAAACATTTTGAATATGGAACTCAAGAAAAAACTGTTATTACACGTGAATATTCAACTAGTTGGCAACATGGAGACGAACCATATTACCCAATTAATGATGAAAAAAATAATGCGATATATATAAAATACTTAGAAGAGGCGAATAAAAAAAATAATGTTATTTTTTGTGGGCGTCTTGCAGATTATAAATATTACGATATGCACGTAGTAATTGAACGAGTATTAGATGTGGTGAAAAATGAATTAGGAAAGTAGCGGGTTTGTTTTAGGGTAAATTTCCAACAAAGGTTTGTGATGAAACAGCTACCTATAATTGACTTATTTATGAGTTGATTTTGACTAAGGCTCAAAAATCTCCAAGTAAAATGAAAAACATTTTATCGTTATCGCTACAAAAAATAATCAACAAAAAATTTTGTATAAAACAAATAATTTCAATAAAAAGTTACGAAAATTTTGAAAAGGGGACTTATTGTGAAACTCTTAAAAAATTATTTATACAATGTATCATATCAATTATTAAATATTATATTACCAATTATAACAGTACCTTATGTAACACGTGTTTTTACAAGTGAAAATCTGGGGAATTACGGTTTTTATAATTCTATTGTTAGTTATTTTGTTTTACTGGCTAATCTTGGAATAAATATTTATGGTACAAAGCAAATAGCTTCATCAACCAACGTAAACAAAACGTTTTGGAATATTTACGCTATTCAGGTAACAACAAGTATAGTATCAATTTTATTGTATTGCGGAGCACTTAACCTAGTTCCGACGATGAATAATAAAATAGCTGTTTTGTTAGTTATTAGTTTGTTTTCAAAACTTTTAGATATATCTTGGTTATTTACCGGCAGAGAAGATTTTAAAAGAATCACAATAAGAAATGCGAGTGTAAGGTTGCTCGGTGTTATTAGTATTTTTCTATTTATTAAAAATGAAAATCAGATCTATCTTTATGTTTTTATTCTAGTTATTTTTGATTTTTTAGGGCAATTAATAATGTGGTTTCCTGCTAGAGAGTATATAAGAAAACCTGAATTTAGATGGGACGGCATAAAGAAAAATATTAAACCTACAATATTACTGTTTTTACCACAGATTGCAATTTCATTGTATGTTGTTATGGATAGAACGCTACTGGGAATATTTGGGTCTTTTTATGATGTCGGTATCTATGATCAAAGCCAAAAATTAATAAGTATCTTGCTTACGATTGTCAGTTCGTTAGGTGCTGTAATGTTGCCGAGAGTTGCTAATTTGTTAGCTGAAAAAAAAGAAAAAGAGGCTTTACAAATGGTTGAATTTTCTTTTCTGGTATATAATGTAATAATTTTTCCTATGATTTTTGGGTTGATGGTTATTAATGAATTATTTGTTAATTTGTTTTTAGGAGAGAATTTTGGAGATGTAAAATACAGTTTATATATTATTTCTTTTAATATTTTATTTATAGGTTGGACTAATATTTTAGGATATCAAGTGCTTGTTGTTAGAAATAAAAATAAGGAATTTATGTTGTCTACAACTATACCGGCGATTGTCAGTATTTTAATAAATATCGCACTAATTCCTTTGTTGGGGTATATCGGTGCTTCAATAACATCGGTTATTGTAGAATTTTTAGTATTTATTTTACAATGGAATTACAGCAGAAAAATAGTAGATATTCGTACTATTTTTAATAATAAATTTATTAAAATATTTCTTTCTGCAATAGTGATGTTTATTGTAATAGAATTATTAAAAGTATTGATTGGATTATCTAATGTAATAGGGTTAGTAGTGTATGTTTTAGTAGGTGGAACGGTATATATCGGCTTGATTTTATATTTAAAAGTTATAGATATAAAGGAACTAAGAGAGATGATAAAATAAATTGGTTGGTTAAATTAATGAGTTTGATGTCAAATGGATAGTTTGGCTCTGTATTAAATATGGTGTATGAGAAAAAATAAAGATAAAAGGCTCAACAATATCTTAGTATTTTCATAACACATGACAGAATATTGTGGTATAATAAATAGAAATGATTTTGTAGTAAGGTGCGAAATGAGCAGTATTGATAAACGATTTGAAACTGAAATAGTAGATAGATATAAAAAAATAATAGAACAACGCAAAATGTCCTTATATTTGAAGTTGTTTTTTGATAAGTTGTTGGCATTATTTTTATTAATAATATTGTCACCGATAATATTATTTTTAGCGTTATGGATAAAAGTGGATAGTAAAGGACCTGTTTTTTATAGGCAGGAACGAATTACAATTTACGGACGACCGTTTAAAATTTTTAAATTTAGAACAATGGTGCAAGATGCTGACAAAATCGGTTCATCTGTTACTCTTCAGGATGATCCACGTATTAGTAGAGCGGGGAGAAAACTTCGTAAGTTGCGACTTGATGAATTGCCACAGCTTATTAATGTTCTTATAGGGGATATGAGTTTTGTCGGTGTTCGACCGGAGGTTGCGAAGTATGTTGATAAATATACCGATGAGATGAACGCAACACTTTTGTTGCCGGCGGGTATTACTTCTCCTGCAAGTATTGAATATAAAGATGAAGATGATGTGATTGCACTATACAAGGATAGTGATTTATCCATTGATGATATTTATATAGAAAAAGTATTACCGGAGAAAATGAAATATAATCTACAGTATATTAAAGAATTCAGTATTTTAAATGATATTAAAATTATGATAAAAACTGTGGTTGTAGTATTAAGATAACTACTAATAACAATGTAGCAAATGTAAAATATGAATGGAAATAGTTCTGTGTCTATTAAGTGATATGGAGCTTATTTTTATTATGTAGGCAAAATTATATATTTATATACAAAATATTTTTTGTTGCTGATTCTATAGTGGTGATGCAACTTTAAGAAATTCATCGCTAAGAATGGCAACGAGCCTTATGGCAATGTTTGTAGTGGTAATAGTAAAATGCCAAAAGCATTTTACTTGGAGAATTTTAGACCTTGGCTAAAATTCTAGCCGAAAAATCCACCCACATAGTGGGTTAGTTGTAGGCGTCCATACTACTACTAACCATTGCTTAAATATTTGTAAAATAATATATACTTTGATTTTCATACAAAACCTATAATTGATTATTATGTTGTAATTTGATATAATCAAGAGTATAAAAATGTAGAATTACAGTAATTAAAAGAAGTGTTCCGCTAGTTTAAAATAATAATACAACATTTGATTAAAGTAGTTTTAAGTAGTATATTTTGTATTATTAAAATGGACGATAAGTAGAAATTAGAAGAGAATTTTAAGAAAATAATTACAGTAATAAAAGTAATAGTGGTATTAGTAAATACTTACTATGTAACTAAGGAGAACAATAATGAAACAATACAATATTCCATTTTCTCCGCCGGATATTAGCGAAGAAGAAATTAACGAAGTAATTGATACATTAAAATCAGGTTGGATTACAACAGGACCGAAGACAAAAGAATTGGAACGCAGATTGTCAGAATTTACCGATACACCGAAAACGGTTTGTTTTAATTCTGCAACAGCTGCTCTCGAATTGGCATTGCGTGTGTTAGGTATTGGTGAGGGTGACGAGGTAATCGTTCCGGCAATGACTTATACTGCATCATGTAGTGTTATTTATCATGTTGGAGCGAAAGCTGTTATTATTGATATTCAAAAAGATGGTCATGAGATGGATTATAATAAATTGGAGCAAGCTATTACACCAAAAACAAAAGCAATTATTCCGGTGGATTTAGCTGGAATACCTTGCGATTATGAACGTATATTTAATATAGTAGAGCGTAAAAAAGACTTGTTTAAACCGAATGGAAAATATCAAGAAAAGCTGGGACGAGTGGCTGTTGTTGCTGATGCGGCACATGCGTTAGGAAGTGTGTACAAAGGTCAAAAAGTTGGCAGTGTTGCAGATTTTAGTACATTCTCGTTTCATGCGGTAAAAAACTTTACTACAGCGGAAGGCGGTAGTGTTACATGGAGAAATAATCCGGTATTTGATAATGATGAGTTGTATAAAGAGTTTCAAATTTTATCATTACATGGTCAAACAAAAGATGCTTTGTCTAAAATGAAAGCAGGATCTTGGGAGTATGATATTATACTACCCGGTTACAAATGTAATTTGACCGATTTGGCAGCATCAATAGGTCTTGTACAATTAAAACGTTATCCGAGCTTGTTGAAGCGAAGAAAAGAAATAGTTGAAAAATATGATACAGCTTTTAGAGATACACGTATAGTACCGTTAGTGCATAAAACGGAGAATTTTGAATCATGTAGACATCTTTACATTACTCATATAAAAGGTGCAACATTTGAACAACGAGGTAAAATTATAGAAAAAATGGCAGAGATGGGCGTTAGCTGTAATGTTCATTATAAGCCTTTACCATTATTAACAGCGTATCATAACCTAGGGTTTAATATAGAAAATTATCCAAATGCGTATGCTTATTTCGAAAATGAGATTACTTTGCCGCTTCATACATGCTTGAGTGACAATGATATTGATGTAATAATAGATAGATTTAAGCGAATTGTAACGGAGGTTGTGGGTGAGTAATTTACAGGAGATTCAAAATAGAAGTTTAGAAATGGCTGAGTATTTTGTAGAATTTTGTAATGAACATGGCTTACTATGTTACTTGTGTGGTGGTGGCGCGATTGGGACTTTAAGGCATAAAGGGTTTATTCCGTGGGATGACGATTTAGATTTTTTTATGCCACGTAGTGATTACGAAAAATTACCAATGTTGTGGCAGGAGTATGCTGATAAAAGATATTTCTTGTCAAAAAGTGGTAGAGATTTCGTTGATAGAAATTTATTTATTACTATTCGTGATACTCAAACTACATGTATTAAACCTTATCAACAGGATTTAGATATACCACATGGCTTAGCGTTGGATATATTACCGCTTGATTATTACCCTAAGGATAAATATAAACGAAAAAAACAAGTTCGCTGGGCGCTAGTATATTCATTGTTTTGTGCTCAAACAATTCCCAAAAAACATGGGGGATTAATGAGATGGGGCAGTACAATATTATTAGGAATAACACCACGGATACTTCGTTATAAAATTTGGAAAAAAGCTGAACGTGAGATGACAAAATATACTAAAGCAGAAAGTGACGGCATTACTGAACTTTGCTCAGGTCCGGGATATATGAAAAAAAAATATCCGTTAAATGCTTTTGACGAAAGTATATTTATGCCGTTTGAACAAACACAAATGCCGATACCAAAAGGTTACGATATTTATTTGAAGACAGCGTTCGGAGATTATATGACTCCACCACCGAAAGAAAAACAAGTACCGCATCATGATGCAGTGGTAACGGATATGGATAGTAGTTATACGAAATATAAGGGGGAGTATTATGACTAAGAAAAAAAGAATATTATTTTTTATGTGGTCGTACTCGCTTGGTGGCGGGGCGGAGAAAATACTCTCAACAATAGTATCTAACCTGAATAGTGAAAAATATGATATTGATATATTGGAGATGGAGCATTTTGATAAAGGTTACGAACCGGTACCTGATAATGTTCATATTTTAAAACCATGGCAATATCATAATCAAAGCAGAATTGTTCGTGCATTATTATGGCGTTTTAGAATATATTTTCCTAAATTAACACGAAAGTTGGCAGTAAAGGATAATTATGATATAGAAGTATCTTTTACAATTATGAATCCACCATTTAATTTTTCAAAAAGAAAAGACGTAAAAAAAATAGCTTGGATACATGGGAGTATTGAGCAATTTAAAGAAGATAGCTTAAAAAGAGTATCTCATAAAAAACATCTAGCTGATGTAGATAAAATTGTAGCGATTTCTAATAAAACCAAACAGTCGATAGTTGATGTCTATCCTGAGTATAAAGGAAAAGTAGTAAATATATATAATGGTTATAATTTTGATGATATAGTAAGTAAAGCAAGTGAAGATATTAATATAGAAGTAGAACCTAACAGTATTTGTACAATTGGAAGAATAGAAGAAAATAAAGGCTCGGATAGAGTTTTGGAAGTTATAAACGAACTTCATAAACAAAACAAGAAATATCACTTATATTATATAGGCAGTGGTGATATGGAAGATATATTGAAAAAACGAGTAAAAAAACATGGTTTGGAGAAATATGTTCATTTCTTAGGTTATCAAAAAAATCCTTATAAATATTTAAAATATATGAAAGTTTTATTGTCTATGTCAAAACAAGAAGGCTTTCCTGGGGTTTATGTAGAGGCGCTTAGCTTGGGTGTACCTTTTGTATCAACAGATGTAGGTGGGGCTGAAGAATTATCGCAAAACGGGAAATTTGGTAAAATTATATATAATAATGAAGAAGCAGAGCAAGCGCTTGTTGAGTATTTAGATAATAGGAAGATAATGGATAAAGAACTTGCCCTTAAATTTATAAGAGAGTTTACAGTAGAAAGACAAATAAGAGATATAGAAGAAATATTTAGTTAGAGGTTATTAATGAAAAATGATTTAATAAGTGTTATTGTTCCTATATACAATGTAGAGAAATATTTAGAAAAAAGCGTAACTTCAATATTAAATCAAACATATGGTAATTTGGAGATAATATTGGTAGATGACGGTTCAACAGATAACAGCGGAAAAATTTGTGATGATTTTAAGAAAAAAGATAATCGCATAAAGGTGCTACATAAAAAAAATGGTGGGTTATCTGACGCAAGAAATTATGGTTTTTCTCAAGCTAATGGGAAATATATTATATTTATAGATTCAGATGATTATATACATGAAAAAATGATTGAGACTTTATACAATCAGATAATAAATGAAAATGCAGATGTTTCAAGTTGTGGGGTTACTAATGTTTACACCAACAGCAGCAGTCCGCAATGTAAAAACACGGAGTTATATTTTGTATGTGATAAAAAGCAATTTTTAGAAAAATATTTAATAGGTGAACAAATTCCGGGGTCTATTTGTAATAAATTAATGAAAAAAGAAATAGTAAATAATCTAAAATTTCCGGTAGGATTGATATATGAAGATGCCTATTATCATTATGATTTATTAAAAGTAGCCCGAAAATTCGTTATTAATACCAAGCCTTATTATTACTATTACCATAGAGGAGATAGCATAACAACCAAACCATATGCGAAAAAAGATTTAGCATATATAGATATCTACACACGATATTATGATTTTGTTAAAAAAGATTATCCGGACATAGAAGATGTTGGATTTTTCAGATTGTCATACGCATATTTTTTTATTTTAGATAAAATGTTATTAGAATCAAATTATAGTAAGTTTGAAGATTATAAAAAAGTTGTCAACTTTTTAAAAATTAACGCATTAAAAATTACTAATAATAAGATATTTAGAAAAGGGCGAAGAATGGCGACATTAGCATTACTTATTAATGTAAAACTTTACAGAGTGTTGCTATTTAAAAATATTAAGCAATCAAAACAGATATATTAAAGGAGGCTTGACTTTGAGTATAGATAGAAAAAGAATATATTTTCTTTTTACATTATTAAGCACTACAATAACTATTTGTTTAGGTATCAGGTATATTATAAGTAATGAAATATCAATATTATTTTACACACTCCTTTCATTACTATTATGTTGTATACTATGGTGTTTTAATAATATAGAGTATTACATTATACATTTAATATTCTATATTACAATTTTTATTTTTTTAGTGTCAAGGCCAACAATTGATTATTTTAAAACGGGAGCATTGAGCACATATCAAGGGGATGTGTATAAATTTTCATTTTTAGTCGTTATAATATCTATTATAGGATTACACATAGGTAGTATTATTACAACTAAAAGGGTACCGCTACAAAATAAAATGAAAAATAAAAATATGGGATATATAAAAAAGGTTCGTTTAATGGCATTAGTTATTTTTGGATTATCATATCCATTTTATGTATTGAGATTAGTTGAACGATTACTTTTTAGATTAAATACAACATATTATGATTATTACGCCAATTTTAAAAGTGAATTACCATATTTTACTTATATACTATCATCATTTATGTTATATTCTTTATGTATATATTTAGCGACAAAACCAAGAAAACTTTATGCAACATTGGTACTTTTAGCTCTTATTTTTGCCAATGCAATTCATCTGTTGATTGGGACACGTAATCCGTTTATCCTTAGCTTGTTATTTGCTTTTGTATATTATTTCATGCGTAATCAAGGAGAGCGGGGGTTGTGGATAGGCTTCAAAGAAAAATTGATTATTTATATAGGAACACCCGTATTAATGATTATTATGGGAATACTTAATTATGTTCGTGATAATGTAGAGGTAGCAGGTAATAGTTTTTCAGATATATTCCTTGATTTTATATACAAACAAGGAACAAGTTTTGGGGTTTTGGCACATGGCTATCTTTACAACAGTAATTTACCCGTAAGAGAAGTGAGCAGTTATACTTTTGGCCCGATTATAGAATATTTTACTAAGGGAAATATTGGTGTTTTATTCGGGGGTAAGGCGTTTGAACATACTACCAACAGTACAGAGTTGGCATTAAAGAGTAATAGTTATGCACATAATATTTCTTATATAACGTTAAAAGAAAAATACTTGGATGGGCATGGCATTGGAAGTAGTTATATAATGGAGTTATATACTGATTTCGGATTTATAGGAGTTTTTGTATTTAGTATTTTACTGGGAGTATTATTTGTTCTAATAATGAAGATAGCTTATTCAGATAGAATATTATTGTTCGGGATAGGATTATTTATTTTAAATAACTTGTTTTTTATGCCCCGCAGCAGCTTTTCGGAAAGTTTCCTTAATTTATTTACAATGCAGTTTTGGGGGATTATTGCGATAATATTCTTTGGAGCTAAAACGATGACAAAAAAACACAATATACGACACAAGGAGAAGAGAATTAATGTTTGAAAATTATTCAACAGCAGATTTATTTGCTAATATATATAAAAAGAAGATAATAAATATAATAGCCGTAATAGTATTATTTTGTGCTATTGCAATACCGTATACATTAAAAGCTATAAACAGTAAAACAACGGTAAAAGATACAACAAATTATTCAACATATTTAAGTTACAAAATTACATCTCCATTAGAAGAACAACAAAATTCCAATAAAAATAAAGTTGGAGGGTATAGTGATTTTTATGCAAAATTATTAGAATCTAATATAAATGGAGCATTTTTATTTAATGATTTATCATCTGAAGAGATGGCAAAAATTGCTAATGAATTAGATACCGGAGAAACAACCCTTAAAAATTCTAATTTTGATTATTGGGACAAGAAAATAATAGTAAATCCATTGATTAACAATGCAGGGGTATCTGTAAAAGTGTTAACTTCCAGTAAAAATGCTAATGAAATAATTGAGAAAAAATTAGATTTATTGATCGACAAATTTAAAGATACATACTCTGATGTAAAAATTAATAAATTGGATACTATAAATTCTCAAGAATTAGTTGCAGGCGGCAAAAAATCTGTTGCAGTTAATAAAACAAAACTAATAATGCGTTTAGGAATATTAGGGATATTATCAATAATTTTAGTAATAATCGCTAATATAATAGTATATATTTTTAATCCGACAATTAATAGGGCAGGAGATTATAAAAAATATAATATAGGTTTTGTATCAACTATAACTACTATGGATAATTTGAAAAAGATAATTGACTATAAGATAAATAATCAATCATTGGTATTTATTGGAACAAACGCTAAAGTATTAGAAAAATTTAAACATGAATATAAAAAATATTTGTCAGTTGATGTAAAAGTAAGAAGTGTTGATGATGTACAATCTTTAATCGAAGCCGATAATGTACTATTTATAGAAGAGTATGGAGTTACACGATATAAAAATTTTGAAGAAAATTTACAAGTATTGGCTAACTTGGATAAAGATATTTTAGGGGTTATTAACTATAAGTTGTAGCTAATTTTAAAATTTTGTGATAAAATGAGCAGTAAGTAAAAGATAGAGTATTCTATCTTTTTTTATAATAAAAGGTTCATTTTTCAAAAGAATATACAAATAATGAACATAAAGAGAGGATTATTAATGCTAACTTTATCAGAGTTTAATATATTAACACAATTGTTAAATAAAACAACACATACACAACGTATGTTGGCCGAACAGACACGTATGTCTTTAGGGAAAGTAAATATATTGTTAAAAAAATTAAAAGATGAAAATTTAATAACTGAAAATTTAACATTGACGAAAAGCGGTTTGCAGTCATTAGAACCGTTTGCCGTTAATAATGCAATAATACTTGCTGCGGGTATGAGTACTCGTTTTGCTCCACTTTCGTACGAGAAACCTAAAGGTTTGTTAAAAGTAAAAGGAGAGCTACTTATAGAACGCCAAATAGAGCAATTAAAGGCTGTGGGTATTAAAGATATAATACTTGTGGTCGGTTATATGAAAGAAAAGATGTTTTATCTGGAAGAAAAATATGGCGTAAAAATTGTAGTTAATGAAGAATATTATAAGTATAATAACACATCATCATTAATGTTAGTAAAAGATTTATTGGCAAACACTTATATATGTTCTTCTGATAATTATTTTGTTAAAAATCCATTTGAAAGATATGTGTATAGATCTTATTATTCTGCGGTATATGAAGATGGCGAAACTAATGAATATTGCATACAATGTGATAAAAAAGGGAAGATAACAAATGTAGAAATAGGCGGGGAAAATTCATGGACAATGTTGGGACATGTATTTTTCAATAAGAGTTTTAGCGAAAAATTTGTAGATATATTAGAAAAAGAATATCCAAGACAAGTTACTAAGAATGGTTTATGGGAAGATTTATATATACGATATGTTTCTGAATTGGATATGTATATACGGCATTATGACAAAGAACAAATACAAGAATTTGATTCTTTGGACGAATTGAGAGAGTTTGACAGTAATTATTTAAGTAATTCCAACTCGGAAATATTGAAAAATATATGCAATGTTTTGAATTGTAATGAACATGACATAAAAAAAATAGAGCCTATTAAATCCGGTATGACCAATACATCATTTAAATTTTCTGTAGATAATAAAAATTATGTATACAGACACCCCGGAAGAGGAACTGATTCTTATATAAGTAGGGCAAGTGAAGCACAATCAATGCAAGTGGCTAAGTGCTTGGGAATTGACGACACATATATATACATAGATAAAGATAAGGGTTGGAAAATATCATATTTTATAGAAAATGCCAGAACATTGGATTATAACAATAAGAATGATGTGGAAATGGCGTTAAATTACTTGAAAAAATTACATAAGAGTGGATACAAAACAGATTATACATTTGATATTTGGAAGCAGATAGATAATTTCAAGCATATATTAGCTGAAAATAAACGTGATGACTTTGAAGATATGCATATATTGGTAGGCATAGTAGAAAAGTTAAAAAGTGTTTTGAATAATAAAGAAATATGTCTGTGTCATTGTGATAGTTATGACCCTAACTTTTTGATAGATAATGACGAAAAGATGTATCTTATTGATTGGGAGTATTCGGGAATGGCTGATCCTGCTGTTGATTTGGGTACATTTATTGCCTGTTCTAGTTATACTATCGATGAAGCGAAGCAAATAATAAAACAGTATCTTGGAGAGAAATTTAATAAAAATTATGAAAAACATTATTTAGGTTATACGGCAGTTATTTCATTTTATTGGTTTTTATGGGCTTTACATCAGGAAAGTGTGGGAAAAAATGTAGGAAATTATTTATATATATGGTATAAATACGTTAAGTTATACGGAAAAGAAGCCTTATTAACAAATTAAATATAGGAGAGTAATGTTAAAGTGACAAAAAAAATAGAAGAATTAATATATGAAGAAACAGAAAAAAGATTAAAAAAAATGGAAGATCCAACGTATATATTTCCTAGTAGAATTTCTAATATAGATATGATAATTATAATAGGGTTATTGATTACAAGTATGGTGTTAATATATTTATGTGCGATTGGAGTGATAAGTTAATGAAAAGTAATTATATACAAAAAGAAACCATAACGGGGGTTGTACCTGTTTTAGGAAACGAAAGAAAGTATTCATTTATAGATTTGTTCTTATCAACAAGCGGTTTTGCGATTGCAACATGGTGTTATACTCAAGGAGCATATGTAGCTAAATTTTTAAATTTTAAACAAATGCTTATAAATATATTTTGTTTCAATATAGTTTGGGTTTTAATAAGTTGTTTACCGGTATTATTTGCGGTTAGATATGGGATAGACTTATGGATATGGCTTAGGGCGGTTTTAGGAAGAAAAGGCGTAACGGTATTATCTATTGTTATAAGTTTAGCCAATTTCGGCTGGTATGCCGTAGCAGCGAATTTATTTGCTTCTTCCATGGTTAATTTGGCAAACAACTTCGGATTGTCTTTAAATACAAATATTTGGTCGCCCATACTGGGAACTCTTTGCGTGGTGCTTGGGACTATTATAGCCTTGGGAGGCCCTGAAGTTATAAAATGGACAAATAGATTTTTAGTAGTTGCTTTATTAGCAGTAGGTATTATAGTATTTATAATCTGCCTTACTGCTGTTCCGTTTAATGATTTAATAAATGTTAAACCGGCTGAAGAAGCGGGAGTAACCGCACTGCAACGTTTTATGTTATCAGCGGAAGGAAATGTAGCTTTTGCATTTTCTTGGTCTACACAAGCATTAGTTATGCCGAGATTATCCAGAACGGAACGAAGTGGTTATTGGGGAACCGTGCTTTCTTATGGTTTTGTTGCTCCGTTTTTTGTTGCGACAGGTGGGGTTATGGCTTTGGCAATGTTTGTGAAAACAGGTGTTTATGAAAGTGATCCTACTACAATGTTAGCGACATTAACTACTCCTGCATTAGGTTTATTGAGTTTATTATTAGTTGCTTTTGCAAATATAGGAACGCAGGGAACAGGTTCTTATGTAAATTGTATGATTGTAAAAAGCGGGTTGCCTAAAGTGAGTTATAAATTACTTGTTATATTAGCGATGATTTATGTGAGTATTTTAACAATATGGGGAGGAGTAGAGGAATATTTCGGAGCTTTTATTTCATTAGCTGCTTATATACAAGGCCCGATTATCGGAATGATATTGGTAGACTATTTAATTTTAAGAAGAAGAAAATTATCTTTAAAATCGGCTTATAATATGAATGGACATAATTCCTATGAATATACGAACGGTTTTAATATTATAGGATTATTATGTATTATTATTACCTGCTTAGTAGCTATGATATATGTTTATAATCCATATAGCGGAGAAATAAAGAGTAATATTTTTCTTTTTACAACAGGTAGCGGATTCACTGCTATTTTTGGTGGATTATTATATTTTATAGCAAGTATATCTCCATTAAGACAATATATGTTAAAGGATAGAAATGATTTAGATATAATATAAAATATAGATAAATACCTATGAATTATAACATCTTCATAAGTATTTATCTTATTTATTTTTTATATGCTTTAATATTATGACTATACCACTCTTGCATTTCAAGTGAAGGAGGCGTCATATAGTCGCCATAAAGTTGAGAAAGGAATACATCGTAATTTTTTGGGATAGGTAATTGTCTATCTTCAAATTCGGTATATATAATATCAGATAGAGTTCCTGCAGGGAAAATCTCTTTCATACCATCTTTACCTATACCGATACCGCCTTCAAATTTACCGTTTTTAGTAGCTGATTTTTTTATTAATTTATCAATTTTTTTGTAAAAGAATCGTGGGTTAAATAACCTTAATATATACCAACATATAATACGTGCAATATCTTTCATTTTATTATCATTATATGTAGCACGTTCTTTTTTAATATAACATAGTTGTCTAAGTGCGACATACTTATAACTTTTGTCCACAATACTTAAATCGTTAAAGGTATCAATAGGGAATATATCAATAAAAATACTTGTATCATGACGTTTATATTTAACATTATCTTCAATAATTGTTGATGTATCGATAATAGCCGCAAAATTATGGAAATACCAATCAGAGTGATTATAATCTAATACTTTATATCGTGGGTGTTGTTCGTTATCTACAGCTTCAATAAGTCGTTCATAGTCGGCTCTGTAAAGAGAAATGTCAATATCATCGTCCCAAGGTATAAAACCTTTATGACGTATAGCTCCCAATAAAGTACCATAGCTAAGAAAATATTTAATATTATTTTTTTTACAAACATCATCAATAAAATCTAAAATAGCCAGTTGATGAGTTCTTACCTCTTCTTTAGAAAGATAATTCATCTGTTAATCCTCCAATTTATATGCATGAAATTCATGTATATTATATCTTTTTTCTTCCGGTGGAAGTTCCATGTAGTTATTGTAATATTGAGATAATATTATATCATAATTTTTAGGCGCAGGGAGAATAAGATGTTCAAATGGTAATTCAATAAGGTCATCAAAAATATCACTTTTGAATACTTCCTGCTCTTTTTGTTTTGATGGCAGAAAAGCTATATAGTTACCGTTGTTATCAAAATATTTATTTATGTTTTTTTCAATTTTAAAAGCGAAAAAACGCGGGGAAATAGGAAGCAGTATTGCCCAAAAACTGCTACGAATAATGTCTTTTAAGATATTATCTTTATAGATAATATTTTTTCTTTTGCTAAATGAAAGTAACTTAAAACTTTCAAGACGATAGCAAATATCAACAATATTTTTATCGTTAAATGTATCCATAGGGAAAATATCCACAAAAATTCCTGTTTTATACGTTTTGTAATTTCTGGTATCTTCAATCAAGGTGGTAGAATCAAAAACTTTCAAAAAATTGTTATAATATTTATTATCGGTTTTTAGAGAAAGAAGTTTATATTTAGAACTGTCAGTTTCGAATAATTTGATAAATTTCTCATAATTTTCCCGTGTCATTGAAATATCAATATCATCATCCCAAGGTATAAAACCTTTATGGCGTACAGCACCTAAAAGTGTTCCGTAGTTAATAAAATATGTAATATTATTCTTTTTGCAAAAAGAATCAATGTAAGCTAAAATTTCCAATTCAATCTGTTTTACTTCATCAATTTTTAATTTTTTCATAAGAAGTGTCTCCTATTTACTTAAAAGTCTATTTTTAATTTTTATAATATGATTAAGAAATTCAAAGAATATTGCATCTTTTGTTGTTATCAAGCAGGTAATGTAACTAATAACGGATAGAGTAATTACAATAGCAACATTAATAAGAAATTTCAAATTAATTATCATTTCTACAGGGTATATATAATTTACTAAAAAATATATTACTACGAATGATGATGAAAATAACAAGTATTTTATTGTATATTTAAATATATTTCGTAAGCTAATTAAATGTTTGCTTTTTATAAATACAATATACATACTGACTAAAATTACTTCCGACAACATTGTTGTTATTAAATAATATTCCGGAGAAGTTACACTATTTGAAAATAATAAAGTATTAAGACCAAGATTTATTCCTCCTGCAATAACCGTAAAGGAGGTTAATTGTTTTTCAAATCCGTTAACAAAAATAATTTGTGAACCCAGAATAGTTTCTAAAGCTAAAATAATTGTCCTGATGGCAAATAATGATGTGAGCATCCCTCCTCCGAGGTATTTTTCACTACCATATAGTAGTATTGTATGTGGACCTAATAGAGTTGCACCAACACTGATAGGTACTATAAAGAAACTAAATATACGAGCTCCTTTGTTGACAAGATAAGTATAAGATTCTTTATCATTATTCCCGAGATAGTATCCTAAACGTGGGACACTGACTCCGATTGCTCCGGTTATTACTCCGGCAATTACATTAATAATACGTTGTGCCATGGTGTAATAAGTAACGAATAATTCATTACCTAACTTAACTAAGAATAAGCGATCAAGGAATGTAAATAGCATATTTGCATTTGCGAATATAACCATGGCTATCAACGGTAAAAAAAGAGGTTTATACTCATGTAATCGAACCTTTACAAAAGAAACATCTCTTTTTATCCAGAAATAGCTAATAAGTAAGTTTATTGTCGTTGACAGCGTCATTATAAGTGAGTAGATGATTATATCGTGTTCATTTTTTACAAATGCAAAGATAGCTATAAGCATCATTATTCTAATAAATGCAGTTTTATAAAATAAAAAACTATAATTTTCTAATGCTTCATTAATCCATTCTATTGAAAAAATTTGAGCCATTAGTTGAATACTCATTACTAGGTATATTTTTTTTAATACCGGATTATTTTCAAAAAATAGCGGATATGCAAAAAAGTATACAGTATATGTCAATATTGTACAACAAACACATAAATAAAATAATTGTGAGAATATTTTATTTACCTTATTTTTATTATCTTTTATGTTGCTAATTTCTCTTAAACCATAATTATACACACCGAATGTAGCAAAAGGTAGAAAGAAAGAAATAATAGTATCAACAGAGTTGAAATATCCGTAATCTGTTCGATCTAAAATCCGTGCTACATATGTGCCGGTTAAAATAGGAAATATTATATTAAGCACTCTAATTCCCATAAATGCCAGGGCATTGAGTTTTATACTTTTCATACAAAGTAATATCCTTTCAAAAGTTCTGTGACTATTATATCATATTTATAGTAGAAAGTAGAAATTATTGTAAAATTGGTTGAGAATGTTTATAGTAGTTAAAATTTTAAGTATAAGCATTAGAATATAAATGTAAATAATGGGAATTCTAATAAAAATATAATGTTTTATGTTATAATGGTATTAATTAAGTAAAAAATGAGAATATTTAAGGAGAATATATATGATATATGCTGGAATATTAGCGGGCGGGACAGGAACTCGCATGGGCATAAGTAATATGCCTAAACAATTTCTTGATTTAGGGAATAAACCTATTATTATACACACAATAGAAAAATTTGTTCTTGAACCTGAAATTGAACGAATTGTTGTAGGGGTACATGAAGACTGGGTTAGTCATGCGGAGGATTTGATTGATAAATATTTATCTACATTTCGTGAGAAAATAATTATTACCGCAGGAGGTAGTGATAGAAATACGACAATAAAAAAAATAATTGAAGTTATTAATGATTATAAAAAATTAGCAGACGACGATATTGTCATAACGCATGATTCTGTACGCCCGTTTATTACATTACGTATTATAAAAGATAACATCAGATTGGCAAAAGAAAACGAAGCGGTGGATACAGTTGTGGAAGCAGTAGATACGATTGTAGAAAGTACAAACGGAAACTATATTACAACTATCCCCAACAGAGTACATTATTATCAAGGACAAACCCCACAAAGTTTCCGTTGTAAAGATTTTCTATCATTATATGATTCGTTAAGTGCAGAAGAAAAATCGGTACTTACAGATGCTTGTAAAATTTTTGTTATTAAAGGGAAAAAAGTTGCTTTAGCTAAAGGAGAATATTCGAATATTAAAATAACAACGGTAACAGATTTAAAAATAGCTAAAGGTATGTTAGAGGACCAGTAAAATGATTAACCATATATATCAACTAATAAAACCGAAATTTATTAATGTTAAATATCAGGAAGAAGATTTATCCGTCGGAGATAAAGTAATTATTCGCCCGAATTATATGGCTGTGTGCCATGCTGATCAACGTTATTATCAAGGTAAACGTGATCCTAAGATACTTGCCAAGAAGTTGCCGATGGCACTTATTCATGAATGTTGCGGAGAAGTTATTGCAGATCCGACCGGGACATATAAAGTAGGACAACATGTTGTGATGATACCAAATCAACCACCTCGTGCAAGTGATGAAGAAATGTATGAAAATTATATGCCGGGGACCCACTTTTTATCCAGCGGGTTTGACGGTTTTATGCGTGAATTTATTACTTTACCTGCAGATAGAGTAGTACCTTATAACACAGTCGATGATAGTGTCGCTGCAATAACAGAATTTATAAGTGTTGGAATGCACGCTATGGAACGTTTTTTGAAAGATTCTCACAGTAAAAAAGAACGTATTGCGATAATTGGTGACGGTAGTCTTGCGTTTGTTATGGCAAATATTGTAAACTACACATTACCGGAAACGCAAATTATTGTGATAGGAAGACACTGGGAGAAATTAGAGCTATTCTCGTTTGCCAAGGAAACATATTTAACAGATAATATTCCTGCCGATCTTACATTTGATCATGGATTTGAGTGTTGCGGCGGAGATGGTAGCGGCTACGCAATTAATGATATTATTAAATATATTAAACCGCAAGGGAGCCTTGTTTTAATGGGAGTTAGTGAATACCATGTAAGTATAAATACACGTGATATTCTTGAAAAAGGTTTAACCCTAATCGGTTCATCACGTTCCGGACGAAGCGACTTTGAAAAAGCAATAGCAATGCTTGAAGATAAAAAATTTGAACGTCGATTTAAAAATATTATCTACTTAGAACAATCTGTAAAAAGTATCAGTGATATTCATAAAGTATTTGCAAGTGATTTAAACAATGCTTTTAAAACAGTGTTTAAGTGGGAAATATAGTAAATTAAAGTTGTAACTAATTTGTAATAAAAGGTGCATAATTGTAATAAATAAGGGTTCTTAAATATGATATAATATACTGGTAATATATATTTAGAAAAAATTTAGGAAACAGAGAGAAACAATTATGAGAAATAAAAAAATAAAAATAGGATTAGGGGTGCTGACCGTTTTATCAACACCGATAATAGTGAATGAAGTAGTACAAGTTAATGTACAGGCAGGATATAAAGGAGCATATTTTTACGATGGAAGTAAACTTGCAAACTGGTGGTATGATGACGGAAAAGACTGGTATTTCTTTAAGAACGGTAAGAAATTGACCGGTTATGGCAAAGATAATGCCGGCGAACATTATTTTGTAAACGGAAAGTATGCAAATGGGACATATAACGGTAAACGATATGTAAAAGGAAAAGAAGTAAACAACAAAACAACATCGACAAGAGGATATCGAAGCGGAATTTATTATGTTGACGGAAAACCTGCGAACTGGTGGTACGATGACGGAAAAGACTGGTATTTCTTTAAAAACGGTAAGAAATTAACCGGTTATGGCAAAGATAATGCCGGTGAACACTACTTTGCAAACGGAAAGTATGCGAACTGGTGGTACGATGATGGAAAAGACTGGTATTTCTTTAAAAACGGTAAGAAATTAACCGGTTATGGCAAAGATAATGCCGGCGAACACTATTTTGCAAGTGGAAAATATGCAAACTGGTGGTACGATGATGGAAAAGACTGGTATTATTTCAAAGACGGTAAGAAATACACAGGTTATGGAAGAGATAGTGCCGGTGAACATCAATTTTTGAACGGTAAATATGCTCAAAAACTTAATTCTTACTCAGGATACTATAAAGTAAAAGGATTGTATATTCCGGTTTATGATGCTAACGGGAAAATATTATCACATGTATCACAAGGAACAGTCTTATTTAGAGACAGTAGAGCAACTTCAAACGGAAGAATACCGGTACAGGTAGCAGGCTTAACGGGTTATGTAAATCCTTCTCAAGTACAATCTGTAAATGAAAATACAACATTTATTCCTGATTATGTAAGTGATGGTAAATATGTATATCACCGTTATTCAAAATATAGTAAAGTAAAAGTCGCATACCATAATCCGAATATGGTAGTAGGTAAAGCTTATTATTCAGCAGACGGTGTTAATTTCGGAACATTTAAACTTCAGCATCCGTTTCAATTTAATAATTTAAAATCAAAAACAAATTATTCGGCAGCAGACCTTAATCGCCTTTATAATTTAATGGGAGCGAGCAATAGTATGTTGGCTGGAAGAGGTGCAACATTCAAAGAAGCTGAAAGAAGATATGGAGTTAATGCACTTTATTTAGTGGCGCATAGTGCTTTAGAAAGTGCTTGGGGTAAAAGTAATATAGCGAAAAGAAAAAATAATTTCTTCGGTATTGCCGCTTACGATTCAAATCCGTTCAATTCAGCTAAACGTTTTGATAATGTTGATGCCGGTATATTGGGGGCTGCACGTTGGATTAGTGAGAAATATCTAACTAATGGCAGATACCCTGCACATGGTGCATATTTAGGAAATAAAGCCGGCGGTATGAATGTAAACTATGCAACAGCACCGTATTGGGGCGAATCAATCGCAAGTATAATGTTTGAAGCTAATGAACGTTTAGGAAGAAAAGATAAATAAAAAAGTAGGAGCCGGGCAGATAAGTTGCCTTGCTCCCTTACTTTTGGCAAGGAGACTATATGTTAGTATCAGTGGTAATAAGTGCATATAACGAAGAAAATTATTTGCCGGGACTAATAGAAGATTTAAAGCAACAAACGTACGAAAAAAAGAATATAGAGATTGTTTTTATTAATGCAATGTCTACAGATAATACAGTAAAAATTTTAGAAGAATTTAGAAATAACAACACTGAATTTAAGAATATAAAGATTATAGATAATCCGAAAAAAGTTCAACCGTGTGGTTTTAATCTGGGAGTAAAACATTCGGTTGGAGATGTTATTCTCAAAATTGATGCTCATTCTAAAATAACAAAAGATTTTATTGAAAACAATGTAGCTATTATAAAAACAGGAGAATACATATGTGGAGGAAGACGCCCCACTATTGTTGAAGCAAAGGATAATTTTTCTAAAACTCTTCATCTTGTAGAAGAAAATATGTTTGGAAGCAGTATAGCTAATTATCGTAAAAGTTATAGTGATGCTTATGTAAATTCTATTTTTCACGGTATGTATAAAAGAGAAGTATTTGATAAAGTCGGGTTGATGGATGAACGGCTGATTAGAACAGAAGATAACGAATTGCATTATCGTTTAAGGAAATACGGGTATAAAATTCGATATAGCAATAAAATTTTATCATACCAATACATGAGACCTACATTAAAAAAAATGATAAGACAAAAATATATGAACGGTTATTGGATAGGCTTAACAAGTCATGTCGTGCCTAAATGTTTATCAATATTTCACTTTGTACCGTTTGTATTTGTAGTAGCAATTATCGTGAGTTTATTAGTTTTGCCTTGGACATGGTTGTTATTGGAGTTATTAATGGGTGTGTATTTATTTTTTACGATAATAATAACCGTTGCGACTATATTAACAAATAAATTTAATTTAACATTGTTGTTAATGCCAATTATTTTATTTTTAGTACATATTTCTTATGGATTGGGAACTTTAGTAGGTTTAGTAAAAGGTTTTTCTTGGAAGAAAGTTTATTTTAAAAAATAATTTTAAGAACTGTTTTGGATCTACAAAATATAGGACTGATAG
>NZ_KI271843.1 GCF_000469465.1 Gemella bergeri ATCC 700627 | reverse complement strand
TTTTATTGTCAAATTCTTTTCCTCTATCTGTATGAATTAATTCTATTTCACTTAGTGAATAGGGGATTGTTTTTAACGCTATTAATATTAACTCTGCATCTTTTTTCTTTCCTGTTGAATATCCTATAATTTCTCTATTAAATAAATCTATTATTAAACATACATAATTCCATTTGTTTCCTACTTTCACATATGTTAAATCTGTCACTATTTTTTTCAATGGTTTTTCTTCTTTGAATTCTCTATTTAGTTTGTTTTGTGTTTTACTTTCATTTGATTGTGATTTTTGTGGTTTATAATTTTGTTTTGTGTAGTTGGATTCTAGTCCATATTTTTTCATGATCTTCCCTATTTTTCTTCTGCTTACTTTTAAGTTATAGTTAGCTTTTAAATACTTTTTTATCTTTCTGGTACCATAGTTCTGTCTTCCTATTTTGAATGCTTCTTTTATTTTGTCTTCTAAGTCTTTTTCATCTCGTTTTTCTTTTGTTTGATAGTAGTAGCTTGCTCGACTAATTCTTAATATTCTACACATCGCCGATATTGGATATTTTTCTTTGTTTTGTTGTATTATTAGTCTTTTCTTCCCATTATCAGCGCTGCT
>NZ_KI271842.1 GCF_000469465.1 Gemella bergeri ATCC 700627 | reverse complement strand
GTTGCACTTTTATTTGCAATTCGTCATTTTTAAAAAATAAAAAACAAGAATAACTTTTAAATTTACTTTAAAATTTTATTATTCTTGTTTTTTATTTTACCGTTTTTTTAGTATATGTTTTATATGAAACAATTAATATTATATGTTTATATAAGTATAAAAAACTTCTATCCCAAGATAAATATAGCCGTCTTAAAAATTTGAATTTCAGAACAATCACATGTTAAACACCAACTACCATAACCGTATTTTATAGGAAATTACATAAAAGGTTATACTATATTTTCCATTTCTCTTTCTCTTAATAATTTTTTATAAATTGAAATTGATTGCAGATTTTTTACTTTTCTAACTTAAATTCATATGCTATTCTTTTTTTATCATCTAAATTATTTTTCATTGAAAGTGTTATTTCTCCTAATTCTTTAAATCCAAAATTTAATAAAAATCTTCTCATTATAATATTATCCTTATGAGTATCTACTTTGATATTTTTGATATTATTATTTTTAGCATATTCTATAATTGAAAACAAAATTTGTTTAGCTACACCTTTTTTGCGAACAGATTTTAATACTGCAAATCTATGAAGTGCAAGATACTTTTCAGATGTTGACCAAAGTGTTGATTTTTCATAATCAAGATCATAATTTGCTAATTTTAACGTTGCTACAACCTTATTTTCTAATTCATAAACAAAGGCTGTCTTTTCTTTTATATCATTTTTAATATCTTCAATAGACGGAGAACCGTGTTGCCGTTGATTAACATTCTGCTCCTTTAGAAATTTTTTACCGTCTTTCAGTATTTTCTCCACTATTTCTAAATCGCTATACTTTGTTTTTCTCAACATAACTACAATATTTCCTCTTTCAAAACTAATTCCACAGGACAATGGTCACTTCCAAATATATCGTTATGAATTTTTGCAGATTCTAAATAACATTCTATTTCTCTACTGATAAGAAAATAATCAATTCTCCACCCGGCATTATTTTTGCGTGCATTAAAACGATAACTCCACCATGAATACACTCCTGTTAAATTTGGATAAAAATATCTAAATGTATCAATAAAACCTGCATTTAACAATTCTGTAAATTTTCCACGTTCTTCTTGTGTAAAACCTGCGTTTTTTGTATTGGATTTTGGATTTTTTAAATCTATTTCTGTGTGTGCTACATTTAAATCTCCACAAACTACTACACCTTTTTTAGTGTTTAATTTAATTAAATAATCTTTGAAATCTTTTTCCCATTCCATACGATAATTAAGACGTTTCAGTTCACTTCCTGAATTAGGTGTATACACCGTAATAAAGAAAAATTTATCATATTCCAGTGTAATGACTCGTCCTTCCGTATCATGTTCATCAATACCCAGTCCATAGGTTACTCTCAAAGGTTTGTGCTTCGTGTAGATAGCCGTTCCTGAATATCCTTTTCTTTCTGCATAGTTAAAATAACTATAATAGCCTTCAAACTCTAAATTTAATTGTCCTTCCTGCATTTTTGTTTCTTGTAAACAGAAAAAGTCTGCATCCAACTTTTTAAAATCCTCTTCAAAATTTTTCTGGACAATTGCTCGTAGTCCGTTAACATTAAAACTAATACATTTCATTAATTATTCTCTCTTTCTTTTTGTTTCATATGAAACTTTTATTTTCCCAGACAAAATCGACTGAACAGTTCGTTAATTAATTCATCACCTGAATTTTCTCCTATAACTTCACCTAATAAATTAAATGTAGCTGTATAATCTATTAATACCATGTCAACTTCAAGTCCCGATCTTGCCGCACTGATCGCCTCATTTAAACTGACTAACGCTTTTTTTATTAAATTTACTTGACGTGTATTTGATAAATAGGTAGCATCTTTCGGTTTTGTTGTGCCGTTAAAAAACATATCTTTAATATTTTTTTCAAGCATTTCTATTCCTCTATATGTCGTCATAGAAGTTTCAATAATAGGGTGGTTGTATGATAATTTTTTCACTTCTTCTACATCTATTTTCGTTTCTAAATCGAGTTTGTTTAAAATAATTATGGTTTTTTTCTTTTCTGTTAATTTTAATAATTCTATATCTTCATTTGTTAAGTCTTCGTTACTGTTAAGTAAAAATAATACTAAATCCGCTTTTTCTAACGCTTCTCTACTTCGTTTTACTCCTATTTTTTCTACGACATCATCTGTTTCCCGGATTCCTGCCGTATCAATCAATTTTATTGGAACTCCTTTTATATTAACATACTCCTCAAGTACATCTCGTGTTGTTCCTGCTATGTCAGTAACAATAGCTTTATTTTCCTGTAATAAATTATTAAGTAAAGAACTTTTCCCTACGTTCGGTCTACCTATTATTGCGGTATTTATCCCATCTTTTATGATTTTTCCTTGTTTTGATGTTTCTAACAAATTTTCCAAACGAACTTTAATCGCTGTTGACTTTTCCAATATCGTTTGAGTAGTTTCTATTTCTAAATCATCATATTCAGGATAATCTATATTCACTTCGACTACTGCCAATATATCCAAAATATCCGCTCTCAATTTTTTTATTAAATTTGACAAACGCCCTTGCATTTGATTATTAGCAATCATACCTGCTTCATCTGTCTTACTTTTAATAAAATCTATAATTGCCTCAGCTTGCGTTAAATCTATACGTCCATTTAAAAAAGCTCTTTTTGTAAATTCTCCCGGTTCAGCCAATCTTGCTCCACATTCCAGACATAATCCCAGTATACGCTGTATTGTAATAATACCGCCGTGACAATTAATTTCTACCACATCTTCTGTCGTATAAGTACGAGGAGCTTTCATTTTTACAATCATTACTTCTTCAATTTTTTCTTTTGTTTTAGGATCTATAACATGACCGTAGTTTATAGTGTGTGTTGAAACTTCTTGAACAGTTTTTTCTTTCGGTAATTTTATAAATTTATCCGCTATTTCAAACGCTTTATCTCCGCTTAATCTCACAATACCGATAGCTCCTTCTCCCAATGCGGTTGAAATTGCACAAATTGTTTCACCCATTGTATCACTCCTTACTTTTTCTTCTTTCTTATTATACCGATAATATTATAAATATTTAATTTATTTGCTTGTTCACCCGAAAAGAAAGGCAGGATAGAACGTTACTTCTTATCCCACCCACATAAATTTTTATTTTAATAATTCTATTTCCGATAAAGCATCTTCCAAATCATCAATATCATATTCCTTAGATAAAACTCCAACCGCTCCGTTATTAAAAGCCTGTCTTTTATATGTCGGAACATGACCTACGCTGCTACAAATTAATATTTTTGCTTCCGTAGGATATAAATCATGGATAATACGTGTTGCTTCTAATCCATCCAATATCGGCATACAAATATCCATTGTAACTACATCCGGTTTTACTTTAGAAAACATTTCTATAGCTTCTTTGCCATTTTTAGCAAAATAACACTCAAATCCTGCCATCTTTGCTATTTCTGCACCGCGTTTGCGATAATATGCACTATCATCAACAATCAATATTTTTGCCATCTGTTTTCTATTTTACTCCTATCTAGCCGTAATAACCAAATATCTAAAAGGTTCTTCTCCTCGTGATTCCGTTTCTACATTTTTTATACCGGTTAAAGCATTATGAATAATTTTACGTTCAACACTTGTCATTGGTTCTAATTCCACAGGTCGTCCTGTTTTCTTAGATTTTTTTGCCAAATTTAACGCCAATTCTTCTAATGTTTTTTGACGAGTTTTGCGATAATCATCACAATCAACCGTTATTCTAAAGAAATGTGAACTGAATTTTTTTGCATAATTATTTACTAAAAATTGTAAACTATTTAAAGTAGCACCACGTTTTCCTATAATTAAACTCGTATTTTCTTCCGTTTTTATATTTAAAGTAAAATGTCTATTTCCTTCTTCTTTAAAATCTACATTTACATCAGGGTATCCCATTGCTTTTACTATATTTGTAAGATAATTTACAATTTTTTCTTTATTTTTTATTATATAATCTTCTCTTTTTTCCTTTTTCTCCGTTTTTTCGTCTGTTAAGATTTTTTCTTCTTTTGATCCTTCTTTTTCTTCTATTTCAATATTTTCTTTTTCTTTTACTTTTTCTGTTGTTTTTTCTAAAACATCAGTATTTTCCAATTCCAACGGAGTAAGTTTTACTTTGGCGTTTTTTTTGAATAAACCAAAAATACCGTTTGCTCCACCTTCAATTACTTCTATCTTTACCTTATCTTCAACTAAATTCAATTCAGCCAATCCTTTTTTTATGGCTTCATCAACTGTTTTTTCTTCGTATATATATTCTTTTTTCATTTTTAACTCCTCTTTATCTTAATAATTTACAACCTTTCAGTACATGATTTATAGATTTATCGAAATCTTCAAATGATAAATCTACCGCACCTTTTCTCACTATAATAATTACATCATAATTTTTTATAAAATCTTTTCTTATTTTAAAACATTCTCTTACATAGCGTTTTAATTTATTTCTCTTGTATGCTTTTCCTAACTTTTTACTTACAGATATACCTAAACGCATATGATTTAATTCATTTTCTTTAAAATAAATAACAAACTGCCTATTGGCGAAAGATTTTTTTTTTCTTATAATACTATCAAAATCACTACTCTTTTTTATTCTATATTCTTTTTTCATTCTAAAACCTTTCTCACCTTTTTATTTTAGCAGTTTATTAACAAATTTACAACTATATTCTCATGTTATATTTTTTAATTAAGATAACTTGTAAAACTAAACTCAACTGAAGACATAAAAAATTGAGCGACTCAAAAATCTTGATTTCATTAGAAATCGATTTTGTTAAGTCGCTCTTACATAATTCATTAGATTTAAAAAGCTCTTCTAAGCAAATTCCAAAATCATCGAACCGCTATGTCTAAGCCCCAATAAGTAAATTCTATTAGAATTTTTAACTTTTAGCTAGCTTATTTGCTAAAATTATTAAGCTGAAAGAACTTTTCTTCCTTTAGCTCTACGTCTTGATAATACATTTCTTCCGTTTTTAGTGCTCATTCTAGCTCTAAATCCATGTACTTTAGAATGTTTTCTTTTATTAGGTTGATACGTACGTTTCATTTTGCCCTCCTCGAGTTTTCTTTTTCTTTTGATAGATGTAATAACCAAATTAGTTTATCACATATATGTGAATTAATCAAGTGAAAAATAAATTTTATGTAAATACTGCTTATTTTTTAAATTCTAAACTTTTAAATAAAATAATATTTTTTATATAAAGTTTTATTAACAAATTATTAAAAACACCTTGTTAAGAACTTCTAATTTTTTATTTTTACTTTTTAAATTTAACATTTTATCAATTTTTTATTCACATTTCTAACAATTTCACTATAAAGTTTTTCCACAGGTTGTTAAAACTGTGTTAAAAACTTTTTATTTCTTTATTTTTTCTTGTTAAAAACTTTTTAATATGTATGATTTTCTTTCTTATTTCTTTTTAATTTTCCAAAAAAAATATATTTATTATTAAAATTTATTAACAAGTTTATAACTTTTATTCACAGGTTGTTAATATCTTTTTGTTTTCTTTTTCTTTTTATGTTATAATATTCTATATATTTTTTAATTGGAGGTTTTTTGTGAGTAATTCTAATTTTTTATGGGAAATTATTTTAAAAGAATTAAAATCCGAATTGCCTGAGGAAGTTTTTGAGACTTGGTTTTTAGCTGCCTCTATCGATGAAGTTGATTTTGTTAATAAAAATATTTCTATTACAAGTAAAGAAATTCTGGTTTCTCAATATTTAAAAGGTGCTTTTGATGATAAACTCAAAGCTATCCTTTACAAAACTACCGGACTTAATTTTAATATAGATTACGTTTCTTTAGATTCTTCAGCTATTTCTGTTAAAAATAATCACAACATTAGACAAAATACTATCCCTGCTGAAGATATTATTAAACAAAATTTTTTACAAGGTGATAAACCTTCAGGTGCTCAAAACTTTTATCAAAAGCAGAGTTTTTCTTTAGAAGGTTATAAAACTCCTACACCTAATAAATCACTTCCTATAAGCAAAACTAATCCTACCCTAAATAAAAATTTTACCTTTGATACTTTTATTGTTGGTGAAGGTAATAAATATGCTCATGCTGTTGCGTATACTGTTGCAGGAGACCCGGGTAAAAATTATAATCCCCTTTTTATTTATGGGGGTGTAGGTCTTGGAAAAACTCATCTTCTTCATGCTATTGGTAATGAAATTGAACATCATTTTCCTGATTTTAAAATAGAGTGTATTTCTTCTGAAAAGTTTGTTAATGAATTTATTTCTGCCATAAAAACCAATAATAATACAGATGAAATTTTCAGAAAAAAATACCGTGAAGTTGATGTTCTTTTAATTGATGATATTCAATTTTTAAGTGGAAAAACCGAAACACAAAACGCTTTTTTCCATACTTTTAATGATTTACAGATGAATCAAAAACAAATTGTTCTTATCAGTGATAGAGAACCTTCTCAACTTAACGATCTTCCTGATAGGCTTGTTTCCAGATTCCAACAAGGAGCAACCGTCGATATTACTCCACCGGATTTTGAAACTCGTATGGCTATTTTAAAATACAAGTGTGAACAATTTAAGGTTCCTCTTGATGAATCTACCTTAACTTTTATCGGCAATAATGTTTCTTCTAATATTAGAGAACTTGAGGGAGTTTTAAAAAAAATAAAGCTTATAGCTAATACTAATCACGACGAACCCTCGCTGAAAATTGCTGAGAGTATCTTAAAAAATGTTCGTTCCACCGGTAGAAAAAATATTTTACCTGAAAATATTATAGGAATTTGTTCTGAGTATTATCGAATTAACAAAGACGATATGCTTTCTTCTACTCGAAAAAAAGAGGTAGTTCAAGCTAGGAATATTGCTATTTATTTATGTAGAGAACTTACAAATCTTTCTTTTCCGGCTATCGGTCAACATTTTAATAAGGATCATACATCTATCCTCTATTCATTTAATAAAATCGCTAATTTGAATAGAGATGATTTTCCTATTTTATTTGAAGATATTGAGATATTGAAAGAACGCTTAAAAAAAAATAGTTAGTTTTTTACTTACAAGTTTTAAACAAGTTATTAACAACTGAAAACTTTCTTATTTTATTGCTTTTTTCAAGTTTTAAACAGTTTTAACAACACTTATTACTATTATTATATATAAATATATTATATAAGGAGAAAAAAATGAAATTTACCATTCAAAAATCTTACTTTCTTGAAGGCTTAAATCATGTTTCAAGAGTTATTGCACCTCATTCTATTTTAGAAATTTTAAAAGGAATTAAACTAGAACTTACTGATAATAAACTTATTTTAAAGGCTAGTGATTCTTTAGTATCTGTTGAATATGCAATAAATCAATATATTGATGATAAAGAAATTATTACTATAGAAGATGAAGGACAAGTAGTTTTACCTTCCAGAAATTTTATAGAGATAATAAGAAAAGCACCTACCGATTTTATAGAAATAGAAAAAGTTTCTAATAATATTTTAGTTTATTCGGGAAATAGTGAATTTAATATTAAAGGATATGATCCTGAAGAATATCCGGAATTTCCTGTTATTTCTAAAGACAACAGTTTTAAATTAGATACAAAAATTTTTAATGATGTTATAAGAGAAACTGTATTCTGTACGGCACCTAATGATCAAAGACCTATTTTAGAAGGTGTTAATCTTTCATTAAGAAACAAAATCTTAACCGCTACTGCTACCGATTCGTATAGATTAAGTAGAAGAGTTGTCATTCTAAACGAAGAAAATTCCGAAAAAGAGTTTAATCTTATAATTCCGAGAAAAGCACTACAATATTTCCAAAAAATGATAGAAAACGGTCAAGGAGAAGTGGAGATTTTTTATGAAAATAATCGTATAGTGTTATATTATCAAAATGTAGTATATACAGTACTTCTAATAAGTGGAAATTATCCGAACACTGACAAATTAATTCCAACTAATTTTGAATGTACTCTTGTTTCAAACAGTAGAGAATTTTTTAATGCGGTAGATAGGGTTTCTTTAATGAGTAGAGAAGACAAAGATGATATTATAAAACTAATTGTTTCTGAAAATTCATTGGAAATTTCATCACAATCAAAAGAATTGGGTAGTGCGGTAGAAGAAATGAATGTAAAATCTATGTTGGAAGATGATAAATTTGAAATTTCAGTTTCAGGAAAATATTTAAAAGATGCTGTGAATGCTATTGCTTCAGAAGAAATCATCATTAAATTTTCCGGTGAGTTAACAGCGTTTATAGTTCAACCGAGTGATTATCATAGAGATATAATTGAATTAATATTACCTGTAAGAACATATTAAAGGTGTAATATTATAAATGTTAAAATTATAGAAAATTTTTTAGAAAGTTCAATTTTCTTATATTTAATAATATTATTATAACTTTCGCAATAAATAAAATAAAAAAGAAAGCTATATTTTATATAAAAGGTAAAAAAATGTCTAGTAAAAAAAATAAATTAATTATTTTGTTAGGAATTATTGTTTTAGGGATGCTTTTAAGAACACCTATCACATCGGTAGGTGCTATATCCGGAAATTTAAAACAATTACTTAATATTAATAATACTATGGTCGGCTTTATTACGACTATTCCATTAATAGCATTCGCTTTATTCAGTTCTGCTGTTATTAAAATTTCACATAAGACAGGACTCGAAAAAACAATTCTTTTAGCTGCAATAATTACTACATTGGGTTTAACTTTAAGATTTTATCTTAATACGCCGATATTCTTTTTGGCAACCTTTATAATAGGGTTAGGTATTACGGTAGGTAATGTATTATTACCCGGTTTAACAAAAAAATATTTCCCGGAAAATCTTGGAGTTATGACAGGATTTTATGCTGTTGTTATGACAATAAGCGCTTCTATAGCGGCAGGAATAAGTTATCCTATAGCCAGTTCAAATATAATAAATGAGAAATTTTCTACAGCATTAGCGGTAAATATATGGCTAGTTGTAGCTGTAGTAAATGTAATAATATATTCTGCTATATCAAAAGGAAAAAAAGTGGAAGTTTTTGAAAATGAGGAAAAAGTTAATAAAAACTTATTAAAAAATCTAAAACTTTGGGCTATTACAATAAGTATGGGATTACAATCTGCATTATTTTATTGTAGTGTATCGTGGTTCGCTGAAATAATGATAAGTAAAGGATTTAGTCCGGAAATAGCCGGTTTATTATTATCTATCAGTCAGTTTGCACAGTTTCCATCAACGTTTTTAGTACCGATAATGGCTGATAAATTGAGAAATAAAATGATAATACCTGTAACTATTACAGTAGGATATATAGTTGCATTGTTAGGAATAATAATAACTAATGCTAATTTCAGTTTAATGGCGATATGGGTAATAATATATGCTTTAGCCGGTGGAGGATCATTTTCATACGTGATGTATTTATTTTCAGCAAAATCAAAAAATGAAAAAGAATCAGCAACCGTTTCAGGTTTAGCACAGTCCGGCGGTTATCTGATAGCAGCTGTATTTCCACCGTTATTGGGGTATATAAGAGATATATCAAATTGGAACATAGCCTTATACGTATTACTGGTAACAGCAGGAATTTTATTTGTAAGTTTAATATATTGTAGCTCTAAAGGTAATATAATAGAGGATTAAGTGAATAGATAAAATATAAAAGTTCTAATAAAATTTACTTGTTAACGTAAGATGTAATGGTTTATTGATTTAAGAATTTATTAAAAGATATTTTTTAAGATAATTAATCGTAAAGAGCAACTTGATAAAATTGATTTTTAAAGAAATCATAAATTTTAAGAAGCTCTTTTTAATGAAAATTTTTGTAAAAAAATCAATTTGTTTTTTCTGTAAAAATTTTATTGTATAAAAATATAGAATAAAAAAGCATAATAGATAGAAAAATAAAGTAATATAGTTAAAAAATAATATAAAAATATTTTTTGAAAAAGATAAAAAAAACAATTTTAAAAAATAAAATTAAATTATATGT
>NZ_KI271841.1 GCF_000469465.1 Gemella bergeri ATCC 700627 | reverse complement strand
AACAAAAAATATTTTGTATATAAATATATACTTTGCTAATAGTCGATGTTAAGAATAATATAAAAAAAGAGGGATAATATTTATGATACAATCATTAAAAAATGAAGATGATGCAAAAAAATTGTTGAATTTTTCAGTGAAAATGGCACGTAGTATGCTTTCTTATGGGGCAGAAGTTTATAGAGTAGAGGATACTATTAATAGAATTTATAAATCATTTGATAATATAAAAGCGGCAAATACACTAGTTACTTATAATTTTGTAATAGTGTCGTTTGTCTATAACGATATAAATTATACAACGATGAGAAGAATAATTCTAGGAAATAGGAATTTGGAAAAAATATCATTAATAAATGATCTTTCTAGGAAGATTGTTACAGAGGGATGGTCAATAGATTACTCTTATAAAAAACTAAGAGAAATAAAAGTAACTAAAGAATATAATCCGTGGCTAGTAATATTTTTATTGGCATTATCGGGGCCATTTTTTTCAATAATGTTTGGTGGAACATTTAAAGATAGTATTTATTCGTTTTTAATAATGGGATTAGAAGGTGCTTTTTTATCGTTTGCGACAAAATATAAATTAATGGATCTTATGCAAAATTTTTTTGGGGCATTGTTGGTAACTGTTTTAGTAGAATTTTCAACAAATTTTTTTACAATTTATAACCCATCTTCCATTGTTATAGCAGGAATAATGCCGCTAGTTCCCGGGGTACAAATAACAAACTGTGTAAGAGACTTTATGGCAGGTGATTATATATCAGGAATGATAGGAGTACAATCGGCAGTATTTACATCAATCGCCATAGCACTTGGAGTAATATTAGGACTTAAAATAGTTTAGGAGTTAAAGATGGATATATATAATTTTATTATACAATTAGCAGCAGGATTTATTTCAACATTGGCTTTTTCATTTTTATTTAATGCACCCAAGAAATCTATTTTAGTTTGTTCGGTAATAGGAGCAGCAGGATGGGTAGCGTACTATTATATAAAGATGATTTCAGGAATTATAATAGCCAGTTTTTCAGGAGCGATAATAATCGGTGTTTTGGCTTCCAGCGCTTCAAAGCAATTAAGAATGCCGGCAACCATATTTATTTACACCGGTATTATTCCATTAGTTCCGGGATATGGAATGTATCACACAATGAGAAGTCTTGTTACTAAAAGTTATCATTTAGCGGCGAAAATAGGGATAGATACAATACTCCAAGCAGGAGCTATAGCGGTTGGAATTTTGATAGCTTCGATGTTTTCATCATCAATAAGAAGGGTGAAAATACAAAGAAAAAGATAGTTTGTATATTTTACTCATAAAGTATTAATTCATAAGTGATTAAGCAAGAGAAGTTTTCACTTATGAATTATTTCTTTATATAACACTTTAAAAGATTATATATTTTTATTATAAATATCAGATTTTTCTATGAAATATATTTTAATAGTGGGTTAAATATATAATTTCCCATGCTATATTTTCAGGAAAAAATTAAAAAATTTTTTAAAATTTTATTGACAAAAATAAATTTTTAGTATAGAATATAACCTGTGAGTAATTAATAAATATTTTTAAGCGGGTGTAGTTTAGTGGTAAAACCTCAGTCTTCCAAACTGATGTTGTGAGTTCGATTCTCATCACCCGCTCCATTTTTTTGTTTAGTTTTTCCACAGTAGCTCAGTTGGTAGTAGCATCTGACTGTTAATCAGAGGGTCGCAGGTTCGAGTCCTGCCTGTGGAGTTTTGTACGGTTGTCAGTCACCCGTACATTTTTTTGTTTTAGTGTATAATTATTATAAAATTTAAATTTATGATATAATTGTTCTTGATAGAAAACAATATATAAAATGATATTATATAAAAGTACAATATATAATATAAATCCAGTAGAATTAATAGGAGAATAATATGTTTTTAGATGAAGTAAAAATATTTGTCAGATCCGGTGATGGAGGTAACGGGCTAGTAGCTTTTAGACGTGAAAAGTATGTGCCTAAAGGTGGCCCTGCCGGTGGCGACGGCGGACGCGGAGCAAACGTAGTTTTTGTCGTTGATGAAGGACTGAGAACATTTATGGATTACCGTTACCAGAAGAAATTTGTTGCTCCAAATGGAGAAAATGGAATGAGTAAGGGTATGCATGGAAGAAAATCAAAAGATTTATACTTAAAAGTACCGCCGGGAACGGTGATAAGAGATACTGATACAGGAGAAATATTAGCAGATCTAGTAGAACATAAACAAGAAGTTGTTGTTGCACGCGGTGGACGTGGCGGGCGTGGTAATTGTCGCTTTGCTACACCGTCTAATCCAGCACCGGAAATTGCTGAAAATGGAGAGCCTGGGGAAGAACGTAATTTAACATTAGAATTAAAACTAATGGCTGATGTCGGTTTAGTCGGATTTCCGTCTGTTGGGAAATCTACATTATTATCAATTACTTCAAAAGCAAAACCTAAAATTGCAGATTATCATTTTACAACACTTGCTCCAAACCTTGGAGTTGTAGAAACAAAAGATCATAGAAGTTTCGTTATGGCGGATTTACCGGGGCTTATTGAAGGAGCTAGCCAAGGTATTGGATTAGGACACCAGTTCTTACGCCATATTGAACGTACAAAAGTAATTGTTCATGTTGTTGATATGTCAGCAACTGACGGTCGAAATCCTTATGAAGATTATAAAATTATTAATTCCGAACTCGGCGAGTATAATATGCGTCTATTAGAAAGACCGCAAATTGTTGTAGCTAATAAAATGGATATTCCAACCGCAAATGAGAATTTAGCAGTATTTAGAAAACAATTAAAAAAAGATAAGCAGGAAGTAGAAATCATTGAAGTTTCCGCATTTACACGTAGTAATGTTGATAATTTATTGTACAAAATATGTGATATACTAGATAATATAGATCCTAATATAATGTATGAATTAGATGTAGAAGAAAAAACAATGGAAAATCGTGTATTGTACAAGCATAAACCGAAAGACGAAACATTTAAAATTACACGTGATGATACCGGTGCTTATGTTGTAAGTGGTCCCGGTATAGAAAGAGCTTTTTTAATGACTGATTTTAATCGTGATGCATCTGTAAGACGTTTTGCACAACAAATGCGTTCGATGGGTGTTGATGATAAGTTACGTGAACGCGGGTGTAAAAATGGTGATACAGTAAGAATATTGCAAGGTGAATTTGAATTTGTAGAGTAGGTGAATAAAATATGGACAAAGAAAAAATATATTATATTATTAGAGAAGATGTGTTACCTGAAGCGGTAAAGAAAACTTTAACAATGAAAAAAGCACTGGAAGAAAATCCTAAACTGTCTATATTAGAGGCGTCAAAACGCTTTGATTTAAGTAGAAGTGCATTTTATAAATATAAAGACACAATATTTCCAATTCAGGATATACATAAACAATCAATTTTATCATTATCAATTGATGTAGATGATATTCCCGGTATTTTAGGCAGTATTCTAGCTGTTGTTAATGAAGAAAAGTGCAGTGTTTTGACTATTCATCAAACGGTGCCTATTAATACAAGAGCAACGATTATCATTTCACTTGAACTTGATTTAGAGCATACCAATATCGATAAACTTAATGCACGTATAGAGAAACTTGATTATGTAAATGAAATTAAAGTAATTGGCATGAGTATTTAGTAGAATGTTATCTTAAAAAGTGACCAGATTTATTTGTAATGGATTAGTCCAAAAGTTAAATTTTTATAAAGATGCCATATTTAATTTAGACGCAGTAGTTTACAGGAGTTCAAATTTTCTTCAAAAATACTTTTAGAACACCTAGTAAATATTACGAGGGGTGACTTGTTAAAATCTTGTTTCAAGAAATAACGATTTTTTAAGTTACTCCTATTTTTTATTTAAGTAAAACTAGAAGGGTTATCATAATGAAAAAAAATGAAATTTTTACCGGAACAGTAGTCGACTACACGCATGACGGTTTGGGTATAGTAAAACTTGATACATTTCCTATTTTTATCGAAGATGTAATAATAGGTGAAGAGATAGAATTTAAGATTATTAAGTTGAAAAAAAATCTTGGGTATGGAAAATTAGTACAAATTATAACAAAATCTAGTGAACGAGTAGATGGTATTTTAAAGACATCCGGTGCAAATTTGGTTCATATGAGTTATAATGAACAGCTACGTTTTAAAACAAACAAAGTTCGGAA
Organism: Gemella bergeri ATCC 700627; assembly: GCF_000469465.1. Lineage (GTDB taxonomy): Bacteria > Bacillota > Bacilli > Staphylococcales > Gemellaceae > Gemella > Gemella bergeri. Next base: position 2,423 of record NZ_KI271841.1, on the reverse strand, counting down.
TATTATGGATAAAACATTAGGAAAGAATAAGGTTAAAGTATTAAATACATTAGGTGCCAATAGACCATATCATTACAGAAATAAATCCGTTATACCGGTACAACGAATTAAAAATGAAATAAAAATGGGATATTATAAACCACGTAGTCATGATGTTATTAATATTGAAAAATGTTATATTCAATATGATGAGCATAATAAATTAATGAATGATATTCGTAATTTAATTAGTGAAATGAATTTATCTGTCTACGATGAATCAACACACACCGGAGCAATTCGTCACATTATGTTTAGAACCAATACTAATAAAACGGAGATAATGGTTGGTATCATTGTTAAAGAAAATTTTAACCAATTGGATAATTTTGTTAATAAGATAGTTGAGTTAGATAGTCGTATTGTTAGTATTATACTTAACATTAATAGTAAAAAAACAAATGTCATTTATGGTGATGCTACAAGAGTTTTATATGGGAGAAATTATATTACGGACGAGTTAGCCGGAATTAAATTTAATATTTCTTTACGTTCGTTTTATCAAATAAATCCTATTCAAACAATAGTCCTTTACAAGAAAGCACTAGAATTAGCGAAATTAGGAGAAAATGACATAATAATTGATGCTTATTGTGGAATTGGTACTATAACTTTATTTGCAGCTCAAAAAGTAAAGAAAGTCTACGGCATAGAAGTAGTAGATGCAGCTATCGATAATGCGAGAGAAAATGCTCAGTTAAATAATATAAATAATGTGGAATTTTTATTAGGAAAAAGTGAAGATGTAATTAAAAGTTTAATTTCACAGAATATAAAAATAGATGCAGTAATTGTTGACCCACCGCGTAAGGGATGTGAGGAAAGTTTCTTACACGACTTAGCAAGTATGAATATAAAAAAAATAGTTTATGTAAGTTGCAATCCGGCAACTTTAGCACGAGATATGAAAATTTTACATAACTTAGGATATACATTAGGAGAAGTTCAACCAGTTGATATGTTTCCGGGGAGTTATCATGTGGAGACAATAGTTCTTCTGTCAAGGGAATAAGAAGAATAGTTGCATAAAAGCCTTGAAATCAAAGGGTTTAGAGAAAAAACAGAGGTTTGGACAGTTTACTTACATTGTGTTTTTAGGGCGTTTGACAATAGTTCTGACCACTGGAAAATAGTGGGGTGTGGCAATAGAACTACTTTTTTTGCATGGTGTAACAACAGGACTATTGTCAAAAGTAGTTTTCATGAGTGTGTGACTATAGCACTGTTGTCATTGATATTAGAATAGTAATTTTTGATTCTAACTGACTTTTATAAATTAAAGTTAATTAGAAATTATGGAGGTAGCAATGAATAAGATTACTTGTATTTGTTTAGGTGTTAGAGATATGGAAAGGTCAATAAAGTTTTACAGAGATTGTTTAGGATATAAGACTGATTGCAAAGAAAATAATCCGCCGGTATGCTTTTTTGATACTCCAGGAACAAAGTTTGAACTATTTCCTTTGGAACAATTAGCAAAAGATATTGATGAAAATAATCCACCAAAAGGAAATGGATTTTCAGGAATTACATTAGCTTACAATGTTGAACATAAAGAAGATGTAGATGCTGTAATTGAATTAGTAAGTAAAGCAGGTGGAAAAATTGTAAAAGAGCCACAGGAAGTTTTCTGGGGTGGATATCACGCATATTTTTCGGATTTAGATGGATACTATTGGGAAGTTTCATGGGGACCAAATTTTAAGTTTGATGAAAATGGATTGTTGAAATTTTGAGGATAAATAGGGAAATAGTATGGCATCAAGTAAAGAATATTTAAATTTCATTTTAGAGCAGTTATCTGAGTTGGAAGAAATAACATATAGATCAATGATGGGCGAATATATTGTTTATTATCGTGGAAAAATTGTTGGTGGAATTTATGATGATAGGTTTTTAGTGAAGCCTGTTAAATCTGCAATAGCATATATGCCAAATGCAAAGTATGAGTTACCATATGATGGAGCAAAGGAAATGCTATTGGTAGGTGATGTTGACAACAAAGAATTTTTAGTCGGCTTACTCAATTCAATGTATGATGAGTTACCTGCACCAAAACCGAAGAAAAAGAAATAGTAAAATTAGAATTTAATGGAGATATAGTCATGACTACAAATCTTTTTAACTATTTGAGTCTATTTGAGGGAAAGGATATCTCAAAGCAGCTTAGTTTTTTTTGATGAATTATGATTTGAGATAATACATGAAAGTTAAATAGGAGAGCAATCTGCTATGTACAGACTGCTCTTTTTTCATATCTACAATATTAGAGTTTCCATATGGAAATATTTAGGCAAGATTTTCATCATCAGATGTATCATCTTCCTGTGGCCCATATTCCACCAAATCTTCAGGTGATTAGGCTACAATAAACTAGACAGATA
>NZ_KI271839.1 GCF_000469465.1 Gemella bergeri ATCC 700627 | reverse complement strand
TTCGTAAAGATTAGAGTAGCCTTACATACCTTACTTCTATGAATTTTTACGCATCATAGATGCTAAAAATTCTAGAATTAACCCAAGTTAGTTGTAGGCGTCCATACCGCTACTAACCATTGCTAAAATATTTGTAAAATAATATATAGTTTTTATTATTACCTAACTTACAGTAAGAAATTAGCTGACTAATAAAAATTTTCAATTTTTTCTTGATATTTACTTTCAAAAATGATACAATAGACAGGATGTGAAAGCATTAATTACGATGTTCCTCTGTTAATCAAGCATTAATAACGAGCATTTTGTAAAAAAAGGAGAAAGAATAATGAGCAAAATCATTGAAGCGGTAACTAAATCGCAATTAAGAACAGATATTCCTGAATTTAAAGTCGGGGATACAGTAAGAGTACATGTTCGTATCGTAGAAGGTGGACGTGAACGTATCCAACAATTTGAAGGAGTAGTTATTAAACGTCGTGGTGGTGGAATTTCTGCTACATATACTGTACGTAAAATTTCTAACGGTGTTGGGGTAGAAAGAACATTCCCTGTTCATACTCCAAAAGTTGAGAAAATTGAAGTAGTACGTAAAGGTAAAGTTAGACGTGCTAAATTGTATTATCTACGTAACTTACGTGGTAAAGCTGCTCGTATCAAAGAAATTCGATAAGAGAAAATTAAAAGATAATCCCATTATCAATTTGATTTTGGGATTATTTTTTATGTAAATTATATGGTATAATAAAAGGGAATACGATTGAAAGAGTGATAATATGAAAAAAATAGTAGTCAAAAATTTAGTAAAAGAATATGGAGAAAATGATAACAAAGTAGTAGCGAACGATAATATAAATTTTGAAATAAATGAAGGGGAATTTGTTGTTATTTTAGGACCCAGCGGAGCAGGGAAAAGTACACTGTTAAATATTATTGGTGGTATGGATTCAGCAACATCAGGTTCAATAAAAATATTTGGTAAGGAAATAGTAGCTTTAGATGATAAAGAATTAACAAAGTATCGTAGAGAAAAAATTGGTTTTGTTTTCCAATTTTACAACTTAATACCGAATTTAACCGTACTAGAAAATGTAGAATTAGCTGAACAAATAGTAAAAAGTCCAAAATCAGCTGAAGAAATATTAAGAATTGTTGGTTTAGAACATAGATTACATAACTTCCCAAGTCAAATATCCGGCGGGGAACAACAACGAGTAGCTATAGCACGTGCAATAGCTAAAAATCCCGAAGTTTTACTTTGTGATGAGCCAACAGGGGCATTAGACTATAAAACAGGGAAAAGTATATTAAAAATTTTAAAAGAGTATTGTCAAAATGAAAACAAAACGGTTATTATTATTACTCACAACAGTTCAATAGCACAAGCGGCGGATAAAGTAATAGAAATTTATGATGCAAAAGTAAAAGATATTATTATCAATAAAAATCCGAAAAGTATAGACGAAATAGAGTGGTAGTATTATGAAAGCAATAAATAAAGATATTTTTAGAGAAATATTAAAAACAAAGGCAAAATTTATTTCTATAATGATAATAATGTTTTTAGGTGTTTTTATATTTGTCGGTTTAAAAGAAACATCTCCAACTATGGAAAATACCTATAATAAACACCTTGAAAAATACAATTTTTATGATTTAAGAGTTACTCATAATTTTGGAATTAGTGATGATGACCTAAAGGTTATAAAGAAATTAGATAATATTTCCGAATTAGAAAAGTATTATATAAAAAAATTACAGATAAATAATAATGGTGATTATTTAAACGTAGAATCGCTACCTGAAGAATTAGCAACACCAAAAATAACTTCCGGACAACTTCCTAAAAATAATAAGGAAATAGCATTGGTGGAATCGTTGCAAAATAAATATAAAATCGGCGATACAGTCACATTTAATCAAAGTGACAGTGATGAAAATAAGTTAAAAGAAACAAGTTATAAACTGGTAGGTTTTGTTCAAGGTGCAGATCATATAGAAATTTCAAATCATAACTTAGCGAATAAAGATTACTTCGGTTATGTGACTAAAGAAAATTTTTCTTTTAAAAATGCAACCGGAGTAAATATAAAATTAACAAATATTAAATATAAGTACAGTGATAAAAATTACATAGAAGAAGTAAATAAAAGTAGGTATAATTTAATAGAACAACTTCAAGCACAGCAGAAAATAGACGAAAAAAATTATTTAGAAGTTAATAAGGAAAGATTGCAGGAAAATGAGCAAAAGATAATTAAAGCGGAAAAAACGCTAAAGGGCACAAGAAATCAGGTAGAAACACTAAAAAATGTTGATATTAATCAATATAATCAGCAAATAAAAAAAATAACTGAATCGGAATTAAAAATTAAAGAGAATAAAAAACAGCTTAATGTAGCAAAAAAAAGTTTAGAAAATGAAACTTATCCGAGATTTAATGTTGAAAATATTAGAGGATTAAAAAATTATGCTCAATTTATTGATTCGGCTGCCAGTTTAACTTTTGTAGCTAATGTATTTTCTATATTTTTATTTGTAGTATCTATCTTGGTTTCATTGACAACTTTAACCAGAATGATAGATGAAAACAGGATAAATATAGGAACATTAAAATCTTTAGGATACAGTAACTGGCAAATTTCTAAAAAATACTATGTTTATGGGGTATTATCAACTTTAATTGGAACAATATTAGGTATAATAGGAGCTTATTTAGTTATTGTACCGGTGGTTTATAATTCATATGCCAGATTTTTCACACTAAATAAACCGATATTAGTCTATAGTCCGTTAATTTTAATATCAGCGTTTGGTATAGCTGTAGGTTGTATAATTTTATCAATTTTCATACCACTTAGAAAAAATCTTAAAGAAAAAAGTGCTTATCTGTTAAGACCCAAAGCACCTAGTGGTGGTAGTAGAATATTTTTAGAAAAAATTTCTTTCATTTGGAAAAGATTAACCTTTTTAAGAAAGGTGACATTTAGAAATATTTTTCGTTATAAAATAAGAATGCTTATGACTATTTTTGGCGTTACAGGGTGCTTAGCGTTAATGTTTATAGGTTTTGGAATACGCTATGGCGTTATAGACATATCTAACGAACAATTCAAAGTTATAAACAGAGTTGATATAGCAGCTACTTATAATCCATATATTGATGAAAAAGATGTTGATAATATTCAAAATGAAATTAATAATAATAACAATGTAATTAGAAGCACAAAAGTAAATATGCAGTTAGCCACTATTGAAAAAAATCATGAGATATTGGATAGTATTCAGATGCTGACCTTAGATGAAAGTAACTACAAAGATTATATATCATTAAAAGATAATTCAAAGGAATTGGATTTACCTCAAGATAGTGCAGTGATTAATGAAAAGCTGGCATATTTGCATAAACTGAATATAGGTGATAATTTTTCGGTAATCGTTAATGATAAAGAATATAGTTTAAAAGTAGGAGCAATTAATAAAAATTATTTCGGTCATACTATATATATAAATAAAAATTATTATGAAACTGTGTTTGGTAAAAAATATCAGGATAATACATTTTTAATAAAAACAAATGAAAACAGTGGTGTAGTAGAAGACTTAACAAACACATTAAAAAATAATAAAGATATTGTCGGTGTAAGTGATAATTCAAAAATTCAAGAAACATTGGATAATTTCATAAAAGGTATAGATATTATTGTGGTAGTAATGGTACTTTGTTCACTAACGCTGGCATTAGTAGTGCTGTATAACTTAATTAATGTTAACGTTTCAGAACGTATTAGAGAACTTTCAACAATAAAAGTGCTTGGTTTTTATCCGAAGGAAGTGACGATATATGTTTTTAGAGAAATATTCTATTTAAGCGGTGTCGGAATAATATTGGGTAATTATCTCGGTTATAGATTATATTTAAAAATAATTTTGGAACTGGCAGGAAGAAATATGATGTTTAGTAGTAGGGTACCCGTTATTGTTTATGCCTTGGCAACAGGAGTTACCATACTAATAACAATAGTTGTAACGTTAATTATGCACAGAAAACTTAAAAAAGTAAATATGGTAGAAGCACTTAAAGCTATAGAGTAGTTATAAAAGAAAGATTATTATTTTAAAGGAGATGATATAATGGCGATTACTATTACAAAAAAAGCACAAGAATATTTAATAAAAAAACAAAGATATAACATAATTATTGCTCTAGATGAGATATTATGTTGAGGAGGAAGAAAGAGAAAGGCTATTACGATTTTAGCAAAGAAAAATTTTTCCAATAGAAATAATTTCACAGAATACAGAATAGGAGAATTTAAAATTTTTATAGCACCAAATCTTATTTTAGATAAAAATAATGTAACAATAGATATAAATAAATTTTTATTTATTTCACAATTAACTCAAACAGGAGTTAGTTATTAAAAAAACTAATTACACTTTTAGGCTCTGTGTCAAATACGGGGCATGAGAA
>NZ_KI271838.1 GCF_000469465.1 Gemella bergeri ATCC 700627 | reverse complement strand
ATAAATTTTTTGAAGAAAATAGTGTAAAAACAGCATAAAATAAGAATTTATTAATAAAAAATTATTTCTTAAAAATATACTCTTAAAACAGCTGTTTTTAGATGTTTGTTTTTGTTTAATAACATTTTTATTCTGTACTATAAAAAACAAGTATAAAAAAACTATATCCTTTCCAATGTAATTTGTATTTACTTTTGTAAACCAAATTTTTTCTAAAAATAAATTTCAATTTATATATTTAATTTAAAATTAAAATGTTTATACCGTTATTAATAACAGCTATCAATTAGGGGGGGTCTTATTATTATTTTTAAATTTTTTTAATAAATTTTTTTATTATAACTAATGTATTTTTAAAAGTTTTTGTATTTGCAAAATATAAATTTTTCTAAAATAAACTCTAACACATACGAACATAATAGATCAAAAATTAATTACTTTATTATTCAGTAAACTATTATAGGTTAAAACAACTGCTTTATATACACTTTTGAAAATAATTTTACTAAAAGCATAAAAAATAGGAGTAACTCAAAAAACATGATTTCGTTAAAAATCAATTTTATTGAGTCACTCCTTGCATAGTTCATTAGTTTTGGAAAAAAGTTCTTTAAAGAAAATTTTCAAACTAATGAATTACTGCAGTCTTACTACTAATAAGTAAATTCTATTAAAATTTTTTACTTTTAGCTATCCCTTGTTAAATTTTATTATCTTATTAACGTTTAATATTATAAAATGCTTTAATTCCCGGATATTCAGCTGTTACATCTAATTCATCTTCAATACGTAATAATTGATTGTATTTAGCAATACGGTCTGTACGGCTAAGTGAACCTGTTTTGATTTGTCCGGCATTTGTAGCAACTGCTATATCTGAGATGGTTGAGTCTTCAGTTTCTCCTGAACGGTGAGAAATAACAGCGGTGTATCTGGCACGTTTCGCCATTTCAATAGCGTTTAGTGTTTCTGTTAAAGTACCGATTTGATTAACTTTGATTAAGATTGAGTTACCAACACCTTGTTCAATACCTTGTGATAATTTTTTAGTGTTGGTTACGAATAAGTCATCACCAACTAATTGTACACGATTTCCGATACGTTCTGTAAGTAATTTCCAACCTTCCCAGTCATTTTCATCCATACCGTCTTCGATAGTAACGATCGGATATTTATTTACCAACTGTTCTAAATAATCTACTTGTTCAGCTGAAGTACGTTTTGCTCCACCTTCTCCTTCGAATTTAGTATAGTCATATACTCCGTTTTCATAGAATTCTGATGATGCACAGTCAAATCCCAAGAATACATCTTTCCCCGGCTCTAATCCGGCTGCTTTAATAGCTGAAAGAATGGTTTCAACAGCATCTTCTGTTCCTTCAAATGACGGAGCAAATCCTCCTTCATCTCCTACTGCAGTTGATAGACCACGAGCATGTAATAATTTTGCTAAATTATGGAATACCTCTGCACCCCAGCGCAATGCTTCTTTAAATGTTGGAGCTCCAACAGGTAAAATCATAAATTCTTGGAAAGCGATCGGCGCGTCTGAATGAGAACCACCGTTTACTATGTTCATCATTGGAGTTGGTAATTCTTTTGAGTTGGTTCCGCCCAAATATCTGTATAAAGCTACACCTAAAGCATCAGCTGCAGCATGTGCTACCGCTAAAGATACACCTAAAATAGCATTTGCACCTAGACGACCTTTATTTTCAGTTCCGTCCAACTCAATCATGGCATAGTCAATACCTACTTGGTCAAATACGTCGAATTTCCCTTCCAATAATGGGGCAATTTCCTCATTAACATTGGTTACAGCTTTGGTTACACCTTTTCCTAGGTAACGAGTTTTATCTCCATCACGCAATTCAACCGCTTCATATTGTCCGGTTGACGCTCCTGACGGTACTAAAGCACGCCCAAACGCTCCTGATTCAGTAGTTACTTCTACTTCAACAGTTGGGTTCCCACGTGAATCTAAAACTTCTCTTGCATATACTTCTGCGATAATATCAAATGTTTTTGCTAACATTAATTTTCTCCTTCATAATTTAAAATTTATATTTATTATAATAGTAAAATTTCTTAAAATTAAGCTAATTTTCCGCCTTCTAGTAAAGCTAAAAATGAATCTACTTTAAGTGAAGCTCCACCTACTAAAGCTCCATCAACATCCGGACATGCTAAGTATTCTTTTACATTTTCCGGTTTTACAGAACCGCCGTATTGAACTCTCACTTTATCAGCTACTTCTTTTCCGTATAATCCCGCAACCACATCACGAACAGCTTTACACATTTTTTGTGCATCCTCTTTAGTTGCTGATTTACCGGTTCCTATAGCCCATATCGGTTCATAAGCCACTACAAGTTTTTCGGCTTGTTCTTTTGTTAAATCCGCTAAATCTTTTTGTAACTGACCTGTAATTACATCAACGGCTTTTCCTGTTTCATATTGTTCAAGCGTTTCACCGCAACAAACGATTGGTATCAATCCGTTAGCAAATGCAGCTTTTGTTTTTTTATTAATTAGTTCATCAGTTTCACCGAAATATTCACGACGCTCCGAATGACCTAGGATAACATATTTTACACCTAAATCATTCAGTACATATGGAGAAACTTCTCCTGTATATGCTCCACTTTGCTCAAAGTGGCAGTTTTCAGCACCAATATTTAATTCACTGTTTTTAGTTAACTCTACTAATGCCTCTAAGTGAGTTGCCGGTGCACAAATAGCTGATTCCACACTTGTTGCGGCAGGTACTTTACCCGCCACTGCTTGTGCAAAATCACGCGCTTGTTTCACTGTTAAATTCATTTTCCAGTTCCCTGCTATAAATGGTAATCTTGTCATAACTGTACTCTCTCCTTGAGTTTTAAAATTTATTTATTTGATAATGAATCTATACCCGGTAATACTTTTCCTTCAAGATATTCTAATGAAGCACCGCCACCGGTTGAAATATGAGAAAATTTTTCTGCATATCCTAAAGAAATAGCTGCCGTAGCACTATCTCCTCCTCCGATAATAGTAGTAGCACCCTCTAAGTGTGCAATAGCTTCACAAACACCGATTGTACCCTTGGCAAAGTTAGGCATTTCGAACACTCCCATAGGACCATTCCAAATAACCGTTTTAGCTCCTTGCAATGTATTTTTAAATAGTTCTACTGTTTTCGGCCCAATGTCTAAACCTTCTTCGTCTGCTTGAATATCATCTATTGCTATACGGCTTGGTGCATCATTTGAAAATTCTTTTGTAACAACTGTATCTACCGGTAATATCAATTTATCTCCGGCTTTTTCCATCAGTTTACGAGCATAATCTATTTTATCATTTTCACATAATGAATTACCAATTTCTTTTCCTTGTGCTTTCATAAATGTATATGCCATACCACCGCCAATTATTACTTTATCAGCTTTTTCCAATAAATTTTCAATAACGGCGATTTTATCCGATACTTTAGCTCCGCCCAGAATGGCTACTAACGGACGTTCAGGATTATCAACAGCACCACCGATAAATTTAATTTCTTTATCTACCAGAAATCCTGAAGCTGAATTACCTTCTCCAATATTTGAAGCAATACCGACATTAGAAGCATGAGCACGGTGTGCAGTACCGAATGCGTCATTGACATAAACATCACCTAGTGATGCCCAATATTTCGCAAGTTCTGCATCATTTTTAGATTCTTTCTTGCCATCAATATCTTCAAAACGTGTATTCTCGAACATTAAGATTTCTCCATCTTTCAGTTCTTTTATAGCAGTTTCTAATTTACTACCACGTGTTTCAGGTACAAATTTAACATCTTTACCTAATAATTCTGATAACCTTCTCGCAACCGGCGCAAGTGATTTAGATGCTTTATCCGCCTCCTCTTTCACACGACCTAAATGAGAAAATGCCACTACTTTTGCACCTTGATTAAGAGCATACTCAATAGTCGGCAATGCCGCAGTAATACGATTATCATTAGTAATCTTACCGTCTTTTAATGGTACGTTAAAGTCAACACGCATTAAGACAGTCTTTCCTTGTAAGTTACCTAAGTCTTTAATAGATTTCTTCATGGAAAACTCCTTTTTAAATATATTAGAATATAAGATAAAAAGCTGACTTATAAGCAAGATGTTAATACTCTTAACTGTGGTATATTATAGGAAAAAACTAATTATAAATTAATCTTTCCAAGATACTTTACCACCATAGTTGAAAATACTATTTGATGAATTTTGTATGTTTGTCTTAATTATTCATCATTTCCTACTTTTAAGTCAGCTCCTTATCTATTCTTCTTATTATCTATTATAAATTATTTTATCAATCCTGCAAAGTATTTTAATGTTCTTACTAATTGAGAAGTGTAAGACATTTCATTATCGTACCAAGAAACAACTTTAACTAATTGTTTATCACCTACTGTTAATACTTTTGTTTGAGTTGCATCAAATAATGAACCGAATTCGATTCCTACGATATCAGAAGAAACGATTGGATCTACATTATATCCGAATGATTCAGTAGAAGCAGCGTGCATAGCAGCGTTAACTTCTTCAGCAGTTACAGTTTTTTCAACTACTGCTACTAATTCAGTTAATGAACCTGTCGGCACCGGTACACGTTGTGCAGATCCGTCAAGTTTACCGTTTAATTCAGGGATAACTAAACCTATTGCTTTTGCAGCACCTGTTGTGTTAGGAACAATATTAACCCCTGCTGCACGAGCACGGCGTAAATCTCCACCACGGTGCGGTGCGTCAAGTGTATTTTGATCACCTGTATATCCGTGAATTGTAGTCATTAACCCCTCTACTATTGTAAAGTTATCGTGTAGTGCTTTTGCCATCGGTGCTAAACAGTTAGTTGTACATGAGGCTCCTGAAATAACAGTTTCTGTCCCATCTAATGTTTCATGGTTTACGTTAAACACTATAGTTTTAATATCACTACCTCCCGGTGCAGAGATAACAACTTTTTTAGCACCCGCTTGAATATGTGCTTCCGCTTTTACTTTAGAAGTAAAGAAACCTGTACATTCTAACACCACATCTATTCCTAATTCTCCCCATGGCAATTCTGCCGGATTTGGATTAGCAAAACCTTTTACTTCTTTACCGTTTATTATTAAACTACCGTCTTTTTCAAAAACCTCTCCTTGGAAACGTCCTTGAGTTGTATCATATTTTAACAAATGTACTAATTGGTTAACCGGAGTTAAGTCATTAATTGCTACTACTTCAATTCCTTCTACATTTTGAATTCTTCTTAATGCAAGACGTCCAATACGTCCAAATCCGTTAATTGCTACTTTTACTGTCATTTTTTAGTTCCTCCTAAAAATTTTATTTATTAATTTTAGTAATTATTTTTCTGCATATTGCTTCATCAATAATGAGTGTTGCATTGACCGGCTTTGTATTTAAGTAACTAAATACCGCCTGTGCTTTATTTTCTCCACCAACTATTGTAAAAACATCTCCAATGCTGTCAACATCTTTAAAATTCATCCCTATAGTAGAGGTTTTAAATATTTCATGTCCGTCTTCATCGAAATAACTTCCAAATGATTCGCAAACAGCATTTTTCTTTTTTAACACTTCGAGAATATCTGATGAAGTTCTTCTTCTATAAGCCATCTCAAAAGCATTCCCTATACTATGTATTATAATTGATGTTTTTTCTATAACGTCCAAAGCATTTTTGACAACAGGTTCTTTAACAAGTTCTTCTAATGCTTTTTCTCCTATATTATCCGGTGCGTGTAGTAATTGATAGTTATTTCCGGAGTTATTAGCCATTTTTGCTGCTATATCATTTGATTGATACTCCGTATTAACTTCTGATAATCCGCCACGAATAGGTGTTATAGTAACATCTTTTCCATATCCGAATGTTTTATCTGCCCTGTCCGCAACATAGTACATTGTACTTCCACCACTTACTCCGATTACACACTCTTTGGTTATTTTTGAATTAACCTTATCAAGAAGTAAGTCTGTCATCTCTACTCTAGTCGCTTCACTATTTACAAAATCTCCTGCCACTATGTAAACATCTTTTATTGAAAAATGTTTTTTTATAATACCTCGCTCTTTAACAAATGTATCATTGGTAATAAAAGATTTTATTTCTACTAAAAATTCTTCGCCTTTTTCAGTAAGACTCATTCCGGTAGTTTTCTTAGCAATTAAACCCAGTTTCGATAACACCTCACATTCAGTACGTAACTGTCGTTCAGTTATAGTTACAAAATTTAATAATGTTTTTCTTCCTACCGGTTGATTTATTTTAATAGTAAGAAGTAACTCATAACGATCATTAAATTTTTTCACCATCTCGGGTACAAGTTTATTTTGCATATGTAACAAATGTAAAATATCCATATTATCATGCCCTTCTTGTTTGAAAATTCATCTTTAATATTTACGTTGGTCGAAATACGTCCTTATAGGTCGAAATACGTCCAACTTGCGGCAAAAAAATAAACTTTCTGAATAGTATTATAACAGAGCACCCTTAAAAAATCAAGAGTTTTTACTATAATTCTATCAAAAAATTTATCCATTATTTTAAAACCGTTAACAATTCTACTTGAATAATAAAGTAGAAAACAAAAATCATTTCACGTTCTTTATAATCTAACGGCAACGCCGAAATATATTGTTTTGGATAATTTAATTCAATTTCCTTTTTCAAATCATCTATACTTATCTTTTTAAGATTATATCTATTCAATATCAAATCTAATTCTTTCTCATTATAAAAGGATATTTTTTTTACCTTTGTGGCGAATAATTTGTCCGAAATCATAATATTATTAATTAGTGACAAGGTAGATTCTAACTCTTTACTCGCTGTTGCAGACATATTCAACATTTTATAAATATTTTCTATTAATAGCTTTGGTACTTGATAATTAAGTTCCAATTCCTTAAAATCTATCTTTAAAGATTTTTCAATATTATGTTTTTCCTCAGTTTTTTCTTTACTATAGAATACAACATACCTATCTTCTATTGTGATGAGTTGTTTTTTATTAAATATTATCTCTATACCGGCATTATTTAAAAGTTTGATCGTTTTATCTTCATCTAATTTCATAAACGGTCGTTTAAATTTATTATTATCTAATAGATAAAATCCTCTATACGCCCTATGATATTTGAATTTCAAAATTACACCCCTTTCTTACTAAAATCCTTTATCATACTATCATATTTAGGAAAAATATTCAATATTGAGCATTATAAATTTGATATTAAAACTTTTCTCTTAATTTTTCCGGTTTTATTCCCGCTTCCAATAAAACCAATAGCTTTATCCTTGCTTTTTGACCGCTTAAACCGGTTGTAAAAATAACTCCATCTTGATAAAATCTTTTCCCTCCGCCTTCATAATCATAAACATCTTGAGTTACACCGTTAAAAGCTCTTGATACAAAAACAACGGGGATATTTTTTTCAATACATCTTTTTATTGCCGGAACTGTTTTGGGCGGTAAGTTCCCCGCCCCCAATGCCTCTATTACTAAACCGTCTATTTCCAAACTACAAACTGAATCTATCAACTCTGCTCCCATACCGGCATAAGCCTTTAACAAAAATACTTTTTTATTGTTTGTAGTAATATTATAATGCTCTTTTTCTATTAATTTTTGAAAATATATAACTTTATTTTTTAATACCAACCCCACCGGACCAAATGTCGGTGTTTGAAAATTAGCAACATTTGTTGTATGAGTTTTGGTAACATAAGTTGCTGTATGTGCTTCATCATTCATTACCACAAGTACACCTTTATCACAACTTTCATCACTTGTCGCTACTACTAATGCACTTCTTAGATTTACCAGCCCGTCAGAGCCCAATTCATTACTTGAACGCATCGCTCCCGTTACAACTACGGGAATATTTACATCCAACGTTAACTCTAAATAATAAGCTGTTTCTTCTAAAGTATCCGTTCCATGGGTTATAACTACTCCATCATAACCTTCCTCTACAGCCTTTAATATTCTTCTTTGAATACCTAGCATTTCCTGCTCTGTTATTTGTGGTGATGCTAAATTATACAACTCCTCTACGGTTATATCTCCCATATATGAAAAAATATTTCCACTCATTCCTATAGGATTAATTTTTGTTGGCGATACCTTACCTGTAGTATGATCTTCACTCATTGAAATAGTACCGCCGGTACTTATTATTAAAATTTTCTTCATTATACCTTTCTCCTTCTATATAATAAATATCAATTATAATTATATATATTCTAATATTGAATAAAGTAATATTACTAATACTTCTCCTAAATTCTACTCATGCCCTCTATTATAACACGCATAAAAAAAATATAAAACTCTAAGTATCATTTTTCCTTAAAGTTTTATATTTTCCGGTTAGTTATTAATTAATCCATTCAACCAGCTTGTTCGCTTCTTCCGGTCCCATTGAACCTTGTTCATATCTATAAAGAGGCGAGCCTTGTTTATGATATTTATCTAATAAATTATTAACAAACTGCCATGATACAACAATTTGATCCCATTGCGAGAACAATGCCCTGTCACCTTTTAAGCAAGCATCTAATAAACGTTCATACGCTTCAGGAGTATTTATTCTGTTTTCCAATATACAGCTTTGACAAAAATCTAAAGAAATCTGTTGCAACTCCTGTTCCGTTCCCGGTTTTTTCGCATTGAACTGGAAGTACACTCCCTCATCCGGTTGTATTTTAATGATTAATACGTTTCCGGGGGTATCTCCTACCGCTTTAAATTGAACTACAACTTGAGTTTCTCTATCACCCATTTTTTTACCTGTACGTATAAAAAACGGAACATTTTCCCAACGTTCATTATCTATAAACAATTTTAACGCTGCATATGTTTCTGTTTTTGAATTAGGTTGAATATTTTTTTCATTTAAGTAACCGTTATACTGTGCCATAACTAAATTGGTATTAGTATCTTCTACCGGTTTTATTGCGGACAATAAATTGTATTGACTATTGTGTATCTCGGTACTGTTATCTTCTATCGGCTCCTCCATAGCAACAATTGATAATACTTGAAGAAGATGATTTTGTACCATATCTTTTAAAGCACCGTTTTTATCATAATAACCGGCACGTGTTCCTACCCCGACGGTTTCCGCTGCTGTTATTTGGATATTTTCAATGAAATCTTTGTTCCAAATTCCTTTAAAGATAACATTTTTAAAGCGAAGGGATAATATGTTCTGAATCATCTCTTTTCCTAAATAATGATCAATATGATAAATCTCATGTTGTCCGAAGAAATCTGCCAAACTGTCATTCAATATTGATGCTTTCTCAAGATCCTCTCCAAACGGTTTTTCAATAATAACCTTTGCATTATTATTCGCACAATATTTTTTCAGACCGTTTGTTATAGTAATAAAAAACGACGGAGCTACCGCATAGTAATAAATATGCTGATCTATTCCCATTAATGTATAAAATGTTTGCAATATACGATATTCTTCTTCATTTGTCATATCCATCTTAAAATAAATAATACGACGTGCATACGAACTAAACTGCTCTTCATCGAATTTTGTTCTCGCATGTTCTTTTATCCACTCTCGCGCTATTTTGATATAATCAGCGGGAGCATACGCTCTACGGCCAATAACAATTATTTTAAAATTATCGTCTAATTTCCCTAATACATCTAAATTATATAAAGCCGGTAGTAATTTTCTATAAGTTAAATCGCCGGTTCCACCAAATAATGTAATTGCATTATTATTTTTCATTATTTCCCACCCAATCATAATGGTAATTTCCTTCTTTATCCGTTCTCTCAAAAGTATGAGCTCCGAAATAATCACGTTGTGCTTGGATTAAATTAGCTCCACTGTCCGCTGTTGTATAAATATCTAAGTAAGAAATAGCGGAGGTCATTGCACTTAGAGGCAACCTATTTTGAATAGCTAACACTGCCACTTCTCGCAAATTATCTTGCCTTGTTTCTATAATATTTTTAAAGAACGGATCAAAAATAAGATTTTCCAGTTGAGAGTTATTTTGGTATGCTTCAATAATGTTTTGTAGTATTTTTGCTTGAATAATACAACCACCACGGAATATTTTTGCTATATCGGCATAATTAAAATCCCACCCGTATTCTTTTTCAGCAGCTTGAAGCAATTTAAAGCCTTGTGCATAAGAAATGATTTTAGAAATAAACAGTGCATCTTTTACGATCTCTGCTAAATATTTTTTATCTGTTACGACATTATAACCCTTATGTGAAAATTCTTTTTCTGCTTTAACACGTTCTTCTTTAAGGTTAGACATATATCGACCATTTAATGCGCTTGTAATTACGGAAACATCAATACCTAAATCGATTGCCTGCTCATTCGTCCACTTACCTGTACCTTTTTGACTGGCTTTATCCAGAATTTTATCAACCAGATAATCTCCGTTTTCTTCTTTAACTTTAAAAATGTTTGCAGTAATTTCTATTAGATAAGACTCTAACTCCCCTTTATTCCATTCTTCAAAAATTTCTTGCAATTCCTTATTACTAAAATCACCAAGATGTTTTAATACTTTATACGCCTCAGAAATTAACTGCATATCTCCATATTCAATACCGTTATGAACCATTTTTACGTAGTGTCCTGCACCTCCGGTTGACGTATAACTACAACAAGCAACTCCGTTTACTTTAGCGGCAATTGCTTCTAAAATTGGACGAATTTCTTTATAAGCAACTTCATCTCCTCCGGGCATTAATGCGGGTCCGAATCTTGCACCTTCTTCCCCACCTGAAACGCCTACACCAAAGTAATTAATTCCTTTATCTAACAGTAGTTCATATCTTCTTTGAGTGTCTTTGAAAAATGAATTACCACCATCAATAATAATATCTCCCTTATCTAAAAGAGGTGTTAACTGCTCAATTAAGCTATCTACAGCTGCTCCTGCTTTAACCATCAATACCACTTTTCTTGGTTTTTCCAATCCATTTACCAATTCTTGTAATGAGTGTCTTCCTACTATATTTTTATGAGGATGTTCTTTTAACATCTTATCAACAACACTGGTTGTTCTGTTAAACACTGCTACTTCAAATCCATTATCAGCTATATTTAAAGCTAAGTTACTCCCCATAACCGATAAACCAATTACTCCGATATTTTGCTTCATTAAGTGAGCCTCCTAGTTTTTTTATCCATTATACCACTAATTTTTATCTTTGCTAAGGCTTTTTCTTAAAAAATATTTATTAAACGTTTTCTTATTGTCAAAATATACAAAGAATTATTTCATAAGTCGAAAATTTGCATTGAAGACAAAATATTTGAGTTTTAATTACTATTATTGTATAATTTATGCAGGGATGGTAACGTTTACTTACCTAATTTTATATATAAGGAGAATTTATTTATGAGTGAAGTTAAAGTTTTAAAAATGTTTATTGGAGGAAAGTTTGAAGAAAATATCAAACGAGAATTCATAAAAGTGGTAAATCCCGCTACTGAGGAAGTTATTGCAAAAATTCCAGCCGGCAATTGTAAAGATGTTGATCATGCTATTACAGTTGCCGATGTTGCTCAAAAATCTTGGGAAAAGCTACCTGCAATAGAACGTGGAGCATATCTGAAAAAAATAGCCGATCGTATTAGACAAAGAGAACCGGAAATTACACAAACTATTGTTAATGAAGGTGGAAAAACTTTTGAACTAGCTAAGGTTGAAGTATTATTCACTGCTGATTACATGGACTATATGGCAGAATGGGCTAGAAGATATGAGGGAGAAATAATACAAAGTGATAGAAAAGATGAACATATATTCTTATTCAAACGTCCTCATGGTGTAACAACAGGTATTTTGCCATGGAACTTCCCATTTTTCTTGATAGCGAGAAAAGCTGCACCGGCACTACTTACCGGTAATACCATTGTTTTAAAACCTAGTCAATTAACACCGATTAATGCCAATATTTTTGCGGAAATTTGTGCAGAAGTCGGCTTACCTGAAGGGGTATTAAATATTATTTATGGACGTGGTTCTGTAGTTGGGAACAGATTAGCTTCTCATCCTAAAGTAGGATTAGTTAGTCTTACCGGTAGCCTAGCAGCCGGACAGGAGGTAATGAAAGCCGCTGCCGATAATATTACCAACGTATCTTTAGAACTTGGAGGAAAAGCTCCTGCTATCGTGTTTGAAGATGCCGATTTAGAACTTGCGGCAAAAGCAATAGTTGCGTCACGTGTTATCAACTCAGGACAAGTTTGTAACTGCGCTGAACGTGTTTATGTCCATGAAAATGTGAAAGAACAATTTGAACAAATATTATTTGCAGAATTAGACAAGGTTAAATTCGGTGACCCTAATAAAGAACGTGGTTTGGATTATGGTCCGTTAATCGAAAAAAGAGCATTAAAAAAAGTCATTGAAAGAGTAGCATATGCTGTTAAACAAGGAGCAACATTAGCATATGGCGGTGATGTAGATAAAGAACAGGTAGGATATTTCTACGGACCTACCGTCTTAACAGATGTAACCAATGATATGAGCATTATGAAAGAAGAAACATTTGGTCCTGTTATTCCAATTGCCACATTCAAAACATTAGAAGAAGTTATTGATTATGCCAATGATTCAGAATATGGTTTAACATCTTCAGTTTATACAAAAAACTTAAATACAGCATTTAAAGCTGTTAATGGGCTGAAATTCGGTGAAACTTATATAAATCGAGAAAACTTCGAAGCAATGCAAGGTTTCCACGCAGGGCGTCGTAAATCAGGTATTGGAGGTGCCGATGGTAAACACGGCTTAGAAGAATATTTAACCACTCAAGTAGTTTATATGCAACTTGGCGATGAATAATATAAATAATTACTAAAAAATTAAAAGAAGTTGATAAAATCGGGTTATCAACTTCTTCTTTTTAATAATTAATAATAATTTTAAATTAGGTTTTTATTTTGAATAATTCGGACTTTCTTTTGTTATTTGAATGTCATGTGGATGTGATTCTATAAGCCCTGCTCCTGTCATACGGACAAATTGTGCTTCTTCACGTAATGTACGCAAATCTCTTGAACCGGTATAACCCATTCCGGCGCGCAATCCTCCAATTATTTGATAAATCGTTTCCGATACCGCACCCTTGTAAGGTGTACGTCCTTCAATACCTTCCGGTACGAGTTTTTTACCGTCTTCTTGGAAATAACGATCTTTAGAACCTTTTTCCATTGCCGAAATTGAACCCATTCCACGGTATGTTTTGAATGAACGACCTTGGAAAATTTCCAATTCACCCGGTGATTCTTCACAACCCGCTAGCATTGAACCGAGCATTACAGCATGCCCACCTGCTGCGATAGCCTTAACAATATCTCCTGAATATTTTATTCCTCCATCGGCGATTATCGTTTTTCCTAACTCACGTGCTACCGTTGCACAATCGTAAATTGCTGTAATTTGCGGAACTCCAACTCCCGCAACTACACGTGTTGTACAAATAGAACCAGGACCTATACCAACCTTAACAACATCTGCTCCGGCTTTATATAAATCTCGTGCTGCTTCTCCGGTTGCAACATTGCCTGCTATAATATCTAATTCCGGATAATTTGTACGCAATGTTTTTACCGCATCTAATACACCTTTGGAATGACCATGGGCTGTATCAACAACAATTGCGTCTACTCCGGCATCTACCAATGCTTCTACTCTCGCTATTGTATCATTAGTAACACCTACAGATGCCGCTACTAATAAACGCCCTTTGTCATCTTTTGCAGAATTTGGATATTTTGCAAGTTTTTCAATATCTTTAATTGTGATTAGTCCTGTTAATCTACCGTCAGCATCAGTCAAAATTAATTTTTCAATTTTATGACTGCGTAATATAACGCTAGCTTCCTCCAATGTTGTATTAGCCGGCGCTGTAATTAAATGTTCTTTTGTCATAACTTCACTAATTTTCACACCAAAATCAGTTAAAAAACGCATATCTCGATTTGTAATAATACCGACAACTTTCATTTCTTCCACATTATTAACAATCGGTACACCGGAAATACGATATTGTTGCATTAAACTTTCCGCTTCGTCTACTAAACTGTCCGGTGTTAAAAAGAAAGGATCTGTAATAACTCCACTTTCCGAACGTTTAACTTTTCTTACCTGCTCCGCTTGCTCTTTTATAGACATATTTTTATGAATAACACCAAGTCCACCCTCACGTGCCATAGCAATAGCCATTTTATATTCTGTTACTGTATCCATTGCCGCTGAAATAACAGGAACGGATAATTTAATTCGTTCTGTTAAATTTACTTTTAAATCTACTTTCTTAGGTAATACATCACTTTTTGCCGGAACCAACAACACATCATCAAATGTTAAACCTTCTTTTTGAAATTTATCTTCCCACATTATTTTTATATCCTTTCTTATCGTTCATCATCCGCTATATTAAA
This sequence comes from Gemella bergeri ATCC 700627, assembly GCF_000469465.1. GTDB lineage: Bacteria > Bacillota > Bacilli > Staphylococcales > Gemellaceae > Gemella > Gemella bergeri. The sequence goes on along the minus strand of NZ_KI271838.1, from coordinate 21,635 downwards.
TGTCACTTTATTATTTTCTAAAGAGGCTATACGACACAGCGAACATACATTAATACCACGCTCTTCCAATAAATGTCTGCCGGATTGAAAACTTTTTTCAATCAAAATACCGACACCCACCAAACTTGCACCTGCTTGCTCAACAATTTGCATAAGTCCTAACGTCGCCTGTCCGTTTGCCAAAAAATCATCAATAATCAACACTTTGTCATCTCTATTAATAAATTTATTTGAAACTACTATCGTGTTTGTAATATTTTTCGTATAACTATGCACCTGTGCCTCATAAATATCATTATTTTTTAGTGTTGACGGTTTACTTTTTTTAGCAAATACCATCGGCACTTTAAATAAATTTGCTACCATAATAGCCGGCGCTATACCACTCGCCTCAATCGTTAATATTTTCGTAACTTCTTTATCTTTAAAATAATCTCGCAAAGTTTCTGCCATTTTAAGCATAAGATCCGCATCTATTTGGTGATTTAAAAACGAGTCAACTTTTAACACATTATTATCATAGACCTTACCGTCAGTAAGAACCATTTCTCTTAGTAATTCCATTATTCCTCCTTAAATAGTGTGTTTATTTTTTATTACCGATAACGAAATATTGATTTATATTTTAGAAAGAGGGATTAGGTATTTTTCCTATCCCTTCGTAACAATTTCTATTTAAAATTTTTACCAATAATTAATTTTTTTATTAATAATACCAAATTTTTACAAAAAACTCAAGTATCTAACTAAAAGTTATTCATTATCTCTTTTTATTCGAACATTTACTGTGAATTTTCTAATAAATCAGTAATTTCGGTTTGAGAAAACAGATATTTCTGTTTACAAAATGAACAGACTAACTCTATTTCTTTTTGTTTTGCTAATGTCTCTAATTCTTCACGTCCTAAAGTTACCAAAGCATCGGCATATTTTTCTTTAGAACAAGTACATTTAAAAACTATATCATTTTTTCGTAAAATACGATAATTTTTGCCACTTCCGAACAATATATCTGCTATTTCTTCAGGAGTTTTCCCTTCATGAATAAGTGACGAAATAGGTTTAATATCATTGATTACTTTTTCTAATTTAGTAATTGTTTCATCAGTAGCATTAGGTAATACTTGAAAAATAAAACCACCGGCAGCAATTACCGAATTATCCGTATCTACTAAAACACCAAGCGATATACAAGAGGGTACTTGTTCACTTACAGCAAAATAATAAGTAAAATCTTCGGCAATTTCTCCCGAAACGATCGGTGAGGTTGTCGTATATTTTTCATTAAGTCCATAATCACGTACTACTGTAATATTTCCTGCCCCTACCGCACCTTTAACATTTAACTTCCCTTGGGAATTACTCGGAATATGCACTTGCATATTTTTAGCATAAGCCGTTGTTTCCCCCAACTCATCAGATGAGGCGTAGATTGTACCTATAGGACCATCTCCCCTAACTGCTATATCAATCCTATCTCCACTTTTTAACATTGCTCCCATCATAGTTGTTACCGTCGCAGTACGTCCTACTGCAGCTATTGCCGTAGGATAAGCATCATGACGTTGTCTTATTTCTTCTACTAAATCCGTTGTCTTAGTCACAAAAAAACGAATTTCATCATTAAACGCCAATCCTCGTATTAAATAATCTCTCATAATATATCCTTTCGCAAAACAGTTTCATTGTCTCTTTAGAATGTATTTTACTATTATATACAGTTTTTTTCAACAAACATGTTATAATGTTTATTTTATAATACATATAATAGCCCAAGCCAAAATAAATAATTTACTTCTTCGAAAACATATATTTTAAAGTGAAATCAATATAATCATCAATAGTAACAGATATTATTTTTAAATACCAATTCTTTATTCTATAAAAAAGAATTATAGTTTAAGACATATACGAATCTACAATAATATAATGACATTATTCTTTATTTATAAAATCAAAAATAATATTTTCATTCCCTTTTACAGATATTTTTTTATAGCTATCTTTGTTAATCATTAAAACTGAATGACAAGTTTTAAACAAAAGTTCTAAATCATGTGTAATGATAATAAATGGAACTTCCTCTGCTTTTTTTGTAATTAAATCAGACATTATTATCATACTTCTATAATCAAGACCGGAAGTAGGTTCATCTAAAACAATTACTTTTCGATTTGATAAAAGCGATGTGCCAATTATCAATCTTTGTTTTTGTCCTCTTGATAATTTTTGTGGATGATTAGTCTTTTTTCCCATAAGTCAACATCTTTTAAATAAGATCTGACTTTATCCAAATCCTTGTTATCACCGCACGCTAACAATTCATTTTCGACTGTATCTAAAAAAATTTGTGAATCTACATCTTGCAAAACAAAATATGAATTATTTAATCGTTCTTTTTTCTTTTTTCCATAACTTATATCTACATATTTCTCAGAAAGCCCACATAAAATTTTTGCCAATGTAGTTTTCCCGACACCATTTGAACCGACAATCCCCATAATTTCTTTCTTGTTAAGATTAAAATTCAAATTTTCTATAAAAAGTTTTCTTTTCTGATATACATTAATACTATTTACTTCTATATATTTTTCTTCAGGAATAAGTTCTTTTTCTGATAAAAGTTCTTTTTCATTAAGTGTCCTTAGTTCCAACTCCATACATTTAGAATTATCTAACACTCCATTTTCATAAATTTTTTGAATTGTTCCGTTCTTTATATGCACCAAACGGTTATAAATATCTTTCAAATAATATAACCTATGCTCAGCAATAATTATAGTTTTTCCAAGTGATTTTAATTTTAAAAGAATATTTCTGAACTTTCTGATACTATCATAATCCAGACTACTGGACGGTTCATCAAAAAATATAATATCTGTATCATAAATAAGTGTCCCTGCAATAGCTACTTTCTGCCTTTCACCACCTGATAATTCAAAAATAGATTTTTTCCTAAGATGTGTTATTCCCAATAACTCCATTGCCTCATCTACCCTTGTTTTCAAAATTTTTCTGTCTAATCCTAAATTTTCTCCAACTAAAGCTATCTCATCTTCTACCACATCACAAAAAAATTGATCTTTGGGATTTTGAAATACATTCCTTATATATTTAGCAAGTTCACCTTTTTTATATTCGGTTATATCTTTTCCTAACAGCTTAATCTTACCATTCAATTCTCCATTATAGAATGATGGAATTAAACCATTCAAAAGTCTTAAAAGTGTAGTTTTTCCACACCCTGAATGACCTGTTAAAATAATGATTTCTCCCTTTCTTATAGAAAGTTTCAAATCTCTAAGTATTATTTCTTCTCCATATAAAAAACTATCTATATTTGTTTCTAAAATATTATCCATATACTAACTCCTGTTAATCCTATACCCGTTATAAGAATAATAAAATCTATAAAAGTAAACTTCATCTCGTGGAAACTCGTTTTTTTACCGTCATATTCAATTCCTTTCGATATAATTGAACAAGTTAACGTATCACTTATATCAATACATTTATACATAAGTGGGACAAAATACAATTCAAAAGTTTTTATAGGCTTTAAAAGTTTAGGTTTAAACCCTCTGACTTTTATTCCCTCATTTATCTCTTTCATTCGAATAGATACTTCCGGAATAAAACGAAACAATATAGCAATTCCTATCCCTACACCACCATCTATCCCTATTTTTCTGAAAGCTGCCAAAAGTTGAGATGCACTGTAAGAAGATAACACTCTCCCTAAAATAAATATTGGTGAAAATTTAAGCAATATAAGCAGCAAAGTATAGATAGAACCTATAAAAACACTCCCCAAATATAATTTTAACAGATTTATAATTATCCATATTATAAGTAAAGTGCATGCACTGGAAATTACCTTTTTAATAGAAAACATAGTCAATATACCTGTTGCCAATATAAGTGTAATTAAATATTGATATTGTCCTCCAACTGTTAAAATAATAGAAAATAGTAAAATCAACCCAACTATAGTAAGCGGGTTGATTTTATCTGATAGTTGGAATTTATTTATACTCTTCTTTTTATTTTTATAAAACACTTTTTTTCTTCCTATCACTAAAAAATTTATTATAAATATAAGTACCAAAATACGTTCCTACAGTAGATGCTATAATTGCTATTAATACACAAATCCCTATATTTGTAGGTGTGTAGAAGTTATAAAGAAAAGTAGCATAGTCGGTAGTAAACATTTTTGGAAATTGCTTTGTAAGACCTTCTACACCAAACATAAAGGTAAAATACATTCCATGTAATGAAAAAACAAACATTCCTGCTCCAAAAGCCATACCTACTCTTATACTTTTGTTTAAATAATTATCTTTATTTCCAATAACAAGTTCAGCCACTAAACCGGCAATTACACAAACTACCAATACCGGCCACATTCCCATTAAAGCGTAGAAAACACCTGTTAGTATAAAGTAAAAAAATGCCGCTCCTCTACTTGCAACCTGTTTACACATAAGAACAAATATCGGAGATACTAACACCGTTGCTATTGCAGATGATAAATATAAACTTGCAACCATTCCGAATACAGCATTTAGATACCCGAACGCTGTTGTTAATATAAATCCTAAAACTGAAAACACCGCTACCTTTACAATATTTTTTAAACTCATTTTTAAAACCTCCTTTTATTTATTATGTTTTTTTAGATAATCTGAAATAATATCTCTAAACAAATTACTTTTATTTAAAAATGTATCCCTTATATCAATAAACTCACCGGCGATAAACATGGCGTACATAAGCTGCAAAAAGTCATCGTTTACAATACAATTTAAAATTTCTAAATCATTTTTTTTAGCAAACTCTAAAAATTGACTAATCATCTTATCTTCAATCATACTTCTAAGACTTTTAAGTTTTTCATTTTTTCCACTTTCAATTAAAAACATAGAATAAATGGACATATAATCATTTTTGGCAAACATTTTCTCCATAACCAATTCTGTTGCTAATTCCTCTTTTGGCATGTCAGGATTTTTTTTTTATAAAGTCATCAACTCTGTCAAATCTATAATTATTTCCATTTAACATAATATCATATAACATATCGACTGTAGATTTGTAATAGCGATATACACCTCCCTTGCTCATTCCTACTTCTTTGATTACATCTTCCATCGTCGTATTTTGAAAACCTTTAGCTAAAAAACAATGCTTAGCAGCTTCACATATTTCGCTTTTTCTTTTTTCTGAAATAGTTGTTTTTTTGTAATTCAAATCTTTTATCTTCTCCTTACTAAAAATGATATACTAAAAAGCGACGCTATCGTCGCTTTTTAGTATATCATTTTTTATATATTTGTGTCAATCAAATAAATATTAATCCTCTTTTTATAATTGTTTTACAGTTTTCAATTATATATTAAAAACTATATATATTTTCTAAAAGTTCCATTATACGACTAAAAGGAATTTTTTCCCTAATTTTTTTACATGCTGTATTTGCGTTCATACCAAGGTTACTTATTTCGACAATAAGATTTTCCACCATTTCCGACTCTTCTTTCAATGCCTCCACTAACCATATTAGCGTTTCAGGGCGACCAAAATTATTATACATTTTTAACGCACTGCTATTTGGTGCGTGTTCAAAACCATTAATTCCCTCGGTTGGTTGAAATAAGCACCATACGGTAAGATGTTCTCTTTGACATGACCACCACCTGTTATCTTTTTGTCCGTATTTCGTATCATAGTTATCTGCCAAAGGAGTTTCAACGTCTAACATACTTATTTTCCTAGCAAATTCTATTACGTCCATATCTTTTCTATATATCATTATTTTATTCCTTATATACACTATACATCTTTATTCAATTTATACAATTCTATAATACCTTTTAAAGTTAAATCTTCATCAACAATATCAACTAAACTACTATATCTTGCAATAAATTTTGATAATCCGCCGGTTAACACAACACAATACTCTTGGTCTAAATCTTTTTTTAAATGTTTAATAATATTCTCAAATTGTCCTAAAAAGCCGTAAAAAAGTCCTGCCTGCATTTGGGAAGTAGTGTCCATTCCTAAACTTGTATCAACAGCAGCAAATTCGACACGTGGCAATTTAGCAGCTTTAGTATATAATGCTTCAGCGCTAACATTCATTCCGGGACAAATAATACCGCCACGATAATTCATATCGCTGTCAACACAATCAAATGTCGTTGCTGTTCCAAAATCTACAACAATAGCCGGAAGATAATTGCTCACCTTAGCTCCTACTATATCCACCACTCTATCCGAACCAAGTTTACTACTATAAGGAGCAGGTACTTTTATACCGGTATTTATACCGGCAGTTACGATAATCGGATCTTTTTTGAAATATTTTTTACTAAGTAACTTTAATGCAAACATCATTCTAGGAACAACGCTTGAAATTACAACACCGTTAAAATCTTCAAACTTAATATTTTTATCGACAAAAAAATTACGGATAATAACATACAGCTCATCTTCTGTCTTTGTATTATCAGTAGCTATTCTCCATGAATGTAGCAATCTATATTCACTACTGAATACTCCTAAAACAATATTTGTATTCCCAACATCTAATGCAAAAATCATTTTTAATCTCCCACACTGTTTATTTCTTCATTATGAATGATTTTATTATATCATATTAATAATAGTAACTAAAACAATATATTATAAATTTAATATGGATAAACCGCAAGTGATAAATGATATATTTTAATCAACTAACATCCTGCAATAATAGTTACTTGCCGGCTTTTTACTATTACTTTTTATTATCTTTTAGTTTACAGATTTATATTTTTGTTTTAATATAAGGTTTATATACTAAAAGTAGGTGATAAAATGAGAAAAATTATAATTTCGGATATTCATGGTTGTTTTTATACAATGCGGCATTTATTAAAAGAAATAAACTTTAATCCTAATAATGATAAATTAATTTGTTTAGGCGACATGGGTGATCGTGGGAAAAATACAAGATTAGTATGGGAATACTTTTTTACTTTGCAAAAAAAATATAATCATCATGTAGTTTTACTCGGAAACCATGAAGATATGTTTAACCTTGCAATAAAAGAAGCAATGTATAAACCTTATGAACGTAAAAGACAAGAGCATTATTTTCGAAATGGTGGACTTATGACACTTAGATCATTTTATCCGGAGGCTACAAAAGAGGAAAGCAGTTTTTATTTTAAAAAAATAGCTGATAAGCATAAAGAGTTACGATACTGGTTAAAAAATCTGCAAACAAGATATGAAAGTGATAATTTTTACTTTGTTCACGCCGGTGTTGATTTTTCTAAAACATTTTGGAATCAAAACCATCGTGATATGATTTGGATAAGAGAACCTTTTTTAAGTAGTGACAGCAAATATAATAAAAAAATATTCCATGGTCATAGTCCTGTTATGAAAGAACCATATTATGAAATAAAAGAAAATAGAATTAATATTGACGGCGGTTGTGTTTACGGCGGAAAATTAAATATTTTCATTGTTAATGATGATAATATACTTATTAAACAAAATTCCATTGATGAAAGGGATATATATGAAAACAATAAATAAATTAAATGTAGAATTAACACGTTTTAAAGTTAAAGACGGTAAAAGTAAAACAGTAGATGAATGGCTTGATTTTCTTAACGATAATATGCAAAACGTTTTATTAACACTTGAACGTGAACAGATGTATGTTGAAACTATTTTTCGTGAAACTTTAAACGGTACAGAATATCTGTATTGGTATTCTATTCAGGGCGAGGACGGAGAACCTGTTGAAACATCAGAAAATGCTATTGATAAACAGCACCTTAAATATTGGAAAGAATGTATAGATCCAAGTTATCCGGCAGTTGACTTAACCACTGCTGTCGTTATGATACCGAAAAATATAACAAAAGTTATGAAAAAACTTTGATACATACTTAATATAAAATCTTTCTGCAATAAAACAAAAAAAGAGCCGAGAACTTTAATCTCGGTCTTTTATAGAAAAGGAAAGTTTATGAAGTTTATAACTATTTACTAGTTATATCTATATTATAAAGATCGAACCTTAAATATAACTTAAATTTTAATTTAATTTTGAAAAAAATTAAAAATAGCCAAAAAACTTATATATCAGCGTTTTACAAGGAAATGTCAATACTTCGATTTAATCATTTCATTTAAGACGGTTAAAAAATAAGATAAATTAAATAATTATATTTTATGAAATTATTTTTACTCAATAAACTCTTTTTCCTGAATATTTTTTTGATACCACACAACATCGTACCAACGATTAAATTTATAACCAACTTTTTCAAAATGTGCCACTTTTCTAAAATTATGTTTTTCATGAAAAGCGATACTTCCTTCATCAGGATATGAGATACATGAAGTTAAACGACAAATTCCTTTTTCAATTAATTGTTTTTCCAACTCATTATAAAGCAACTCTCCAATCCCTTTTCCTCGTGCCTGTTTATCTAAATATATTGTAATTTCTGCAGTCCAATCATAAGCACGCTTTGGATAAAATTCTCCGGCATAAGTATATCCGAGAATTTTTTTATTTTCTACAGCCACTAAAAAAGGATATTTTTGCAACGTTTTTGAAATTTTTTCTTCAAACTCGTGTATATTCGGCACTTCATAATCAAAAGTAATCGCTGTTTCTTCTACGTATGGTCTGTAAATATCGACTAATTTTTGTGCATCTTCTAAATCTACTGTTCTTACTTCTATCATTTGACCACCTACTTTAAAGTTTTCTTCACTTATAATTATATCATAAATTTATTTTATTTTAGAAGAAACAAAGCATTATTAATCTAAGTAACCTAATTTTTTAATTAATTCTGCAGTTAGTACCGCACCCCCTGCCGCACCTCGTAAAGTATTATGTGATAAACCGACAAATTTATAATCAAATAAATTATCCTCACGAAGGCGTCCTAGAGTTATCTGCATTCCTTTTTCGTTGTTTCGATCTAAGACAGGTTGAGGTCTGTCATCTTCTTCACAGTATTTAATAAATGGCGTTGGCGCTAAAGGAAGTTTATATTTTTCAATTTCCGGTACAAAATTTTTAATTTTTTCAATTAATACATCTTTCCCCGGATTATTTTTAGATTAAATGATACACAAGCCAGATGCCCATCTAACACCGGTACACGAATACACTGTGCTGATAGTTTCATATTATCAGTTGGAACAATTTTTCCGTCTTTAATTTCTCCAAAAATTTTTAGCGGTTCTTTTTCACTTTTTTCTTCCTCTCCACCAATGTAAGGAATGATATTTTCTATCATTTCCGGCCATTCATTAAATGTTTTTCCACTCCCTGATATTGCTTGATAAGTACAAATAGATGCTTCTTTGATTCCATATTCTTTAATAGCTTCAAAAATAGGAACATAACTTTGAATTGAGCAATTCGGTTTGGTTACAATAAATCCTTTTTCAGTTCCAAGTAGTTTCCTTTGGGTTGGAATAATATCAAGATGCGCTGAGTTTATTTCCGGAATAATCATCGGTACATCATCTTTATTTCTATTAGCAGAATTATTGGAAACAACAACAACTTCATGTTTCGCATAGTCTTCTTCCAATTTAACCAATTTTTCTTTGTCTAAGTTAATAGCACAAAATACCAAGTCAATCCCCTTAGTTACTGAGTCAATTTCATATAAATTCTCTACTACTAAATTTTTTGCATATTCCGGTATGGCTATATCCAATTTCCAACGATTTTCCATTAACTCCTTGTATCTTTTCCCCGCTGAACGTGGCGAAGCCGCTAATTTAACAACGTCAAAATATGGATGTTTTTCCAATAACACTAATAAACGTTGTCCTACCATTCCTGTTGCACCTAAAATTGCTACTTTTGATTTTTGCATAATTTTTTCTCCTCTTTTCTATAATTTTATAGTACTACTGTACCTTCCATATCTACTTTTAGTAAAACCGGATGCCAATTATATTTCAATTTGGCTAAATCTTCTTTTATTTTTTCTATATTTTCCACACACTCTACTATATTCATAAGCGTTGAGCCGCTACCTGAGATAAAAAATCCTTTACTATCTACTTTTTCACAAATTTTTTTTACTTCTTGATATTCGTGTATTATTCTTTTACGGTAAGGTTCATGAATTTTATCACCCATTACTTTCTTTAATAAAGTCAAATTATAGGTTTCAAACGCTTTAATCACCGAACCCAATCTTGATAATGAATAAATAGCATCTTTTAAAGAAATTTTTTCCGGCATAACTTTACGTGCTTGTTCCGTTGATGTTTCAAAATCCGGAATAAGTGCTAAAAAGTTAAAGCGTTCATCTACCTTATATTTTACCGTTATAGCTTCTTTGCCATCAGTTGTACATGATGAACTCAAACTTCCAAAAATTGCCGGTGAAACATTATCGGGGTGTCCTTCTATTTCATTAGCAATCGTAAATATTTCTTGTTTATCAAGTTTTGTATTTGTTAGTAAATATGCCCCGTAAACCCCTGCTACAACACATGTGGAACTGCTGCCCAACCCTCGTGAAATCGGGACATCATTTTGAATAGAAATTCTAACTCCGCTTATTGTTTTTTTCAATTTTTTTAATGCTGTTTGTAAAGTAACATATACCAGATTTTCTTCATTGGCAAATCGTTCTTCAAAACCGACGAACTCTACTCCACTTTCGATTATTTCAAAATCAAATGTGGCATATAAAGTTAAAGCTACACCCAAAGTATCAAAACCGCAATCAATATTGGCTGATGTAGCCGGTACTCTTACTTTCACCATTATAACTCACCTAATTTCTCTAAAATATATTTTTTCATATTTTCTTTTTTAATTACATCTTTATGTCTTATTTCTTTTTTATCCAAATCCTTAAGATTTTTCGGAATAGAAACCTGTGTTTTTCTATTTAATTCTTTCATTAATTCAAATTCATCTTTATCGCTTGTTCCGTTTATTGCCGAATAAACACTTTCGGTAAATTTATACGGAGAAGCCGTTGAAAGAACAACATTTATATGTTCTTTATCCGGATTATCCAACAAAACCTTGTAAGCTACCGCTGTATGAGTATCCAATAAATACCCATCTTTTTCATAAATATCTTTGATAATTTTTTTAGTAGCGTCATCATCAGCAAAACCTGATTGAAATTTATCGGTAATTTTTCGCAATATATCATCGGTAACTTTATAGCATCCTGTTTTTTTCAAATCTTCCATGAGTTTATCAACATATTTGTTATTACAACCGCTCATGTAGTAAATTAATCTTTCAAGATTACTGGAAATAAGAATATCCATGCTAGGAGATATAGTTTTTAAAAATTTTCGATTTTTATTATAAATACCTGTTGTTAAAAAATCATGTAAGACATTGTTGCTGTTACTTGCACAAATTAACTTATTAATAGGTAAACCAATTTGCTCTGCATAATACCCGGCAAGGATATTTCCGAAATTTCCGGTAGGAACGATAAAATTTATTTTTTCTCCAATCGTAATTTTTTGCTCTTTAATTAAATCTACATATGCTACAATATAATAAACAATTTGTGGAATTAATCGCCCGATATTAATTGAATTTGCACTTGATAATTTAATATTCTTTTCTAATAATTGTTTTTTAAATTCTTCATCTGTAAACAGTTCTTTAATACCACTTTGTGCGTCATCAAAATTTCCATAAATAGCACAGACTTTTGTATTCTTTCCTTCTTGGGTTTGCATTTGCATTTTTTGAACTGTACTCACTCCATCATTAGGATAAAAAACCATTATTTTTGTTCCTGTTACATCTTTAAAACCTTCCAATGCAGCCTTTCCGGTATCTCCGCTCGTCGCCGTTAATATAAGTATGTCATTTTTAGCTTTTACTTTTGTTAAAGCCGTCTTAGTTAGTTGCGGTAATAATGATAAACCGACATCTTTAAACGCACTCGTCGGGCCATTAAATAATTCCAATATATAACCGTCACTTAACTTAACAAGTGGGGTTATATTCTCATCGGAAAACTTTCCACGATAAGCATTATTTACACAATCTTTAATTTCCTGTTCGCTAAAATCAACGAATAGTTTTAATACTTTTTCTGCAATTTCATAATAATTTTTACCAACCAGATCTCTTAAATCCAATTTATTTTTTCCCAAATCCCTTAATACAAATAAACCACCCTCTTCACTTAATCCTTGAAGAATAGCTTCACTTGGGCTAATTTTTTTATTTATATCTCGTGTACTTTCATAAATCATAAAAAATCTCCTTGCTTTATCGATGTATATATGATACAATGTTCTCTGTAAAATTACAAGTGTTTTTCTCAAAAGAATAAAATTTTTTTATTTATTTTTTAAATATAAATTAATATAAAGGAGATTATTATGAAAATAGCAATTTTAGGATTTGGAACAGTAGGTAGTGGTGTTTATGATATTATTACCAATTCCACTACTTCGGAACTAAAAAATATTGAAGTAAAAAGTGTTTTCGCTCGTAGCCGTGATAAGATGCCCCTTGCAACAAACGATATAAACGAAATTTTAAATGACAAAGAAATTTCTCTTGTTGTAGAGTGTCTGGGCGGTTTAACACCTGCATATGAATTTATTAAAAAATCGCTAGAACATAAAAAACATGTGGTAACCGCAAATAAGGCTGTTGCTGCGAAGTATCTTGATGAATTTGTTGTTCTTGCTAAAAAAAACAATGTTAAATTTTTATTTGAAGCAAGTGTCGGTGGCGGAATACCATGGTTAGCAAGTCTTGAAAAAGCGGGAAGAGTAGATAAAATAAATAGAATCTACGGAATTTTCAACGGAACCAGCAACTACATCTTAGATAATATGTATCGAAATAATCAAGAATTTGATTCTACATTAAAAACTCCTCAAAATCTCGGTTATGCGGAAGCAGATCCAAGTGCAGATATTGATGGGGACGATGTTGTTAACAAAATTATTTTGAGCAATGTGTTAGGATTTAATATTCATATATTCCCGGAATTTCCTACGTACTCAATGCGTTACATCACAAAAAACGATATTGATTATCTGAAAAAATATGACTTCGCTATAAAATATATCGGTGAAACAAATATTAACGATTCAAACTATGAAACTTCCGTTATGCTTACTATTTTTTCTAAAGATAGCCAAGAAGCCGTTGTTCCGTTAAACAATAATATTATTACACTAGACGGAAACTTTATAGGTGAACTTAAATTTTTTGGACAAGGAGCCGGGAAGTTTCCAACCGGCAATGCTATTGTCCAAGATATAATTGATATTAATTCAAACGTACCGAGAAAAGAAATTACTATAAAAAATCATCTTGTTTTTTCTAAAAAACTTACCAGAAAGAATTATTTACTACGCTCTAAAGTTAATTTAAACCATGACTTTATTGAAAGCAGTGAACAATATAAAGAAAATTATTACTTAAAAACTAAGGAAATTACTTTAGAACAATTAGAACAACTGATAAAATCACTAAACCAAGGTGATAACATATTAGTGGCTAAATTTCATTAATAATAAATCAGTGTTAAAAATAACAAATGAAATTATTGAAAAGGAGATTTTAAATGGTCAAAGTAGCTAAATTTGGAGGAAGCTCAGTAGCAAGTGCTGAACAATTTAAAAAAGTTAAAAATATAGTAGAACTGGATCCCGCAAGAAAACTTGTAGTAGTCAGTGCAATAGGTAAAGCTAACAATAAAGATAATAAAATAACCGATTTATTATACTTGTGCTACGCTCATATTAAATATAATATCAGCGCTGACACTATTTTTTCAATGATTGAGAATAAATACTTAACTATTGCAGAGGAATTAGGATTAACATTCGATATTCAAGGCGAACTTACCAAACTTAAAAGCGAACTTACTAAAGACATTGATGAAGAATATCTGGTTAGTCGTGGCGAATACTTAACAGGACTACTTATGGCTGAATATTTAGGATATTACTTTGTTGATGCCAAAGATTTAATTTTTTACAATTACCAAGGTAAAATTGATTATGAAAAAACTCAAGATGCTTTTAATAAATTAATTAAAAAACATGATAAATTATTAATTCCCGGTTTTTACGGTTCCCTTCCAAATGGTGAAATTAAAATAATGTCACGTGGGGGTGGTGATGTAACGGGTGCCATTATTGCAAATATCGCAGATGCCGAGGTTTATGAAAACTGGACGGATGTTTCGGGTATCCTTATGGCTGATCCGCGTATTATAAAAAATCCGCGTGAGATTAAAGTAATCAATTACTCAGAACTACGTGAGCTTTCTTATATGGGGGCAAGCGTTCTTCATGAAGAGGCGATTTTTCCTGTTCGCGATAAAGAAATACCTATTCAAATTAAAAATACTAATAACCCTAAAAACACCGGCACAATTATCAGTGATAATGCAAATATAATTGAAAATAAAAATATAGTTACCGGTATCGCCGGTAAAAAGAATTTTTCCATTATTACTATTAAAAAAATCATATGGCAAACGAAATTGGATTGATAGGAAAAGTTCTTAAGGTATTCGAAGAATATCACGTCAACATCGAGCATATTCCAAGCGGTATTGATTCATTCTCTATTGTTGTCGAAACAAATGCAATCAAGCCATTTATCCATGAACTTGTAGCTAAAATTAAAAATATTATTCAAGCTGATGAAATTAATGTAACAAATGAAATTTCTCTTATAGCTACCGTTGGCGAAAAAATGAAAAATTCTCTCGGTTTATCGGCACGTTTATTCGGGTCTTTAGGTAATGCAGGAGTTAATATCGCATTAATTTCACAAACCAATGATGAAATAAATATTATTATCGGTGTTCATAATAATGATTATGAAAAAACAATAACCGCTCTTTATAATGAATTTAAGTAACAATTAAGTATCTTAAACCTAAATTTTTCAGTTTAAGGTACTTTTTTATGATATAATGTTACTAAAAATCATCTTCAAAGGAGAATTGTTATGAACGTATTGCAAATTCTTTGCCATCCGGATTTTGATAACAAAAATCGTGTTTCCAACATTTTAACCTTAACCGGTGAAACAGAATTAAGGAAGAAAGGTTTTAACAATATCAAAACTTTAAATCTGTACTCACCGGATTGTTATATTCCTGTTATGGATAAACATATGTTTAATTATGAAAATAAAAAATTGACACCAAAAGAACAAAAAGATTGTATAAGACAAAAAGAATTATTAACACAGTGGAAAAACACTGATATAATATTTATCTATATGCCGCTTCATAATTTTAATATTGTTTCTAAATTTAAAGATTATATTGATAATATCGTTATAGTAAATGAAACTTTTGAATGTGAAATAGAAACTTTAATAGGCCTTGATAATCCGGACAAAAAAATTATCTTTATCCTTACAAGCGGCGGAGAATTTGATAGCCATATTCAATATATAAATCTTGATTTTACCGTTGATTACCTTCGAGGAATACTCGGTGTAATGGGGATAAATCATATGCAACTTTTACGTGTTCAAGGGTTGGATTTGGAAAAAAATAATAAAGAAAAAATAATAGAAACTGCAAAAATGGATTTAACAAAAATAATAAAAGAAACCTTATAATTACCTTATTATTATTTTCAAAAGCTCATTTAAACATCAATAGACTACTCAAAATTGAAAAAGACTGATCTAAAATTTAATAAATTGTCAGAGAGCGACTCAAAAAAATTGATTTCTAACGAAATCACGATTTTTAAGTCGCTCTCTATTTTCTATTTACTTCATATTATAAAAATATATATTTTAGTATATAAGCACCTGACATTAATAATCCTATAAAAATTGTTAGCTTGGCAGTAAGGACCATATAAGGTGCCATAGTTTTTTTATCATTATTATCATTAAAGCCTTTTATTATTTTTACAGCTAAAGGCATTGTCAGTAAAACGAGTAAGTTAAAAAATGTACCGTACTTAGTGAACGAGAATAAAATATTTAAACTATAAACAATAATAAACGCAGCGGCTAATGTTTTAATTGCATAGTTTTTTCCCACAATTATTGCATAAGTCTTTCTGCCTGAGTCTTTATCATTATCCAAATCACGAATGTTGTTAGCAAGAAGGATACTACCGATTAATAAAAACAGTGGTACTGATATTATTACTATATCTATATTTACAAACGTTGTTTGAATATAAAACGCTAAACTTACTATCACAGTACCCATAAAAAATCCGGATATAATTTCTCCAAACGGAGAATATGCGATAGGATACTTACCTCCTGTATAAAAATATCCTGCGAACATACAGATTATCCCGACTACAAAAATATTAAAACTTGTTATAAAAGAAAGAATTATCCCGAAAATCAGTGCTATTAAATAAAGAAGTATTGCTCCTACTAAGACTTCTTTAGCACTTAATTTACCTTTTACTATTGAACCGGAAATTCCTTCTGAATCAATTTTATCTAAACCTTTCTTATAATCATAATATTCATTAAATAGATTTGTTGCAGCCTGAATTAATAAACATGCTACTAAAAATATTAAAAATTTTATATATGATATACTCTTAACATAATTTAAAGCATAAACTGATCCAAGTAGTACAGGTGCAAGAGCTGCAGGATAACTGTGTGGTCTTGTACATAAGAAAAATTCTCTTAATTTATCCACAATAACCTCCAAAAATTATTTTATACTTTATAATTATAGCATATTTCTTAAAAAATAATTTAATTAAAGATTAAGAAAATAATTAAATATCGACCGGCATCTAAAAGTAGAACGTTTACATTATTTTATGATATAATAAAAAAAGAAATAAAATAACGGAGGATATAATTATGAAAATTGTATGGATCGGTACCGGTGTAATGGGAGAAAGTATGGCTGGACATTTATTGGATGCCGGACATGAGTTATTTGTTTATAATAGAACTCAGTCTAAAACGGCAGCCCTTGTTAAAAGAGGCGCAAACCTTTTAGAAAAAATTGAAGATGCACCGTTAAAAGCTGATATAGTTTTCTCTATGGTTGGCTATCCTAAAGATGTTGAAGAAGTTTATTTAGGTGAACACGGACTTTTAAAAAATGCTAAAAAAGGGCAAATATTCGTGGATATGTCTACATCATCACCTACTTTAGCAGAAAAAATAAGTGCCGAATTTGCAAAAATTGGGGCTTTTGCTTTAGATTTACCTGTTACCGGTGGCGATATAGGTGCAAAAAACGGTACACTCTCTATTATGGCAGGAGGAGATAAAGATATTTTTGAAAAAAATGTCTTACCGTTGGTACAACATTTAGGTAAAAATATCACCTATTTCGGTAAAGCAGGTAAAGGTCAATATACAAAACTTGCTAATCAGATTGCTATTGCCACCACTATGATTTCAGTAGCAGAAAGTTTTAAATTTGCAAAATCTGTCGGTCTGAACATGGACGATTTCTTTAAAACCGTTTCAACCGGTTCCGGTGGGAGTTTCTCTATGACTTCTTACGGTCCACGTATCTTGAAAGGCGATTTTAAACCCGGATTTTTCGTCCATCACTTTATAAAAGATATGCGATTGGCACTAGAAGAATGTGAAAAAATGAATATTAAACTTCCAGGTCTTGAACTTGTCTATAAACTTTATACAAGTTTAGAAGAAGAAGTTAAAAATACTAACGGAACACAAGCCATCTCTAAATACTATAATCTTTAAAAATAAAGGGAATGACTCAAAAATCATGATTTTTTAAAAATCAATTTTATCAAGTCATTCCCTTACAATTTATTAATCTTGGAAAAAACCTTTTAAAGAAAATTCTCAAATCAATAAACCATTATATCTATCGACTAATTAGCTTTTAAAATTTTTAGTATTTAAACAGTACGATTTATGGTGTTATTTTCTATGGCTGTCTTATCTCCTCAATATAATATTTACTTGGACTGTTTCCCCCTTCATAATGTTTATTATTTAAACGAAGGACATATTCACCGACTACTCTTCCATTTTTTTAAATATCTATTATCGGTACAATTATTCTTTCTCCATCTTCTTTATATTGTGATATATCTTCTAAAGGAGATATTGGTGACGCTCCACCTATTCCGCCCATTGCGGTTAAGTATATATTATCTTTTTTAAAAAATACCGTTTCTCCTAATTTTATATCAGAAAGTATTGTTTTTCCGTTTTCTTCAAAACTATCATCTATTTCTTTATACATTTCTTTTGTGTTAGAATTTTTTATGACATTTATTATATCATCTTTTACTTGTGAGTCATTATAGGTATCCGGATAAACCGTATTGTATATATCCGTTAATTCTTGTAATGAAATAACAGTAAATCCGTTTATATCGCCTGTCCCTCGTATTATTTTGTCAGGATCCGGAAGATAACCGAACAAAGTTACCGGTTGCAATTTATACCCTTTTTTATCATGTATATGAAATATATATGTTCTTACCGTTTCATATGCCGCTTGTCTATTATGTTTTGTATTTTTTAAATTGAAATTATTCCATTTCAATTTATCTTTAATTTTTGCTTTTAAATCTTCAATATTATCATTAGTTTTTTCTAATTTATTATTGCTGACTTTATATATACCTATCCATCTATTTATATCTATCGCTTTATTATCTTTGTAATAACCACCTGTTTTTACAACTATCTTATCTTCACCGGAACTGTTATCTACCGCATAACTTAGACGTGAATTATAGTTGTTAATAGCATCTATAGTATAACTATCTAAATTTATTAATGATTTTAAATTTTCTATATCTGTTGTATTATTTATTTTTTCCAAAATTACCGTTGTTTCTTTTGACAAATCCTGTTTATTAACGTTTACTAAATTGGCACTTTCATTTACAGTATTTTGCTCTTTGTACTCTTCATACTTTACTATTCCAAAAACACAAACTAGCGCCGCTGAAAATATTCCAACAAAACCTAATATATATTTCATCATTTTATTCATAATCTATCAATTCCTTTATTCTTCTTTATCAAATATCGGCACATAAAAGTGACGTCCTTCTAACCCGAATAGTTTATCAGAAAAACTACCCGGCTCTACATTTGCTAAATTTTTATCAAACATTTGCATTCTGGCGTCTATATTATCTATAAAATTAATAATTTCCGCTTCCTTAAGCATCGGTAACTTAGGTGATCCAAATTCATACTTACCATGATGCGCCAAAATAATGTGACGCAGCAAAATAATTTCCTCACCGCTTATACCTAATTTTTCAGCCACTCTGGCTACTTCATCACTCATAATAACTATATGCCCTAAAAGTTCACCCTCCAGTGTATAAGACGTTCCTATTGGGCCGCTTAACTCAACTGTTTTGCCTAAATCATGCAAAATAATCCCACTGTATAATAAATCTTTATTTAATGATGGATAAATAACAAGTAATGCTTTTGCCACCTTTAACATAGTTGTTGTATGATAAATAAGTCCTGAATAAAAATCATGGTGCATAGACTTTGCCGCCGGAAAAGTCAAAAATTGTTTTTTATATTTATTTAATAATTCTATTGTCACCGCTTTTAATTTTGCATTATCTATTTCTTTTAAAAAATTGTTTAATTCGCTTACCATTACCTCTTTAGGTATTGGTGCTGTTTGAATAAAATCTTGAATATTAATATTTTCATCACTGGTTTTTAAGCGATAATTTTTTACTTTTAGTTGTAGTTTCCCACGATAATCTAATACTGTCCCCTCTACAAAAATTATTATTCCTGATTTTAAATTTTCCGTGTCTTCATCTTTAACATCCCAAATTTTTCCATCAATACTTCCTGTTTTATCTTTTAAGGTAATGGTTAAATAAGGTTTCCCGCTTGTTGCTATGCCACGAACTACATTATCCAAAAGAAAAAACATACTAACTTCCATATCGGTTTTAAATTCGTTAATAAACATTTTTTCACCCCTTCTTCGTATTTTCCATATACTATTTTACTAACTCTCAGACGAAAATTCAAATTAAATGGGGTTTTCAAAAAATTTTATAATTACCAAAATATAAAAAAATTTGAAAATTACATTCTATATACTTACTGTTTTAAAATATTACCATTTTCTTTGTTTAAATCTTTATAAATTTTTATTTACGCATATATATATTTCTCAAAAAATTATTGACAAGAAAAAAATAATGTGTTACTATCTTTATCAACAGTTAATAAATAAGCGTTGAAGTGAAGAGCGACGGTATTAAATTTTTCAGAGAGCTTTCATTAGGTGAAAGAAAGTATTTTTGGCCGTCGTAGATGGTCACTGAGCCGGATTAATGAACAACAGTAAATTAATCACGATTGATTATCGTTATAAATCTTTGAGGTAATTTTAATTTTTTATTTTAAGATTATAAATTTGGGTGGTAACACGGTTTTTTCGTCCCTTGTGTTACCGCCTTTTTTTTATTTTATAACTGTCTATTAATATATATTATACAAGGAAAAGATGAGTAAAAGAAGGCGTTTATATTAGAGAATCTCGGTAGCTGAAAAGAGATTAAACAATTTTTTTGAATATGGTCTTGGAGTTTTAATCATCAAGCACTGCAAGATGATTACGCTTAACAACGTTAATGTTTAATGAGATTTACACGATGTGTAAATAAACTAAGGTGGTACCACGTAATTTACGTCCTTTAGCAATAATATTTATTGTTAAAGGACGTTTTTTACTATATAAATATACTGTCATACATATTTTAATTTTTTAGGAGGAAAGTTACATGACAAAAATTTCAAATTTAGGATACCCTCGTTTAGGGGAAAAAAGAGAATGGAAAAAATTAATTGAAGGTTACTGGAACAAAACAATTCGACAAAATGAATTATTTGAAGAAGCCGCCAAACTTCGTAAAGAGTTTTTAAAAAAACAATTTGATGCGGGGGTGGATTTTATTCCGGTCGGAGATTTTTCACTATATGATCAAATTTTAGATTTATCAATTCAATTCAATATTATTCCAAAACGATTTTCTGACAGAAAAATTGATATTGATTTATTTTTTGATATTGCACGTGGTAACAAACAACATGTCGCCTCAGCGTTAAAAAAATGGTTTAATACCAATTATCACTACATTGTACCGGAATGGGACAATGCCCAACCGAAATTAAATAACACCCGCTTGCTGGATTTATATAAAGAAGCTCGTGAAATCATCGATGATAAAGCTAAACCTGTCATTACAGGACCAATTACTTTTATAGCTTTATCATCGGGGGTTAGCGACTTTAAAGATGCCTTGAATAAATTAGTCCCACTTTATACTGAAGTATTTAAAGAATTAGTAACTGCGGGTGCCACTCACATTCAAATAGATGAACCTATTTTTGTTACCGATGAAGGAAAAAATTATATTGAATATGCTTATGAAGTTTATAATCATTTTAATAAAAATATAAATGCAACATTAATTTTTCAGACATACTTTGAAGCATTGGTTGGTTCTGAAAAATTAGTAGATTTACCGGTTGCATTCGGTTTAGATTTTATTCATGGCTTAGAAGAAAACTTATCTTATATCAAATCCGGTTTATTTAAAAGATAAGTTGTAAAATAAAG
>NZ_KI271837.1 GCF_000469465.1 Gemella bergeri ATCC 700627 | reverse complement strand
ACTTTATTTTACAACTTATCAAATAAAAAAACGGTCAAGTTATCACTTTTTCCATAAATAAATTAAACAAATTTAAAAAATGGTATAAAATTACTTGACCGTTAAATTTATTATTCAAAAACTTTCTTTAAATCTATTACTTTATTTAATGCTTCTGTTAATACAATACCGATAATCATCACAACAATCTGAGATAACAATAATGAAACGTAGATTGAGGTAAATACTCCAAACTCAAATGGTATTCGTGTTGAGTTATCACCGCTAAAAATAGTAATTTCATAAGCGATAACCGGCATGCAAATTATCAAATATAAAACGATATTAATAATATGTCTTACTAATCTGTTTTTTATAAATTTGAATACAAAGACACTTATTAATAGTGCCAACCCTGTACCAAGGGTACCGAAAAATACATCAACAATACCGAGCGGACTGAAAATATTTGCGACAGCTACACCTAATGTAATTGGAAACCAGTATTTTTTACTGAACACTACTAACTGAGACAATGATTCACTAATTCTAAACTGTATGGCACCATAAGAAAAAGGTGCGATAACTACTGTAAGTACAACATAAATCGCTGTTATTAATGCCTGTATCGTTAATATTCTAACCTTATTATCTCTCATATAAAAACTCCTTATCCTGCTCAAGAGAAAAAAATAAAACACTGAAATGAGAAATCAGTGTTTACCACAGTTTTTTTTATAGATGGATCTCTCAAACATCTTTATTATAAAATTTCTATGATAACAAAATAATTATCAATGTTTTATATGGTAACATTATCTATCTCATTAGTCAACACAAAATATAGAAAACGGCAAATTTTTCTAACCTATTCATAAAAAACTTAAAAATATATTGCATTTAACTCTTTGTTATGTTAAAATTAGATAGTTGCTTTTAGCAACGCTTAATTCATTGTAATTAAGAATATTAATTAATATTTCTTAGTAATAAAAAATTCATTACAGGAGGTGAATCGTATGCCAAATATTAAATCATCAGTTCTAAGTGTGAGAAAAGACGCTAAAACAAATGCTAGCAATACTGCTAAAAAATCAGAAATGCGTACAGCTATTAAAAAAGCTAAAGCTGCACGAGCTGAAGGTGCTGCTAACACTGCAGAGTTAGTAAACCTTGCTTATAAAAAAATTGATAAAGCTGCTAAAACTAACCTAATTCATAAAAATACAGCTGCCAGATACAAATCAAACTTAGCAAAATAATTAAGCGATTAAAAACTACTTTGTTCTAATTTGGAATAAGTGGTTTTTTATTTTTATCACTCCAAATAAAATGGAGCACCCCAAAACCATGATTTCGTTAGAAACCGATTTTGTAAGGTTACTCCCAATTCATTAAATCTATATAAATTTCTTTAAAACGAACCTAAATCAATGTATACCTGCATCTAGTTTCCAATAAATAATTTTATTAGGACTTTTAGTTTTTAAATCCGTCTATTTTGCCTTTATTTGTTCATTTTATATGTTGCTACCAGTGTATTTCTCATTAGCATTGTTATTGTTAACGGCCCTACTCCTCCCGGCACCGGCGAAATATAAGCCGCCTTACCTATAAATTTTTCTAAATTAACGTCGCCAACTAATTTTCCATTAACATAATTATTTCCAACATCAATAATAATGCAATTCTCTTTTACTTTTTCATTTCCTGATAAAAAATGTGCTTTCCCTACACAACTAACTATTATATCAGCATTTTCTATTAAAGTATCCAATTTTTTTGTCTTTGAATGTGCTGTAATCACAGTTGCATTTTCCTGTAATAATAAGGTTGAAACAGGTTTTCCGACAATATTACTTCTTCCAATTACCAGCACCAATTTTCCCTCTATTATTTCGCCAGTTGATTTAATCATCTCCATAATTCCAAGCGGTGTACAAGGGATTAACTCAGCAGATCCGGCTACTAATTTCCCCACATTTATCGGATGAAACCCATCAACGTCTTTTTCCGGATTTATAGCATTTAGAATTTTTTCCTCATCAATACTTTGTGGCAATGGTAATTGAACTAAAATACCATTTATTGTATTATCAGTATTCAATTTATTTATTTCATTAACTAACTCTTCTGTTGTAATATTTTCATCAAGTTCTACTTTTATAGACTTTATATTATTTTCTAAACATGCCTTATGTTTAAAATTAACATAGCTAAGAGATGCTTTATTATTCCCTACTATAACTACCGCTAGAGTTGGTACAATATTTTTTTCTCTTAAAATCTCTACTTCCTGTTTTATTTCTTCTCTTAATCGTTTTGCTAAACTTGTTCCACTAATTATTTCTGTCATTTTTTCCACCTATTTTTAATTTTGATTTACTCTCCGTTCCATTCAAAAGTCTTTTTATATTTTTTTTGTGCATATAAATAACAAAAATACACATTGTTATCATTATATACTTATCTACTCCAACCTCAAAAATAGATAAATAAATTATTGACATTAAGCATATTAAAATACTGCCTAATGATACATAACCTGTTAAAAATATTGTAGCGAAAAATATTACAATCATAACCATACTTAAAAATGGATATAAAAATATAAATACTCCCGAACCTGTTGCCACCGCTTTACCCCCACGAAAATTTGCAAAAATAGGAAATACATGTCCTATCATTGCAAATGCTCCGAATATCGATAGATATTCTACTCTACCTATAACGAGTGTAGGGATAAAAATTGCGATTATTCCTTTTACAACATCCATTACAAAAACAATAACTCCCGCTTTTTTTCCAAGACATCTAAAAGTATTTGTCGTTCCGAGATTACCACTACCCATAGTTCTAATATCAGCATTGTAAAATACTTTTCCTACTATTAAGGCAAAAGGAATCGCACCGATAAGATAAGCCGATATACATAACAATAAAATTTTTAATACCATAAGCATTCTCCTATCTTATGATTGCACCATAGTTACTTAAAGCATCTAATACTTTTTCATGAACTTTTGTCACTTCTTCATCAGTTAAAGTTTTTTCTTTATCACTATAAGTTAATGTAAGTGCTATAGATTTTTTCCCTGTAAGAAGCTCTAATCCCTCATATAAATCAAATAACTCTACATTAGTAATAAGTTTACTGTTTACATTTTCAATTACCGAATATATATTTGCATATTCATCTTTGTTATCTACAAGCATTGCTACATCACGAGTAATTTCCGGATATTTAGTTACTTCTTCATAAAGTGGTTTAACTTTTTTCTCTGAAATAATTTCTTCCAAATTGATTTCAAAAACATAAGTTGTATTTAAACCTTTATTTCCGGCGTAAACAGGATGAATTTCTCCAATAAAACCTAATCTTTTTTCCCCAAGATATACTTCTGCCGTTCTTCCGGGGTGCATATTTTTCAATTTAATTGATTTGTAAGAGATTTTTTCTACCAATCCTAATCTTTCAAAAATAGTTTCTAAATATCCTTTGGTACTATAAAAATCTATTTTTCTTTCCTCTTTTAACCATTTTGCAGAGTATTCTACTCCTGTTAATGCTGCTGATAGGTATAATTTTTCAGTTGGTTGAATATTATCATTACCACTACCGAAGAAAACTTTCCCTATTTCCAAAATTTTAAGATTTTTCTGCTTACGAGCTACATTATATGCCGTTGCATTTAATAACCCCGGTATAAGACTTTGACGTAATGTTGAATGTGTTTCTGTCATAGGCATAAGTAATCTTACCTTATGGTGATCTCCTAGTGTAAATTCTGTACTTTCCTTTTCAGATACTAACGAATAATTAATTGTATCATTAAATCCTAATGTTACAAAAATTTTTCTTAAATCTCTTACCGCTCGTTGACTATAAGTTAACCCGCCACGTGTTGTTTTAGAAAATTTAGGTAATGTAGAAGCTAAATTATCATAACCGTATATTCTGATTATTTCTTCCACTAAATCTTGTTTAATTGTAATATCCGGTCTTCTTGT
Source organism: Gemella bergeri ATCC 700627 (assembly GCF_000469465.1). Lineage (GTDB taxonomy): Bacteria > Bacillota > Bacilli > Staphylococcales > Gemellaceae > Gemella > Gemella bergeri. The sequence goes on along the minus strand of NZ_KI271837.1, from coordinate 3,354 downwards.
CGGAATTTTTACCAATAAATAATCTTCTATTTTTTTCACATTAAAACTCAAACTTCGTAAAATATTAATAATTTCCTCTTTGGATAACTCTATTCCTAAATAATCATTAATATAATTTTCGGTAATTATTATTTCTTTATCGCCAACCGCTTTTGTTTCTCCCACAATTGTTTCTATTGTTGCTTCCGGACATAACTCTAAAATTAACTCAGTTGCTCTTTGTAATGCGACTCTTTGTATATTAATATCAATGCCCTTTTCGAAACGTGCAGAAGAATCACTTCTCAAACCGTGGTAAGCAGAAGTTTTGCGAACAGTAACAGGATTAAAATAAGCTGACTCTAAAATAATACTTGTTGTCTTGCTGTTTACTTCGGTATTTTTTCCGCCCATTACTCCACCTAATGCGATGGGGGTTATACCGTCAGTTATAACTAAATCATCCTTTTGCAATTTTCTTTCAACATTATCTAATGTTTTTAAAATTTCTCCTGCAGCAGCATCACGTACTACAATATTTTCTCCGGTTAATTTCTTATCAAAAGCGTGCATTGGTTGTCCAAATTCTAACAGAACATAATTTGTTATATCCACAATATTATTAATTGGTCTAATACCTGAATTCATTAAACATGTTTGTAACCATAATGGTGAGTCAACTACTGTAATATTATTTACAATCTGTGCTAAATAATTTACACAATTTTCACTTTGAATTGATACTTTTAAGTCGGTATCCGTAGTATTTTCTTCGCATTTTTTATCATTAAACCTAACCGTTTGATTATATAAAGCACCCAGTTCATAAGTTAAACCACGCATACTCAATGCATCTGCTCTATTTGGCGTAATAGAGAGATCCAAAATATAATCATTTAATCCCAAAATTTCTACTACATCACTTCCAAGTTTTTGTTCTGTTTCAAAAATATAAATACCATCTTGATATTTTTTTGGTACAACACTTTGATTTAGACCCAGTTCTTTTAGCGAGCAAATCATTCCCTGAGATTCTACACCGCGTAATTCCGCTTTTTTAATTTTAATACCCGGTAATTTTGCACCAATTTTAGCTACTATCACACACTGCCCTGCTTTCACATTCGGTGCACCACAGACAATTTGTAAATCTTCTTTTTCTCCGACATCAACTATGCAAACATTTAATTTCTCAGCATCCGGATGTTTTTCTTTTGATTTTACATAACCTACAACAACATTAGAAATATTTTCTGCTAAGTATTCTACACCTTCTACCTCAATTCCACCTCGTGTAATTTTTTCTGCCAGATCTTGTGCATTATCTTTAATATCTATATATTGTTTTAACCAATTATAACTTACTAACATAATTTACCTCCATTAATCATTTCTATCACTATTAAATTGTTTCAAAAATCTAATATTATTTGTATAGAAATTTCTAATATCACTAATTCCATATTTCAACATTGCCACTCGCTCCGGTCCCATACCAAATGCAAAACCGGTATACAATTCCGGATCAAAACCTGCCATCTTAAGCACATTAGGATGAACCATACCTGCTCCAAGAATTTCTAACCATTTAATATTTTCTTCATCATCTTCATTTCCCCACGATACATCAACTTCAACCGACGGTTCGGTAAACGGGAAAAAACTTGGGCGTAAACGTATTTTTTTATTTTCCCCAAAAATTGCCTGAATAAAATGTTCTAATGTTCCTTTTAAATCACTAAATGTAATATTTTTATCAACTACTAATCCTTCAATTTGTGTAAATTGATGAGAATGTGTTGCATCATCATTATCACGTCTAAATACTTTACCGGGACAAATAATTTTCACAGGTCCTCTACCATTTGCTTTAAGCATCTCACGTGCTTGTACCGGTGATGTTTGAGTGCGCATCAAAAGTTCATCGGTGATATAAAACGAATCTTGCATATCACGTGCCGGATGATCTTTCGGCAAGTTTAACATCTCAAAATTAAATTTATCGGTTTCTACTTCCGGTCCTTCTGCGACACTATATCCCATTGAGATAAAAATTTCTTCTATCTCTTCAATAATTTTATTTAAAGGATTTACACCACCAAGTTCTATTTTTTTACTTGGTAATGTCACATCAATTTCCTCATTCGCTAACTTTAATTCCAACGCTCGCTCTTCAATTTCCTTACGTGTTTCTTCAATACTCTGATTAATATAATTTTTTATCTCATTAACACTTTTTCCAAAAGCCGGGCGTTCTTCAGGAGCTAAGTCTTTCGCTCTCTTCATAACCTCGGTTAACTGCCCTTTTTTACCTAAAAATTTGACTTTAAGTTCATATAAAGATTTTTCATCAGAAACTTCTTTTACTAATTCAATGTATTCTCTTTTTATATTTTCTAATAAAGACATATTATCTCCTCCTAAAATTACATCTATAAATATAACTTATCTAAAATAAAAAATCCCTTAGAGTTTTCTCACCCTAGGGACGAATATATCGTGGTACCACCCAAATTCGAAGCTACAATAAGCTTCCTTATATTTTAAAGTGCATAACGGACACTACCCGATTGTACTCATAACTATTACTTATACAATTACTCATAAGCTGAAAATATACATTATATTAATACAACCCTTCCAGTTAAAAAGTTGCTCCCTGCTAGAAATACACTGTATACCGTCTTAATCATCGTTTTTAAAATTTATACTTAAAATAATATAATAAAACTATGTTATTGTCAAATAATTATATTTTTTTGAAATATTGTTATTTTATATATTTCTCTTTATTTTTTAACCAACTTATGCGATAATAAAATAAATTTTGTGGAGGTTTTATTTATGAATATTGTTAATAACAAAAATTTATTTATTGAACAAGCAAATGCACTAATAGCAAATGAGAGTAATCTGATTACCAACCTTTCTAATCTTTCTGCTTTCTACAAGGAGTATCTTCCTGACACAAACTGGGTTGGTTTTTATTTAGTTGATTCTGTTCAAAATAACTTAGTTCTCGGTCCTTTTCAAGGAAAAGTTGCCTGTACCAGAATTCCTTTTAACAAAGGCGTATGTGGTCACTGCTTTACTACAAAAAATACCGTATATGTTGAAAATGTTCATAATTTTTCCGGTCATATAGCATGTGACAGTGCATCTAACAGTGAACTTGTTATTCCTATTTTAAAAGATAACAAAGTGGTAGCTTTGTTGGATATTGATTCAACATTATTCAACAGATTTACTCAAGATGAGGTAGCTGCCTTTTCAGAAGTTACCGGAATAATTTTTAAAAAAATAAAATTTTGTTAAAAAATTAACCGTAGGATTAGCTACGGTTAATTTTGGCTCAACAAAAAATCGGACTGATAA
>NZ_KI271836.1 GCF_000469465.1 Gemella bergeri ATCC 700627 | reverse complement strand
TCAGCAACAAAAAATATTTTGTATATAAATTATATATTATTTTATACAATAAGGAGTGTTTATTATGAATAATACAAAAAAAAGTTTAATTGCTATTTTAATTTGTTATTTATCATGGGGAGTTTTTCCTGTCTATTTCAAATTATTAAAAAACATTGACGCTTATGAAGTTTTATCACATCGGATAATTTGGTCTTTTGTTTTTATGTTGTTTATCGTTTTTATTTCAAAAAATAAAAAGAAAATATTCAAAGAAATTTCAAAATTATGGGAAGATAAGAAAAAATTCATACTTTTAGTTATAGCCGCTATTCTTATTACAATTAACTGGCTAACCTACATTATTGCTGTTAATACAAATCATGTGCTGGAAGCAAGTTTCGGTTACTACTTAAATCCAATAGTAACAATTATCCTAGCTGTTATATTTTTAAAAGAGCATCTTAGTCGTACTCAAATTATCGCTTGTATTTGTGTCGGCATATCATTATTATATTTATTTATATCTTTAGGGTCTCTTCCATGGATTTCTATAATGCTTGCACTAACTTTCGGTTTATATAGCCTGTGTAAAAAGAAAATTGTTATTAGCCCAAAAGCCAGCTTGTTAGTAGAAACTGCAATTGTTTTCCCAATAGCACTTATTTATATTTCATACTTAACAATAAATAATAACTTAACTTTCTACACCGACGGTACTATGACTATTATTTGGATTCTACTTTCCGGTGCTATAACTGCAGTACCGCTTATGCTTTTTGCTAAAGGTGCCAATCACATACCGCTATATTTATTAGGAATACTTCAATACATTCCACCAACAATGCAATTTCTTATAGGAATCTTCGTTTATGGAGAAGCTCTTAGTATTGAGAAACTTATTTCATTTATAATAATTTGGATAGCCGTTATTGTGTTCTGTTACTCAACTGTCCAATCATTCAAAAATAAAAATATATAATAAACTAAAAAGCTGATCATCTAGTAACTAAATTCATACAATGTTTAAGAACATCTCATTGATTTATTACTTATTAATCAGCTTTTATATATTTACTAAACTATTTTTTAATGATTTTTAATTCCTTTCCTTAGCATCATAATACCTGTATAAATTACTACAACAATAATTATCCATATCAAACTATCTACTGATAATGATTTAACAAACTGGTATCCTATAAACACTCCGACTATTCCGCCAATCGCTAGCCCTAATGTCCCTTTTCTTGGATACATACCTTCTTTAATAAATTTTGGAGACCCCATTGCCATCAATGCGGCACATGAACCCATCATAATCGGAAAAGCAACTTTCGGATTTAAGCCTAATAGTGATACCATCGCTAAGCATGGTGCATATAACCCCACACCTGCCATCATTAATGCTCCAAAAATAATATTTCCTACGATACCGATAATTAGAGCAATACCTGTTAAATTAACCGCCGTATTATTTTCTCCCAATAATGCCAACCAACCTACCTTTTTGGCAAACATTAGAAACGCTGTTATCAACAAGGCAAATCCCATTACAATTTGTATTTTATATTCAGGCAATTTTGTTACTATACGTCCTCCTACCAATGCACCGACAACTGCCGCTATAATTAAAGATAACAATGTAACTGCACCGACCTCAACATTTGAAATAAATAAAAACGCTTCAATTAAAACGGGTACAACACTCGCTATGTTTAACATTCCGGGCAATAATCTATCGTTTTTTATAAAACCTGTCAACTGTGATGCTAATGTTATTGTTGAAAAATTTCCTATTCCAAGCACATCAAAAAAATTCGTAATAATACCTATTACAAATCCTAAAATCGGATTAGAATTATCCGGTTCACTCCAGTTTTTTATAATGTCTTGTGCCCATATCACAACATAATATACCGCCGCTAACGACAATAAACCTAACAATATTACTACTAAACTCATATAATCTCTCCTTTAATATATTAATGAATACCCTTGCAAATAAATATTATATTACATTTATTATTATTTGTAAAGTTTAATCGAAAAAATATTTTACTTTTTTTCTATATGTTATTTCCTAATTTCTATAAAATAATAATAGAAAAACTATCCTTATTAAAGGATAGCTTTTTGAAATTTTTTGTAGTTATTCTTTATTTTGTTGAATTAATAATTGTCATAAAATATTATTAAGACATCTTTTTATTAGTTATACCTTTTCTCAACATATCAAAGCCGGTTATAGTAACTACGGCAATTACTAACCACATAAGTCCTGAAATCGATAATGAATTAATAAATTGATAAGCAATAATTACTCCAATAATTCCTCCAATAGTAATTGCAACACTTCCTTTTCTTAGGTATAGCCCTTCTTTAATAAATTTAGAAGATCCCACTGCCATTAATGCGGCACATGAACCCATCATAACGGGAAATGCAGCTTTCGGATCCATCCCTAACAAAGAAACCATGGCAAGACACGGTGCATATAACCCTACTCCTGCCATCATTAATGCTCCAAAAATAAAGTTACCGACTATTCCTATAATCAACAATAACCCGGTTAATTCAAGTGCGGTGTTGTTTGCACCAAGTAAATCCAACCATCCCATTTTTTTAGTAAACATTAAAACAGCAGTAAATAATAAAGCAAATCCCATTACAATTTGTATTTTTTTCTCCGGTAATTTAGTAACTATACGACCGCCGACCAGTGATCCTACCACGGCCGCAACTATTAGTGATAAAAGTGTAATAGCCTCTACTTTTACAGCAGAAATAAATAAAAATGCCTCAGTAGCTGTCGGTACTGCATGCCCTATATTCAAAGTCCCCGGTAATAGCCTGTCATTTTTTATAAAACCCGTTACTCTTCCTAACAGAGTCGTTATCGCAAAACTGCTAATTCCCAAAGTATCGAAGAAATCTGTTATAATTCCTATTATAAATCCTAAAATAAAATTTGATTCCTTTTTAACTTTGTCCTTATTCTTAATTACGTCCATAGCTAATGTAATAACAAAATACACAACTGCTATCCCTAATAACAACAACACTGTGTTTACTAAATTAAACATCTCTTCACCTCTTGCTTTTATTATAATTTACCTTTTATCCGGTAAATTATTACTTCTAGTATGAAAATATTTAGCAATTTTCTGAAAAAATAATATCTACAACTTTTTTCTTATAGATCAATCTCATCACAAAAATGTATAGAGTGCTAGAATTCTCTAACACTCTAAATTGGGATTAACCCCCTACTAAATATATCTATGTTCTTTCTTTCATTATATTTCACTTTATTCCATACATTTCTAATATCTAACACTACTATTGTAACATATCATCATTGTATTTTCAAATGTGTTTTCATAACTATAAGGTGAGTTGACATTAAAGTTTTTTACTTCTATGCTACTTCTTTTTTAAATCCTTTTCTTAACATATCAAGTCCTGTAATAATAACTACTACGATAATTAACCATAGTAAACTTGATAATGATAATGAAGTAATAAATTGATATCCGACGATAACCCCGATTATACCACCGATTGTAACACCAATTGCACCTTTTCTTGGGTATAATCCTTCTTTAATAAATTTAGGAGATCCAATCGCCATTAATGCGGCACATGAACCCATCATAATAGGGAATGCAGCTTTCGGATCCATTCCTAATAGTGATACCATTGCTAAACACGGTGCATACAAACCTACTCCTGCCATCATTAATGCTCCAAAAATAAAGTTACCAACTATACCTACTATTAGGGCTATTCCTGTTAATTTAAGTGCTGTATTGTTAGCACCAAGTAGTGCAAGCCATCCCATTTTACTGGCAAACATTAACAACGCTGTAATAATTAAAGCAAATCCCATAACAACCTGAATTTTTTTCTCAGGTAATTTTGTTACTATACGTCCTCCTACTAAAGCACCAATAACTGCTGCTGCAATTAGAGAAAGTAAGGTTACAGCCTCTACTTTAACCGCTTGAATGAATAAAAATGCTTCGATTAATACGGGAATTGTGTGCCCTACATTTAATGTTCCCGGTAAGAATCTGTCATTTTTTATAAAACCTGTTACTTTTGCAAGTAATGTTGTCGGAGCAAAACTACCGATACCCAAAGTATCCATAAAGTCTGTTATTAATCCGATAAAGAATCCGATTATAGGGTTTGAATCTTCACTTTCAGCATCTTTGTTTTTTACTATATCCAACACCCACATTGCCAAAAAGTATATACCTGAAGCAGCTAATAACATTAATAATATATTTACTAAACTAAACATCTCTTTTCTCCTATCCTAATAAGAATCCATAAGTTAGTGAATCATCCGGATCATATACATAATTACTAAATCCTAATATATAACCAGAACCTGTTATTTCCGGAATAATAGCATCATAATCCGCTAATTTTCTTTCTTCAACAATTCTACCTTTGAATAAAGTACCTAAAATACTTTCATATACAAAAGGATCTCCCGGTTTTAATTCACCTTTAGCATATAATGTTGCTAATTTTGCAGAAGTACCTGTTCCACAAGGTGATCTGTCAATATTACCATCCCCGAATACTACAACGTTTTTATATGTAGCTTCCGGATGAGTCGGTTTATCATAAATTTCTACTAAATCTACAGTTTTGATGTGTGATAATGTCGGATGTTGAATTTCTACATTTGCATTAACCGCATCTCTGATTTTTAGCCCCATTTCTTTCAATTTAGAGGCATTTTCCGGTTTTACTTCCAACCCTAATTGATCAGCTGAAAGAATACAGAAGAAACTACCACCAAATGAAATATCAAATTTAATATGACCAACACCTTCTACATCTAGTTCTAAATCACGTTTGTATAAAAATGACTCAACATTTCTAAATGAAACTTCTTTTACTTTTGTTCCATTATCTTTTAATTTTGCTGTTGCATAGATTAACCCTGCCGGTGTTTCTACAACAACTTCTTTTTCTGTAGCTCCTTCTTCTACATCAACCATACCTGTCTCAACTGAAGCTGTTACCGCTGCAATGGTATTATGTCCACACATATTTAAGTAACCGCCGGTATCCATGAATACTAATCCGAAATCCGCTTCTTCTTTTGTTGGAGGTAGTAAGAATGCTCCAAACATATCCTGATGCCCGCGTGGTTCAAACATTACAGATTTTCTAACATCATCTAAATGGTCGATAAAATATTGTTTTTTCTCTACCATATCCTTACCGGGAATTTTTGGAATACCCGCTGTTACTAAACGAGCCGCTTCCCCTGCTGTATGTGTATCTATAACCGAAATCATTTTATTTAATTTCATGATAATTCTCTCCTTAAATTATTTATTTGCATCTTGTCTCATTTTTAATTTTAAAAGTCCCAACGCTTTTCTCGCATCAGAATAATCAATATTATTCTGACAAACAATTTCTGTTTCTACACCTTCTTTAGACTTATTAAAATCTAAGACATATTTTGTATACTGATTTTCTACCACAAATTTATGTTTTCCCATAAATTTTAAACCAACTATAGAAATTCCTCTCTCTCCTATTTCAAACATTGTATTGGCATAGTCAACATCACTATTCCCCCAGCCGTCTGCTGAAATAATAGCTCCATCTGTTCTCATAGCCTCCAGCCATACAGCCGTTCGCCAGCCTACAAGATGTTTTAATCTATTGTCTTGTGGCGTTCCAACAATAATTACACCTTGAAAATCAATATCTGGGTCAGTAGCTAATGTATCAAGTAACGGATCTCTAAAGTGGTGTAAACTGGTTTCTTTTGTAGATGGTCCTATCCCCATACTAACACCTTCTTTCTATACCATAGCCCTTATAGCACCGTCACGATATTCATTCGCTGTAAGTAATACCGGCATATTATTCATATCTATAATGGAAATCCCTTTATCTATTCCGCTCGGTTCTATCGGAAATAACTGATTATCATACATCATTCCTTGCCCAGCTACTTCTTTTACAAGAGCGACTTTAGGCTTACCTGGATTTGATGTATTATAAAATTCATGAACTTCATCAGCATCACGTCCACTAAGCACCTTCATAATTTCTCTAATTTCTTGAAGATATAAATCTGATAACTCAAAAATTGAAAATGCTAAAGCTCTATCAAAATCTACATTATCTTTAATCACAACATCAATATGAATTAAGTAATCATTAACTGACGGTGATCCTGCTTTATTAAGCACCAATTGCTTACTTAAAATACCTTCTGAAGAGCCAAACTCATGCATCTGTTCCCCTTTAGTATTTGCCCCGGTAAGCAATGTATAAACACCGGTCAATGTATGAGTTATTCCTTCTCCAAGTCGTCCTATTACTTTTGTTGAAATTGGTACTATATCCATTATAGTATTAACATAAATATCATGTTCTTTCGGTTTAATAATTTTTATACTTACAGTTTCAAAAATTTCTTTATTATATACTATTTCTGTTGGTATAGTCAGTACATTATTATCAATCTTAACCTTCTTACCAAGTGTAACAGTATTAATATGGAATGCTTTTATTTGTAATTTTTCTTTTGGCATAAGTCATCATCCCCTATTATTTATTAAAAACTGTATTGAAACACAACCGAAACTGTTTTATAATACAGTTTCTTTGTTAAAAAAGAAGAGAGATTCACATCCCTCTTCTAATTTAGTAAACTCCTACACGTGAGCGATATACTCAAATGGAAGAGGAACTATTTTACCTGCACTTGGTATTTTAACTAGTTGCTCTAAAGTTGCTTCTAGAATTTGTGTTTGTTGCTCAACGTTACCAGGTTCTCCTGCGTTTGCTCCCATTGGTACAAGTGGAGCAACGGCTCTTGGAGTACCGTTTTGACGCACTACTGGTGGTAGTGCTGCTATTAAGATTGTTGGAATACCTGCTTCCTCAATTGCTCTCTGCACGATCACGGCAGTTCTATGGCAAGTACCTCAACCAGCAGTTAAAATAACTGCATCAACATTTTCTTCTTTTAATTTTTTAGCGATCTCCGGACCTGTTCTGTTAGTGAAAGCCTCTTGGTCTCCACCACCACCCATGAATCCATAGTGGAATTCTGCTACGCTACCGATGAAGCCGGCTTTAGCCAGTTCATGTAATCTATCAATCGGAAACATACAGTTGATGTCTTTATTAGCGTCGGCATTATCGTACCCACCATGAGATACCATAAGATCTGAACTGTGTGCAGTATCCGGAATTTCACGGAATGTTGTATCCCCTGCTAAGTTAAATCTTTTATCTGTTTTTAAGTGAACTCCCGCAGCAGTTGCTAATGCTACTTTCATGTCTTTTAATTCTTTAGTCACTGGAGCCCAAACTGGTTTTGGTGTAATCGGTACATAAATCTCTGATTGTAGACCTTCAAATATCGTTAATGACATTCTAAATTCTCCTTCCTACTATTCTTCTTTTAGTCTTCTATTTTTTACTTCTTCTTGTAACTTTTTAGTATTTTTTATTGCATTTACATAATGTTCGTCAGGTTCTTCTGTTATAACTTCCGGATAACTGAACAAAAAGGCAACTTCTTGACCTATTTGCACAGGATATTCAGAAATCAACATTCTCATAGGAATTTTAAATTGCCCTAAACGCCCTTTAATATCTATCGTAACGCTGGCATCGTTATGATCAACTATTATCCCTTCGAACACTCTTTCTGTAGACGCATATTTTAATTTTTCAATCATAACTTAGTTCCTACTCTTAAAAATTAATCTTCTTTTTCGTAAATTTCTTGACGTTTTTTAGATTTTGGTAAAATTTGTTCGTTTTCTAATAGCTCTATTTTTTCTCCTGTAGCTTTTTCAATAACTTCCACGTTATTTAATTTAACATTAGGATTCCATTTTCTTTCAGCTTTTTTGATTTCTCCGCCGCCCATTTGTGTTTTAAGCATTGCTAAAGCACGAACAGCATCTTCTCTACATAATGTATTGTTTGAAAGAATCTCGTTTTCAATACCTTGTTTAGATTTGTTATTATCTACCATAGCTTTCATGTATTCGTTACCTACTACAAGAGCCCCTTGAACTGCAGAGTAAGTCATACCTACTACAGATACTCCACGAGAACCGATTTGTTCAATATGTGATGCAAAGTCGATATGGTTGTTACCGAATCCTTCTGTTGTAACGATAGCACCATCAATATCCATAGCTTCAATAGTCATACCTACACGTTTAGATACATAGAATTTTTCTGAGTTAGCTTGTGGAGATCCAACTAGTAATACCCCTACTAAGTCGATTTCTTCATCAGCCATCGCTTCTAATATTAACGGTTCACGATAGTAGTGACGAGAAGTTTCTTTTGAAGCCGGTCCGATACATGTTAACGCATGGATACCACCATCCAATACTTCTGTTGGAGCAAGCATAACCGGTAAGTTACCTAAGTCAACGTTAGGTTTAGCACCAAGTGTTCCTACTGGTTCTACCGGTAAAATCAAGTTATCGTGCATCGCACCTTGTCCCATGATTTCTTTAACTATCAACACTTTTTTATTTCCCGGATGACGATATTGTTCCAATTTAATATCACCAATTACCAAACTTTCATCATCTAATTCTTTAAGAGCTTTACGAATTTCTTCTGTAATATGATCAAATGCTTTGTGAGCTGCTAATGGTCCTGGGCGTTCCATGTTAGCCCCCGCTTTGATTGTTACTTGTCCTTTAATGAAGATTTCTCCTTTATCCGGAGCACCTGGACGACCCCACATAATGTTACGATCCAATTCTCCTTCTGAAGAACCGAATTCCCCGATTTGAACTCCGTTAGCGTCTGTTCCTGTAAGAACCATTACTACACCTTTAAGTTCACGAGTAACACCATGACCGATTTCTCCTTCTTCTTTAACCGCAATCGGTTGCACGTCCATTATTGTTTCACTGTATGTACCATACTGTTCAGGAGTGATGATTTCCAATTTAACATCCTCTACTAATTCTTCTGATTCAATAGCAGCTTTACATAAATCTTCCGGAGTTCCTAATACTAAAGTTGTACCTTTAATTTCTGTTTTTTCACCGAAGACTACTTTATCAATTTTGTAGTGTTTTGTTAAAAGAGAACGAATGAATTTTGGTTCACCTTCATGCTTTTCTTCCATTTTTTTTTCTTCTACTGTTTCTGTTTTAGGAGCTTCTACAGCTTTAGTTTCTGCTACTTGAGCAGGTGCTGCCGGTTGTGCAACCGGTGCTGCAGATTGTCCTGCAAAAGCTGATAGTGGAATTTCAAGGTTAATATTTTCACCTTTACCGATTTGTAGTTTGAATACTCCTGAATTTACCGGAGCTTGTGTTTGTTCTGCCACCACTACGGGAGCAGGAACCGGCTCTGCCACTACGTTAGCTTCTTCCTCTACTACTACTTCTTCTTGTTTTTCTTCTGCTTTTTCTTCTTCTACACCTTGGACAGCATCAATGATATCCGGTGTAATTGGTATTAGAGCGTCTGTTGTTTTTGTTAATTTTGCTCCTAATACTTGTCCGATTGTTAATGCATTGTCTGGGAATGATAGTAATCCTGAATCTTCTAAGTCATCAAATAAACCTGGATCTTCTAGGTTTTCAGGGTTAATTACGATACCTTCCTCAGCTCTGCAACAAAATACCGCTTTGTCATTTAAGTGTTCTTTTGCAGTTTCTACTGTAATTGACATTACTTCTAACCTCCAACTAATTATTTATTATTATGTAATTCTAAGCTTTTATAGCTTCTGTATAAATGATGGTCAGTGGCACGAAGTACATGGTCGGTACTATGATAAACTTTTACTCCTAACCTAGGAGCTACACCTGTAACGGTGTTAGTTCAATCTTGACAAGTACCAGTAATGACTGCTTTCGCACCATCTTTTTTCATTTTCAATACTTTTTCCGCTTGTCCCGGACAAATTCCCGGTAATTCACAACGCAATCTACCGTTTTTATCCGGTTTCATACGTTTACACATTTGGACAGACACTACATCAGCACCCATTCCGTCAGCAATTTGGCGAAGACGTTCTTCTTGTGCACCACATTCGCAAATTAGTATTCCTACTTTTTCTCTTTCTTGTGGATATGGCATAGCCACTAGAAGACCACCGGTTGTTTTATTGATAGGATCTCCTTCTTGTGCCGGGCGTCCTGTAAATGGTCCCCCACGAACAATCTCTCCATGTGGGTTAATATAACCGCCGGCTTTTTCTATAAATACACTAATCGGTAATCCGATCGGTACATCTAAGAATATGCTTGGATTATTTACACGTCCGCCTACTGTAAGATCTTTATCAATCAACGGCTTATCTTCTTCTATTGCTTCCACTATACGTTTAATAGTCTCAACGTTTGAGATAATTGCATTAGCTTCTAATGGTAATTGACCCGGTTTTAAAATCACGCCTAATGTTTCCCTAACGATAACACGTTCATCTCCTGCCGGATACATATTAGGTAAGATTTTTATACTAATATTAGGTTCATTTTTGCACGCTTTACCTAATGCAAGCAATGCTTTACGATATTTTGTTTTTATCGCAATATATCCTTCTTTTGCACCGGTCAATTCAACAATATATTTCAGACCGCGAACAAGTTCTTCCGGATTTTCTTCCATAAACTTAACATTATGTCCTAAAATCGGTTCACATTCTGCTGCATTAGCAATAACATAACCACCCGGTATTTGTGCCGATAACTTAATTCCGGTAGGGAAACCGGCTCCACCAACACCGACAATACCTGCATCTTTTATTTTTTGCAACTTATCGTCAGTTTTTTCTAATCTCACATAGTCATCTGTTTGTTCTTTGTCTAATTTTACAACGATGTTCATATCGTTAATTTCTTCTACAACACCAGATAAACTAGTATGAATATTAGCACCTAATCCGTTAGGTGTAGCAACTAATTGACCACGTTTTACATGATCCCCGACATTAACAATAGCCTGACAAGGACCACCAACGTGTTGTTTTAGCGGAATATTGATTTTTTCAACATTACTAAACTCTAACATACCTTTTCCTCCTTTCCTTAAAGATTATGAATAAGCAGTAGCATAAAACTCCTACTATATTTATTGTATAACAGTCTTAATAATTTTGCAAAACATTTTTAAACAATTTTTCAAAGTTTTTTTTAAAGTTTTTTAAATTTTGCATAGACAATTGGTTAAATTATTGAATATATGCCTTTTTCAATAAAAATATTTTAATATAATTCTCTCTATAATTTATTCTCTAATTGAAACGTATTATCATTTGAAAATCTGTTATTAAAAGTTATGGTTACACTTACAAAAATAAAATTTTTCCTCAATAACTATTGGAAAATTTAAAAGTTTCTTTTTTGGAATTTTAATATATATTAAAAATAAAAATAGATTAAAATTATCAGATAAAACTTTCAGACATAATAAGTTTCTTTTTCAAAATTTTACTTTTACTGGTATAGCACTGGAAAATTTTAATTTAAATATATTTTATATCTTTTTAATGATTAAAATTTATAAACGGAGTTATTATTAAAAATTTTAATTATAATCTTTCAAAATTTTTATAGCACCTTCTTTAAATAAAATCTCTATAATTATTCCAAAATAAAAAACAAGATCGTAAATTTTCAATCTTGTTTATTGGTAACTATTACTTATACTTATAAATCTGCTAATTTTTCTTTTAAAAATGGAATCAACTCATCCCTTAAGTCGCTTTGAAGTGCAAAATCTATTGTAGTTTTTACAAAACCGATAGTTTCACCAACGTCATAACGTTGCCCTTCAAAATCATAGGCGTAGACTTTTTCTTCTTTATTTAACATTTGAATTGCATCAGTTAATTGTACTTCTCCGCCAACACCAACTTGTTTTTTTTCAAGATGTTTAAATATCCCCGGATTAAGAACATAGCGTCCCATTATAGCCAGATTAGATGGCGCTGTCCCTTGTGCAGGTTTTTCAACAAAAGTTTCCACCTCGTATAATTTTCCGTCATTTGATCTTGGAGCAATTATCCCATATCTATGAGTTTGATTTTCAGGAACTGTTTGTACTCCAATAACAGAGCAACCTGTTTTTTCAGATTTTTCTATTAACTGTTTAATCGCCGGTTTTTCTTTATTCACTACGACATCATCTCCAAGTAAAACGGCGAACGGCTCATCTCCTATAAAACTGCGTGCTGTTAAAATAGCATCTCCTAAACCTGCCATTTCTTTTTGACGAACATAGTGAATATTAGCAAGCGTTGTTGGATATTTTACTTTTTCCAACATTCCCAACTTACCTTTATTTTCCAATTCTACTTCTAATTCTACATTTCTGTCAAAATGATCTTCTATAGCCCTTTTTTGCTTTCCTGTTACTATTATTATATCTTCTATTCCGGCTTTTACCGCTTCTTCTACTATATATTGAATAGTAGGAGTATCAATTATCGGTAACATTTCTTTCGGTAATGCTTTAGTAGCAGGTAAAAATCTGGTACCATATCCTGCTGCCGGAATTATGGCTTTTCTTACTTTTTTCATTTATTCACCTATTTTCTTATATTTTTATCATAGGTATAATAACATATTTTTATTTTTTTAGCAAATATCAAACATTTTTCAAACTTATTATTTTTTAAAAATTGCGGTTTTAAGTATCCCGTTGCGTACAAATGTATAATTAAAAACATTTTCCAAACAAAATAAACCAGCTTAATAATTTTATTTCAAATTTATTTTGATTATTAAGCTGGTTGTTATTTTATTAGTTATTACTTAATTAATTATTCGATAAAGATTGAACTACCACATCTGTTGTTTGTTCTTTTCCATTTCTGTAATAAGTTACGGTAACTTTATCTCCGATTTTGGCTTTTTCAAATAAGTATTTTCTTACCGCCGCAACATCTTTTACTTCTACACCGTTTAATTTAGTTATAACATCATACTTTTTTAAACCAGCTTGAGAAGCCGGAGTATTTTCCTCTACATTTCTTATAACAACTCCCGATTTACCATTATATTTTAATTCAGACTTCACGACATCACTATCAACCGATGCTAATGAAACTAATTGTACCCCAAGAGCCGGTCTTGTTACTTTCCCGGATTTTTCTAATTGTTCTGTTATTAATTTCACTTCATTTGACGGAATACCGAAACCTATACCTTCGGCAGAAACATTTGAAGTAGCTTTAGCAATTTTAGACTCATTAATTCCGATTAATTTTCCTTCATTGTTTATTAACGCCCCTCCACTATTACCCGGGTTAATAGCAGCGTCCGTTTGAATTACCGTTTGATTCCAGTCACTTGTACCGTCCCCGTCAATATCCATCGGTATCTGTCTATTAACAGCCGATACTATACCTTTTGTTACCGTATTTGATAAATTAACATCTAACGGTGAACCTATGGCAAATGCCGTTTCACCAACAGCAACTTTGTCACTATCTGCAAAATCCATTGTAGTAGTAACATTTTCGGCACTTATTTTTAAAACGGCTATATCTGTCCAAACATCTGTTCCTACAACTTCGGCATTAACCTTAGTTCCATCACTGAGAATTGCTGTTAATTTTTTAGCTCCTTTTATAACATGATTATTTGTTACAAGGTAGGCTGTATTTCCCGTTTTTTTATAAATTACTCCGCTACCGCTTGAAGCAGGTTTTAACTCACTCGAATTTGAATTATTTCCACTTTTTCCGGTTATGCCTCTTAAAGCAGAATCCAAACCGTTATTTGATGTGCTTTGATAATTAACTATTGATACTACAGCATCTTTTGCTTTTGAAATTGCATTAACAGTTGTTGTTTGGTTATCCTGTTCCTGCTTTGTCGTTGCAACACTTGACGTTTTCGTCGTTTTTGTAGAACCCATAATTGTTTGTGCTCCAAAGACGCTTGTTGCCCCTAAAGCAAAAGAAGCAAATATCGTTAAAAATAATTTTCCGTAGTTTCTATTATCCTTTGTTGTTTGAGGCATTTCAAAAGAATTATCATATTGGTAATTATTACCGTTTTGATAATCGTTGTTATATTGTGTCTGCTGATCGTTATAATATTCTTGATTTATTTGTTGGTTATCGTATAATTCATTATTATAATTTTGTGTGTTAAATTCTTTATCTCTATTATTGTTGTTTTCCATAAAAATCCTCCTAACTTTATTCTTAACTTGTTTTAATCTTATCAATAAAAGTTTAAACACAGTTTAAAGGGAGGTTTAAACACAATTAATATTTTTATTTAAGTTTTGTTAAGGTTTAATTATACTTTGCTGTAATGTAGAATTTATTTTATAATGTATCATTATTAAAAAACAATTACCTTTAATTATCCTAAATTTAAGATTTTTAAATTTGGTTAAAAAGGTAATTATCTTTTACTAATATTTTATTTTTTCAGTGGTTTTACATTATAGTTAATATCTAAATCACTTGTCAATAAATGAGATACTTTACAACGAAGTTTTATATTATCTAACACCCCTTGTCTATCACCACATGCAAGCTGTTCTTCAGTTCTATCAACATAAATATCCGCAACAATTTTTTTATTGTCATAATCTACTGTTAGTTCAACATTTAATTGCAAATTTTTTAGAGTATATGTTCTTAAAAAATATCCCTTAGCACACATACTAATACATCCAACATACGCTACAGAAAACAAATCCATCGGTCCATCACTATTTTCTTCAATAAACATTTTATATTTTCCTCCCGATGAGGTTACCGCCGTTGTTGTAAATCCCTCTTTTATTGTCCCTTGTGCTTTATACATAATTTCCCTCCTTATTTTTTGTTTAATATATATTTCATAAATATATAAAAATATAATTTAAAACAGTAAATTTCTCCATTTCATATTTTGACGAAGTTATCTTATTTCTTTATTATAAACTATTTTTAGCAGCAATATTTTTTACTGTTTCTAATAAATCTACATCTTTATAAACATAATTTACACCGCTAAAATCCATATATTTTGTTATCTCATTTGTCTGTAATATAAGCGTAGCCCCAGAAATACCTGCACCTAATGCTCCGGGTCTTGAGTCTTCTATAGCTATTGTATTTTTTATATTTACACCCAATTTACTTGCTGCATGTAAAAAAATATCCGGAGCAGGTTTAGGATTTTTAACATCATCTCTTGTTGCAATAACATCTATATATTTATCAAGTCCTTTATTTCTTAAACCTGCTTCAATATGACCTAATTTCCTATTAGAGGCAACTGCCATTTTTATGCCGCTTTCTCGTAAAAAACTCATCGTTTCCGGAATCCCCGGAAGAATTTCTGCATTATGATAATTTGCTATAATTCTTTTTGTAATTTCTAATTCGAATTTATCATATTCCTCACCTGTCATATTATATCTCTTATTATAATATCGTTTGCTGGTTTCTTCGTTTGTTCCCGAAACATTATGTATATAATCCATTTTATCAAGATTTTCATTAAGCCATTCCTTCGTTAGCTCGCTCATAGTTTCATAATATATTTTTTCTGTATTTACTATCGTTCCATCAAAATCAAAAATTACAGCTTCTAGTTTATTCACTTTTCTTCTCCTGACACTTTATTTTAGTACAAATATTATTTTATACTTTTATAGATTAAATTAAAAGTAATATGAAAAAACAAGCCTAAAGAATTTTTTAGGGCTTGTTAAAGTTATTACTATATTTACTTCTTTTACTCAAACGATACTAAACTTTCTGCATTCATCCTTGTTGTTTTGTGACCGTCTTTTTCTTTTTCCCCTAATGATATTAGCATAACCGGTACAAAATCTTCTTTTACTTCAAAAAGTTCGACTATTTTTTCTTTATTAAATCCTGCCAATATGTTTGTATCATACCCTTTAGCACGTGCTATATTGGCAAACTGCATTGACCAAAGCCCACAATCATAATAAACTATTTCTCTCTTAGTTTCTTCATTCAATGAATTAACCAATCCTTCCATATCATTATACAACCCGTCTTTTATTTCTTGTGGAAGATATCCTTTATCTACAGCGGAGCCATAAATCATATGAAAATTATCAAAGTAATTTAAATCACCTAATAAAATAATCATGGCTGACGACGTTTCGTTTTGAGCTTTATTATAATTCGCTTTAGCCAGTTTTTCTTTGCCTTCAGTAGTATCTACAACAATATATCTCCAAGGTTGGAAATTACAAAATGATGGAGCGGTATTCGCCATATTCAACATTTCTACTATCTCTTCTCTTGGAATTTTTACTTCATTTTTATAATATTTTACAGAGCGTCTACTCTTAATTATCTCAAAAAAGTCTTTCATTTCCTTACCTCTTTTATCTAACTTATTTTCTCCAACGACGTTTACATTATATAGTAAATGATAACTATTATCAAATCATATGTTTTAAAAGTATAGAAATAAAAACAACTGATTAACTTTTAGATAACCAGTTGCCTTTAATAAATTTTTTTATTTGAATTTGTAATGTATGTTTTTGAAATTACAAAATTTTTGAAAAAATTATGTAGTTTATTAATAACATACAAAATCTTACTTAAATATAACTCTTCCATAAATAAACCTTATTTATTTAATATATCTATTATCATATTTGGTTTTGTCACCATTAATAGATGATCGTTCTCCTCTATTTGAATATAACTGATTCCGACTAATTTAAAATATGAAAAAATAGTCAATCTATTAAAAATTCCCCTATATCTTTTTAATAATTTTAAATTATCTATTCCTGCATAAAGAGATAAATATTTATATTCTGTTTTTGCTGATGGACTTATGACATATTCACTACCCTTACTTATAAGTCTTTTTAATAACATTTCTTTTAAAGACTCATTTTTCAACTCGTTTCCACTAAGTGTTTTTTCCAAGTATTCTTCTCTACTTTTAAACTTTACTTCATCTTCAAAATATTTTTTCAATATAGATTTTGGTGGTACGGGTTCTAACCCTTCAACCACTATTAAATTAATTCCGTCAAGATATTCAGAAAATTTTTCCAGACTATTTAGTAACGCAACAGTCCCATAAGAAACGCTTATAATATAACCACCACGTTTTACCTTTGTCATTTTATTTAGTAACATCTGTTCAATTTCTTTTTTTGATATTGTCTTAAAACTTTCTTCTGTAAACTCTACGAAATCAAAGATTTTATTATCAATATTGTCTATAATTTTCGACCAAATAAAATTATCCCAACCTAGTGGATTTATAAATAAGATATCTGTCATAATTATCATCCTTTCAAATATCTATTAAAATCCCAGTTCGTCGTTAAAATCTTCTAATTTGTTTACTAACACCGCCCCCTCTTTTATATATTCATTTATAGCAATGCTCATCTTGTCCCCAAATTTTCCCGGAAGACAAAAAACAGTGCTACCTATGTCAAGTGCAAAATTAACAGTTCGTGATGTTCCGCTTCTTTTTGCCGCTTCTGTTACCAATAAAGCCCAAGATAATCCGGCAACCAATCTATTTCTTTCCAAAAATTTATACTTCCTTATTGGTGAAGTAGGGAAATATTCCGAAATAATTAAGTGATTTTTCTCAAGTTTTTCATATAAATTTTTACTTTGTTCAGGGTAAATAATATTATGTCCGTGTGCAATGACCCCAATGGTAAAGCCGTTACTTTCTATCGCACTACTATGAGCCAAACTATCAACACCGTATGCCAGACCACTCACAATAACAAAATTATTCTTAGTTAAATACGGCACTATTACATTAAGTGCTTCTTCCGAATAACAGGTATTATTCCTACTTCCAACTATTGAAAGTTTTCTTCCAAATAACAATAACTCTTTCTTTCCTCTGTAAAAAATTACAAACGGATAATCATAAAGTCTAAAAAATTCTTTTGGATAGTAAATATCATCGCAAAATATACACTTTACATTATAAAACTTAAAATAACTATCAAAATCAAAATCTAAATTATGCAGAAACTTAGAATACAGTTCACCGGATTTATCTTCAAAATAAATAGCAAACTCTCCTGCACTAAGTGTAGAAATTTCCTCTATACTACCTGTTACTTTTAAAACTTTATGTAATTTTAATGACGTTATCTTCTCTATTGCCATAAGTGATAAAAGTATTTTTTTCTCATATTCTGTAAATTTTTTTCCGTACTTCTCCCTAAACATAAACTCTCCTTCTAACTACTTGCAATCAATAATTCATAATATTGCTTTACTACCCTAATGAAAATTTCTCCTTGTTGAATATTTTTTATATAGATACTCCTTTTAAACTTAATAATATTACCCATTATTCTAAGTAATTCGGGATATGTTTTTCCGTCTTTATAAAATTTATACATCAATCCTTGCCAATAGATGAGCGGCGTACTTATCAATACTTGTTCTAAAATATTCACTCCGATAATTTTTGGAATATTATTTAATTCTATTCTTTGATTATAGAACATACTTAAAATTTTATTTTTTACGGTTTTATCATATTTTATTTGTTCATAAACATAATTCTCAATGTCTTTAGGATATAATTTTGACGTTAAATCTTTATCAAATAATTTTAAATCGAGTGGTATATTAAAATTATCAATATCGAATACCGTTTTTATACATACAGCATTTCGTTTCTTTAAATTATGCGACCAAATCTGATAAAGTTCAAATCTCTTGTTTTCATTGTCCCAACCGTAAAAAAACACTTTTTCTTGATAGTAATTCAAAAAATTGTCAACAAACGGTGCATACCTAATATAACTAATACCGTTATAATATCTAAGTTCTTTTATAAATTTATTTGTATCAATTAACCAAATTAATTTAATTCCGGCTTTTTCATAACCTTTTGTTCTCTCTTCTATAAGTTCATAAGGTATGACTGACCGTTGATACTCAAAAGCAACATTAATGTCTTTTATATAAACATCCGCTATTTGGATACTACCTTGCGTTTTGAAAATATACTCAACTTCAACATTATTATATATTTTTTTAAAATGGTTGTAGAGATTTTTCTTCGTTTCCAAATGCTTTAAGCTCTCTGTTTTATACGTATCATATTCACAACTGCAATTTTTAACGTGAGCAAAATGCGACTGCACCTTAACACCTTTTCTAAAAATTACTTTCCCTTTGCAAACAGGGCAATGATACTCTTTAGCTTTTTCAATATCATCATCTAATGCGTTAAAAACTGTTTCTTTATCATCGTATGCTACATACATAACCTGCTCCCTTTCTATAAAAAAACTACTTTTTCAACTTAAAACTGTAATATACCCTTTTATTTTAATACCCTATATTTTTTATAAATATATTCTCCTATTTCTATTTCTTCAAAATTATCTAAGTTTACCCAAGATATTTCTTTTTTATTATTGTCGCTGTCTACAAGGTAAATTTTTTCTTCTTTTTCACATAGATAATAATTCTTTTTTTGCTGTGCCAATTTTTCATAAAAATCCGGATGTTCATATATGTTGAACTCTAAAAATTTACTTATCCACTCTTTTTTATCGTGTTTTATCACTTCTACTACGCTCTTATAGTCTGCGATATTCATTATTATCACCCCTTGTATAATTTTTTTATTTTATTTCATACTTTTTGCGACAAACTAAAATCTCCAAATCTATTGTAATTTCCTTTAGAGATTTTATATCATCTTCTGATAACTCTTTAGAAAATGTTAGCGGCGTCATCTTTAAAAAATTTTCCGCTAAAATTTCCGTTAATCTATAAGTGTTACTAATCCTTGTTCTTTCAACTATATCACAAGTATTTTCAATAAGTTTTATTGTATCACAGTTAGTATATTCACCAACACTAACTAAATCTCTTATCTCTTTCAGATAATCAGCATTAGGAATAATTTTTATTAAATATCCCTCTTCTCCAAGAACTCTAAAAAATTCTTCATAATTAGCAGGTGTTAATATATTAAGTACACATGAAACACTTTTATCTTTAAAAGGTAATGCAGCTAAATTTGCCAGCATATATGGATTATCCTTATCAACTTTTACAGCAGTTTCCAACGCACTTTTGCTATTATCCAACCCAAAGAAATATTTATTGGGAAACATTTTTTTCAAATTCCTTATATAATATCCTTCCCCACAGCCGACATCCACAACAACTTTTTTAGAATATTTTTCCATCAATACCTTTAAAACTTCCAACACCGGTTTATAAAAGCCGGTTTCAAAAATATTTTTTCTCGCAATAAAAAGCTCTTCATTGTACTTCGTTGCTTTGTAATTATTTATAAGATGGATGTATCCCTTCTTTGAAAAATCATACCGATGATTATTCTCACAAAGTAGGCTTATTTCGGTAATTTTGGAGTTAGCACAACACATAGGGCAACGGTAAATTTCATCTTGATTAAATTTTTTTATAACATTTTCTATTCGCATTAATTTTCCTCTTTTAACCTCTAACTTAATTGTAACAGATATTCACAAATAAAGACAGTAATAACATAAAAATATTTTAAAATTTTTGTTGATTTTAAAATATATTTTTTTGAGATTTATTATAATTATTTAGCGTTTATGACTATATATAAAATATAAAACAACAATTTATATTTAATTTAAAATTATTGATAAATTATTTTTTCTATTAATATTTTTCATTATTTTATAAAAAATATCTAAATATTTACTAATATTATTTTTTTTCTCTCAATTCTTTAAAAAAGTCGGTTATCAACTGCGAGCATTTATTCTCCAAAACACCTGCCACTACATTTGCTTTATGATTGAATTTATCACTATTAACAATATTCATTCTACTACCGCAACAACCATATTTAGAGTCTTTTGCCCCAAAAATAACATTTTCTATTCGGGCTTGCACAATTGCCCCACTACACATAACACAAGGTTCTACTGTAGTATATAAATAACTGTCATTCAGTCGCCAAAAACCGATCTTTTCACATGCTTTTTTTATTACGAGAATTTCTGCATGATTTAATACCTGCTGACTTCCTTCACGGGTATTATGCGCTTTAGCAACAATTTTATTATTTATAACAAGTACCGCCCCTACCGGTACTTCTCCTTTCACATAAGCACACCGCGCTTCTTCTAAAGCTAACTC
Organism: Gemella bergeri ATCC 700627; assembly: GCF_000469465.1. Classification (GTDB taxonomy): domain Bacteria; phylum Bacillota; class Bacilli; order Staphylococcales; family Gemellaceae; genus Gemella; species Gemella bergeri. The sequence goes on along the minus strand of NZ_KI271836.1, from coordinate 5,269 downwards.
CATATAATAATTGTGATCCATCTGTTTCTCCTATATTATCTTATTTACCGTTTTTTAGCTATTTTTTGTAAAATTAATTATACTATTTTTATATTATACTACACAACAACAATATAATATAGATTTTTAATAAATTCTTTTAGCACCAATTATCAAACGTACAGATACTTACATTCATTTTAATAAATCTGTCAAATTTAGTTACTGTTGAAACTTATAAAGTTTAGAAAATCGCACTTAAAAATCTTAGACAATTTACAATGCCTAAGATTTTTACTTTATTTACCGGCCTTTCGCTAAATATGAGAATAGAATTTTTCCCATACTCCATATTTATTATACAACCGTTAATTTTTATTTTGAAAAAATTTCCTATCTTTATGGTTATTAAATCTATATTTTAAAATTTTTTAAAACTATTCCAAATGTTGTTAAATTATGAAATATTGCTAACCATTTTGAAGAAATCGCATTAGTTAATCCGAACATAATCAGTAGACTGTTGATTAACACTGTTTGTTGAACATTATCTTTCATTTGATTTCGTAGTTTTTTAGATATATCATCTAATAACAACAATGATGTTAAAGAATCTGCCTTTAATACTACATCACTTATTTGTCTTGATAAATCTGCACTTTGGTTCATAACGACACTAATATCACTCTCAGACAATGCTGCTGAATCGTTCAACCCATCTCCTATCATCAACACATTTCTCCTCTGTTCTTTTTCTTGTTTTATATATTCAAATTTCGTAACAGGGGTCATATTGGTATAAACCTCATCAAAAGAAATATTATTTAACAGTTTTTGAGTTCTCAGTTTATTATCTCCGGTTAATAGCACCGCCTTTTTCCCCATATTTCTTAGTTCTTTAATAACCGATTTCGCTTCATCTCTAAGTGGTATATCTATACAAAATATTGAAATCAACTTACCTTTATATCCTAAAAATAGTAAATTATACTCTTCTTGTTTTTCTTCAATAATTTTTTGTTGTTCAGATGTTACAGTTATATTTTCTTCAATAAGCAGCTGCAAACTACCTATAACCACCTTTTCTTCATCAATATGTGATATAATTCCTCTTGAAGCTATATGATACAATTCTGTGTGCATTTCTTCATGTTCTATTCCGTCCTCTTCCGCCTTGGTAACAACCGCACTGGCGATAGGATGATAAATATGTTCTTCCAAACATGCTCCTATTTTTATAACTTCCTCATAATTATATTCATAAAAAGGAATCACCTCTTTAATATATGGCTGTGATACCGTTATTGTTCCTGTTTTATCAAAAACGAAAGTATCTATTTCCGCATATTTATCTAAAGTTACAGAATTTTTAACAACAATATTTTTATCAATTAAATTTTTAATCGCAGTTAAATAAGCCACCGGGGTAGATAGTTTTAAAGCACAAGAATAATCCACCAACAAGAAAGATATAGCTTTGCTGAAAGATTTAGTTAAAAGGTACGTAAGCCCCATAGCAATAAAGTTATATTTAACTATTCTATCTGCCAGTTTTATATATTTATAATGATATGTATTTTCCCTTTTTTCAGACTCTTTTATAAGTTGTATGAGTTCATGAATTCTTCCATTAATCTGAGAATTTTCTACTTTTACATAAAGTTCCCCATGAACAATAATTGTGTTTGAATAAACTTCATCACCTAATTTTTTATTTATAGGAAATGATTCCCCTGTAAGTGAACTTTCGTCAACACTACCCGTTCCGGTCACTACCGTTCCATCGAATAAAATTTCGTTTCCTTCAGAAAATAAGATTACGTCACCTTTTTTTATCAACGAACTTTTTACCTTTTTCTTTGTTTCTCCGTCAAAAATCCATACATCTTTATCCTTGGTAGTTAAACTTTTTTCTAAGTCAATAATCGATTTTTTCTCCGACCAATTATTAAGAGCTTCTCCCAATTCTAAAATAAACATTATAGAGCTGGCTGTACTCCTTTGTCCGGTAAGTAATGAAACAAAAATAGCAGCCGAATCCAATGTTTCCATTGTTAACTGTTTATTGAATAATAATTTAACAGTGTTTTTTAAATATCCTGATGCTTTCCACCATGTTTTCGCTACCCTTATAGGTAGGGGCATAAATAATTTTGAAACCACTCTCCAAAATAACGCATCTGATATTATTGTATACGGGCTTTCTTCTTTTTTTAAAATAGGGTATTTATAACATTTTTTTATATTCTCAACACAAATACTATCAAAAAAATTTCTAATACATTGCATGTTGTCCGAATCAAAGAAAATATTAAATGCAAATTCATCTTGATAAAATTCTATCTTTTTTATTTCTTTAACTTTTAATGCTTGCTTTTTAAAATATTCTCTCACATCCGGAGTTAGACAAATCGTAGACTTTATTCGTGCACGTTTGCTTGACAAATGCACTATTTTGAAATACATTCTACTCTTCTCCTATTGATAATAGATTACTTTCCTGTTTTTCTTTTTCGTATAAATCTTTAGCATCCGCCAATACATCATCAGTGTGCTGTTTTACATTGGAAATAGTATTATCTATTTCATCTTTTGCTTTATATATTTTTGAAAGTGCAAAAGAATATCCTTTTTTAGCTTCTTTACTGGCTAACAACTTAAATCCAACCGTTCCAAAAGCTACGCCTCCTGCAAAAATACCCGGAGTTTTTAACGCTGATTTTGCTAGTTTTAATATTTTTATTGACATATATATGGCCTCCTTATTTTGTTATATATTCACACACTCATTATAACACCTTTTTATACCTATGTAAATTTAAAGCAGGTATTAATAACACCATATTACAATAATTAGCAAAGAGAAAATTTTATTTTTTACTTTTGAAAATTTTTCTTTTATTTTCCATAATTTAAAAAATAATATACTTGTATAACCATTATTAATGCAACAAATAAAAACGTCAATACAGATAAAATAATAATATGTTGCCTTCGTTTAAAATATAAATACCCAACAAATTCTCTGACAAAAGCATTTATACTAAAATATAATTTTGTTGATGCTCCATAACCGATACAACGTATCCCTTGTGCTTTGGCTAATACCAACGCACGATAAACATGATAATAATTAGTGACAAGTGCAAACCGCCCTGCATCTTTTATTAATTTTTTAGAAAATTTAACATTTTCTTCGGTATTCCTTGATTTATCTTCCATAATAATATCATCTGCCGGCACTCCTCGTTCTAACGCATAATTTTTCATTGCAAATGCCTCCGATACCACTTCATCACTACCCTGACCGCCGGACATAATAAGTTTACTGCCGGGGTTTTTTCGATATATTTTTATCCCCTTTTGTATTCTTCCGGCAAGTAACGGCGTTACGCGTTCTCCTACTAACCCTGCACCCAAGACCACAACATAATCCAGTTTTCTCGGAAGTAAATTAATAATATTAAGCGTACTAGTCACTAAATAAGCCACCGCAATGCAAATAAAATATAAAATAACCAATCCTACATAAATATATATACCGTTCAACCAAATATATTCATACGTATATTTTGCGATATCAGGCCAATATATTATATAAATCAATAGTATTAACCCTACCCCAATCGCAAGCAGATTAGTTACCTTTAAGCCCTCTCTTTTCACCAACATTATTGAACTGTATCCAAACATAAACAACAATGCAAACGGAAATATTAAAACAATAAATAAAGATATTACAAATAGTATTATCCCTATCCCATATACTACCTTATTCTCCGTGTTTTGTAATATTAAATTAAATAAAAAAACGGCAAAACTTAAACTTGATAGTATAAAAAATATACCCAAAAATAAATTACGCCTATCTTTATATAATATTAAAAAAAATATAACCGCAAACAATACAAATAAGTAAAAACTTGCTTGTAACATTTTCTCCTCCTTATTTCGAAAAATATTTTATCCTGCCCTTAACTCATTATAATAAACCGCAATAAGAAAGTCAATTTTACTACTAAACAGCACTATAATTGTTAAAAAATTTTGTAAAAAACATTATAATATTATTCATTTCATGCGATAACAAATAGAATAAAAAGAGAGTAGTACAAAATTATAATTCATAAAATCAAACTTTGTCATCTCTCTTAATAATTCTATACAATCTTTTAAAAATTTTAATTTCTTGAGTAAAAGATTTATTTAATTATTCACTTGCAACTTTTTTACCAAATAAAATGGATATACTGCCGATACCACTGCAAAGATAATCACTAAACAAATAGATATTTCCGTTTTCGAAAAACCGCTTATAAAAATAACCAGTCCGCCAAACATCATTAATTTAGCATAACTTCTAATTACTTTATCTTTGTTTACTTTTTTCTCCAATCCGAAAAGATTTAATCTATAACTACCCCACCACTCTTGTTTTGGCATATAATTACCAATTATCATAAATAATATACCTATGACAAAAATAACCAACTTAACAACTTCAAAGTTATTATCAATAGCATAAATTATCAGCGAAATTTGAAATATTATACTTATAATCGGTATTATGCTTTTTAATAAATATGCACCCTTTTTAGCTGTTTTACTTAAATCTATAGATAATGCCATAGCTGTTTGAATTATAGAACAAAATATTGGTAACATTATTACTCCTAATCCTTTGTTTATATATTTATCAGGAACACCATAATAATCAAAGTGTACTACTATTTTATCAGGTAAAATATCATAAAAATATAATCCAACTGCTATCGGCAATAAACATATAATTATACTGATAAATAAAAATTTTTTATCTACTTTATTCATCTTTTTTCCCTCCTAATTCGTAAATCCATACAAGGACTTCTTCAAAAACCGTTGTATTTAATTTGTAGTAAATAAAATTTTTGTGTTTTGTTTCTGAAATCAATCCGGCTTTTTTTAATTGTGATAAATGATATGATACCGTAGCACCACTCAACTCAAACACCTTAGCAATATCTCCTGCTGATCGCTCCTCTTCTTTCAACATTTCTAAAATATTTCTCCTTACAGGATCAGCTATCGCCTTTAGTGTATCACTCATTCCCATTTGCACTCACCTCTTTACTGCTGTTCGAACATATAATCTATTTAGATTTCTATCTAAATAGATTATACAACTTGTTTATTATATTTGTCAATAACTATTTCGAATTTTTTCTAAATAGTTATTATATGATTACAAAACTAAAAATTTAATCTATTTATTTTTTAATTCTATAAAAATTTTTTATATTTTATTTTA
>NZ_KI271835.1 GCF_000469465.1 Gemella bergeri ATCC 700627 | reverse complement strand
TTCTTCATCTATTGTTACTTTTGGTTTGTACGGAAGTATTTCTCCTGTTTTTGGATCTATTAGTCTTACTTCTAGATATTTTTTCCCTCCTTTTTTACTTGTCATTCTGTATAACTGTGGTTGTGTTAGTTTTTTCGCGTAATCTATAGCTCCTTCTCTTCTTGCTTGTTCTCTTAGAGCGTACTTTTTACTCCATGTAACTAGAACTTTTTCTTTTATAGTTTCTTTTCCTATTTTTCTTTCTCGTATAAATGATTTTTTCGCAAATGTCATTTCTTCATTTATTTCCCAGTTACTTTCTTCTAATATAAAGTTTTGTATTTCTTTTGAGGCTCCTCTTTTTCCTCTATGTTTTTGTGAAAATAACCATCCATCTTTACTTTTCCCCATATAGCTTACATTTTTTTCACTGTTCATAGCTTTATCTGCCACTACTATTAAACGTTCTATTCCAAATTGTTTTTTTATTGTTTCTATAGCTGGTAGATAAGTTACCGGGTCTGTTTGGTTCCCTTTAAATAATTTATAACTTATTGGTATTCCGTTGGTATCCATAAATAAGCCTAGTTGTACTATTGGATTGGGTCTGTTTTCTTTACTTGCTCCTTTTCTTCGTATTTCTTTTTCGAATTTTTCTTTTGTTTTCTCATCTTCTTGTGCTTTGTTTTGTAATTTTTCTGGTTCTTCTGTTTCAAAGTAGTAGTTTGTAACATCATAAAATACTAATGTTGCTTTCCTGTTTGTTATTTTTGATATTTCTTTGTGTAGATGTATTTGTAATTCTTCTTTTATTTCGTCTAGTTTATCTAACCCTCTGTAAATACTGTTTAAGTTTATCTCCCAGTTTCCATATAGTTCTTCTTGTGCTTTGTAGCTTGATATTTTACTATTGGGTTTTAATATTCTTTGTATAGTTAGTAATCTTAGGATATTTGTTATTTTGTCACTTCTTTTTTTATCTTCATACTTTTCTAGAAATTTCTCAATTTTTAATTCTTTGTATATACTGTCTATTATTTTCCAACCGTATATTTTATCTGGTTCATTCATAGGTGCTTCTAAGTCATATGTTACATCTATATAATTATCTTTATTGAATTTTCCTTCTTTTGCTTCTTTTTTTAATCTTTCTAGTATTCCTGGTTCTTCTTGTTCTAGTTTATCTAATCTACCATAAGTATGAATTGTTCTTTGTTTTACTTTGTCTCCTTCTCGATATCCTTCTACTAAGTATACGTGTTTTTTACCTTCTCTGTTTTTTGTTACTTTTATATATGCCATATTTCTATTATAACAAATATAACCGTATACAACAAGAGAAAAAATGAAAATAATAGACTTTTTTCGTTGGTATTACTACTTTTTTGTCTATTATTTTTCTTCCTAAGTGATAAACTC
>NZ_KI271834.1 GCF_000469465.1 Gemella bergeri ATCC 700627 | reverse complement strand
TAATAATATAAATAAAACATAATAATTCGTAAAAAACTAATAAAAATCTAATAAGTAAAATATTAAAATAAAAAATTAAAACTAAAACCGTTCATTAGAAATGTATAATGAAAAAAAATATAAAAAAACAGAACTTTATTACTTTATTAGCTTGACAATTACTCATAAAAGATATATTATAAATAATGTGCTAAATGCATTAATAAAAACTAAGGAGCATTTCTAATATGTTAGAACGTCTTTTTAAATTACAGGAGAATAATACAAATGTTAGAACGGAGATTGTTTCAGGATTAATCACGTTTTTCTCAATGAGTTATATTTTAGTAGTCAATCCGGCTGTATTATCAGCAGCAGGAATTCCGTTAGATAGAGTATTTACCGCAACTATATTAGCGGTGTTGGTCGGTACTCTTATAATGGCGTTTGGAGCGAATTATCCGATTGTTGTAGCACCGGGTATGGGAATAAATTCATATTTTGCTACTTTGGCTGCAACATCCGGCTATAATTACAAAACACTTCTTGCTACATGTTTTATGGGAGCGGTAATTTTTGTTATATTATCGGCAACAAAATTTAGGGAGAGTTTAATTGATTCTATACCTAATAATTTAAAATATGGTATTTCAGCTGCAATCGGTTTATTTATTGCCTTTTTAGGGCTGAAAAATTCTTCATTAATAGTCGCTAATGAACACACTATTTTATCACTTGGTGACTTAAAAAATCCTGTTGCATACATGACGATTTTAGGTATTTTTATTATTTTAGTTTTACTCGCGTTAGAAGTTAAAGGAGCTATTTTTATCGGTATGGCTGTTATTGCAATTATTACCTATTTTACCGGTTTATTAAAAGTAGATAAGATATTTGGAATACCGCATATGGATTTAAGTTTGCTTTATAACCCGATTACTGAAAGTGTAAATGCTTTACAATTAGGCTTATATGGAGTTGTTTTTACATTTTTAATGGTAACATTGTTTGATACGACGGGAACTATGGTTGCAGTAACGACTCAAGCCGGACTGATTAAAAATGGTAAAATGGAGCGTGCGAAAGAAGCATTACTCGCTGATTCAATAGCATCACTTACCGCATCTTTATTCGGGAGTACACCAACATCTGCATATATTGAGTCTTCATCAGGTGTTGCTAATGGAGGGCGTACCGGACTTACATCTTTATCAACAAGTTTCTTTATTATAATATCATTGTTCTTCTTCCCGCTAGCCAGTAGTTTAGCATCAGTACCGGCAATAGCTTCACCGGCGTTAATTATCATTGGATCATTTATGATGGAAAGTATTGCTAAAATAGAATGGACTGATATTACAGAAGCATTTCCAGCATTTGTAACAATTATTGGTATTCCATTAACAGGTTCAATTAATGATGGTATTGCATTTGGGTTTATATTTTATGTAGCATTAAAACTTTCAAAAAGACAATGGAAAGATATTCATCCGTTAATGTATATATTTGCAATATTATTTGTTATTCAATTATTGTGGTTACATATATAAAGATATAAGAAAAATTTCGTCTTACACAAAACAAATGTAAGACGATTTTTAAATTTTTATTAGATAAGTTTCGATAAATTACCAATGTAATATTATTCAAATACATAAAATTATAAAAAATGTAGATTTTAACGAAATATAAAAGAAAACTGTGCAGAAAATTCCTGTTCAGTTTTTTAAGGTTTTGAATTAATAGTTACATTAATTTCTCAATTTCATCAAGTAAAAACATTTTAATGTTTAGCATCTCAGTAAATTTTTTTAATTCTTGTAGTTTTTTTATATCAATATTATTTGTTGTTTTAAAAGCACGTATAAGTTGATTTTTGGGTGTATTTTCTTCAGAGATAAACTCGACAATATTAGATTTATAACCGAATATTTCTAATACTTCACTACGGATAGAATCGGTAAGAAGTGTAGAAAATTTTTCTTTTATAATGCCATGTTTCAGCATAAGTGGTATAAAATCAGCTGCTAGTTGAGAATTAATTTCCTTTTGACAACATGGTACGGCAAGAAATATCTTAGCGTTCCACGTAAGTGCTTTAATAATAGCTATGTCAGTTGCCGTGTTGCAGGCATGAAGACTGATGACCATGTCAATATTTTCATTATTTTCATAATCAATAACATCTCCATAAACAAAAGAAAGGTTATTAAAATTTAATTTTTGAGCAATTTGATTACAGAGATTAATTGTCTCTTTTTTTAAATCAATACCGATTAATTTTACATTAAGATTTAACTTTTCTGTTAAATAGTAATAGGTAGAAAATGTCAAATAACTTTTTCCACTACCAAAATCAAGAATTGTTATTTGATTTTTGTTGTCTAATTGATCAACGCTATGTTTAATAAATTCTAAATATTTATTTATTTGTTTAAATTTATTAAATTTACTTTTTTTTATTCTGCCGTCGAGATTTTGAATACCAAGTTCAACTAGAAATGGATAAGTAGTTTTCTCATCAAGAAAATATTCTTTCTTATTATTATGGTTAAACGTTATCTCCTTTTTAGTTGTCTTGGTGCGTTTAATACTTATTTTGAATTTTTTAGAAATTTTTATATCTATTATTTCATCACCGGAAATAACATTAATATCTTTAGCAAGTGAGAATAATTCTTCTAATATTTCGTTTAGGTCGATATTATTAGTAATACCTATATTTTTGTGTTTTATAATTCGTTTGTAACGATATTCAAATTGAATATAAATATCATTTTTTATTTTAACAAGTTTAGCAATAACTTTATCCAGTTCAAGATCTTTATTACGGATATTAGAAAAAGTAATCTTTACAATATTATGATTTGTTATTTGATTGAGTAAGTTGTTAATTAATTCATTATACATAAGAACTCCTTTAAGAATAATTGAAAATTTAATTAGACGATTAAAATACTTTATCGAATTTTCTTCCTTACTATCTTACAATAGTTTTAATTACAGTGCAATATATTTGGTGTATTGAGTTGAGTATTGTTTACATGCGTGGTATAATTTAGTAGTTAGAAAATTTTAAAAAAGGTATATACACGATGAATATATTAGATATAATAGACAATATAAAAATAAAAACAATTTACGGTACTTTACCTGAAAATGTAAACACTATTTCACAAGATTCACGAAATATTGGTGAAGGTGATGTGTTTATTGCGATTAAGGGATATACGGTAGATGGTCATAACTATATAGAAAAGGTGATTAAACAGGGGGCAAGTTTAGTTATTGCCAGTCGTTATGAAGATTATCCGACTGATACTTGTGCTGTTGTTGTTGTTAAAGAAACGGAAATAGAAAAAATAGCGAGTATAATAGCGAATCGCTTAAATGTTGGTGAAAAGGTTCATACGGTAGCGGTAACGGGAACTAATGGGAAAACAAGTATTTCAACACTTATTCATAATATGTTACGCCTTTTTAGAGAAACCAGTGCATATCTTGGAACAAATGGCTTTTGTAAAAATGATGAAATACCGGCATATTTAGGTAACACAACACCGGATGTTGTAACGCTCCATAACAAAATTGGTGAAGTAAGAAAACAGCATATTAAAAACTTTGCATTTGAGGCATCATCACATGCAATGGTATTGGGAAGAATATATAATGTAGATATTGATATTGCGATTTTTACTAATTTAACTCATGAGCATCTTGATTTTCATGGTGATATGCAAACCTATGCCTATGATAAATCACTTTTGTTCTCAACACTGGGAAATAATCTGAACGAAGCAAAATTTGGTGTTTTAAATAAAGATGATGACTATTATAATATAATGGCTAAGTGCTTATATCATCAAGAGATTACATATTCACTAAAAGATAAAACCGCTGATTTTTTTGCATATAATATTACACAATATAAAGAAAATGGTGTATATAAAACAGGATTTACTTTGAAATCTCCGGAAGGTGAGTTTAAGTGTGTTATGAATTATATCGGAGATTTTATGGTGAGCAATGTACTTGCTGCAATGATTGCAGTATGGTTAAAAGGTAAACGTGTAGAAAATATAGTAGAGATTTTACCAAAATTAAGTCCACTTTACGGAAGAATGGAGATATTAGGCGATAATTTACCAATAGACATAATAAGTGATTTCGCTCATACACCGGATGGATATAAGAAATTGCTAGAAGCAACACGAGATATAAGACGTGGAAAAAGAACCTTACTTGTTACAGGAATGGGAGGGGGACGTGATATTTCTAAAGGTCCGTTAATTGGTGAAATTATTTCAGAAGCGGATTATGTGGTTATTACTACGGACAGCCCACGTGATGAAGATGTAGAAGTTTTAATGTCATCTATTGAAAAGGGAATGACGCATAAAAATTATGAGAAAATTTGGTTCAGAACGGATGCGGTAAAAAGAGTTATCGAATTAGCTAATCCCGGAGATGTAGTTATTCTAGCTTCGAAAGGAAGAGAAGATTATGAAATTCTTAAAGATGGTAAAAAAGTTTGGCACTCTGATCCGATTGTAGCACTTGAAGAAGCGGAGAAAAAGTTTAACGGTAGGGTAAAGAAAGGATAATAAAGTGATAGAACAGATAAAAGAACAAGTAGAAAAAAGAAGAACCTTTGCGATTATCTCTCACCCTGATGCAGGGAAGACGACTTTAACTGAAAAATTATTGCTGTTTGGTGGAGCAATAAGAGAAGCCGGAACGGTAAAGGGGAAAAAAACAGGCAAATTTGCCAAAAGTGATTGGATGGATATTGAAAAACAAAGAGGTATTTCAGTAACATCGTCAGTAATGCAATTTGACTATGATAATAAAATTATTAATATTCTTGATACACCGGGGCATGAAGATTTCTCGGAAGATACATATAGAACATTAATGGCAGTAGATAGTGCGGTTATGGTTATTGATGGAGCAAAAGGTATTGAAGCACAAACATTAAAACTGTTTAAAGTATGTCGAATGCGTGGAATCCCAATCTTTACTTTTATTAATAAACTTGACAGAGAAATTAAAGAACCACTGGAATTATTAGAAGAAATTGAAGAAAAATTGGGAATTGAAACATATCCGATGAATTTGCCGGTTGGTATGGGGCAAAATTTTTTCGGTATTATGGATAGAAAAAATCATTATATAGAACCGTTTAATGAAAATAGTGAGTTTGTTGAGTTAGATAAGGAGTATAATATTATTGATAATAACTCATTATCTCAAGATACAATGTATCAAAAATGTGTTGAAGACATGATTTTAATTACAGAAGCCGGAGTTGACTATGACTACGATAAACAACTAAAAGGTGAACAAACTCCGGTTTTCTTCGGTTCTGCATTATCATCATTCGGAGTAGAGAGTTTTTTAAACTATTATGTTGATAATGCTCCAACACCGAAAGGTCGAAAAGATGTTAACGGAAATGATGTTAATCCGATTGATACGGATTTCTCAGGATTTATTTTTAAAATTCAAGCTAACATGGACCCTAAACATCGTGACAGGATAGCATTTTTGCGTGTGTGTTCAGGAGAGTTTAATCGTGGTATGGACGTAATATTGACGAGAACCGGAAAAAAATTGAAAATATCACGTTCTACAAACTTTATGGCTGATGACAAAGAAACCGTTGATGTAGCTTATGCGGGAGATATTATAGGTTTATATGATAGTGGTAACTATCAGATTGGTGATACATTGTACCAAAATAAAAAAGTAGAATTTGAGGCTTTGCCGTCATTTACACCGGAAATTTTTGTTAAAGTTTCTGCTAAAAATGTACTTAAGCAAAAACATTTTCATAAAGGTGTGGAACAACTTGTTCAAGAAGGGGCAATTCAATATTATAAAACATTACATACTAACCAAATTATTTTAGGTGCAGTAGGTCAACTACAGTTTGAAGTATTTGAACATCGTATGAAAAATGAATATAATACAGAAGTTATAATGGAACGTATTGGACAAAAGACAACACGTTGGATAGAGAATGAAGATTTAGTAAATGAAAACATGTCAAGTTCACGTAGTATTTTAGTAAAAGACTTACAAGATAATTATGTATTCTTGTTTGAAAATGATTTTGCTATGAATTGGTTTAATGACAAATATCCGGAAATAAAATTATATAGTAAATTATAAAAAAGAAAATATATTTTTTAGTTAAAGAAAATTATCACTGTTTTTTATTAAAATGTTTTTAATAAAAATGATTGTATATATAGTGCTTTTTCTGCAGCTAATATTATAAAAATTTTTTCAAGAAATAATATGTTTTTAAAAGAGGATACTATGAAAAATTTAATTAATAAATGTTTGGAATTGTATAAAGAACCACGATATAAAAGTGTCGTCAATTATATTTTCTTTGGTGTTTGTACAACCCTTGTAAATGTTGTAACTTATTTTATTTTATATTATTACGGTATGGCGGTTCGACCTGCCAATTTAATATCAATAACTTTATCTATATTATTTGCTTATTTTGTTAATGCTAAATATGTTTTTAATTCAAAAGCTATCGGTTTTAGAAAAATTTTTTATGAACTTGCTAAATTTTTTACGGCAAGATTATCAACATTAGTTATTGAAGTATTTGGAGTGGAGTTATTTATATATATTGGAATGAATGCCTATATATCGAAATTTATAATTCAATTTGTTGTTTTAGTAGCTAATTATGTAATAAGTAAGTTTTTGGTGTTTACAAAGGAGAAAAAATAGGTATATGAAATGGTTTATAACAGATATGGATGGTACATTTCTAAATGATAAAAAAGAAATTGCTCCAAATGCAAAAGAAATTATGAATAAATTGCAGGCTAAAGATATAAAATTTATTATAGCAACCGGCAGACCGGATATTGCCGTAAAACATTATTATCATGATTTGGGGATGAATGATGTTGTTATTTCAAATAACGGTAGTTTAATTCGTAACCTTAAAACAGGGGAAATAGTATATAAGAAAAACTTTGAAATAGAAGAAATTGAAGCGATATATTCTATGTATAGAGAGTTAAATGATAACGGTATAGAGTTTCATATATATACACTGAATTATATTTACTGTGATAGATTATCGTTTAGTATGAAAAGAATGAAACTACTTGAAGAAAATATGCCGGAAGAGTTAAAAACTCCAATGTATGTTCATAATGATATTATCGGAGAAATTAAAAAAAATAATGAGAGTTGTCAAAAGGTGATGATGATTTCAAAAAACCATAAGAAAGTAGAACATTTTTTTGAAAAGGTAAAAGAAGTCTTTCCGGTTGACGGTACAATTTCAGCGACAGATTTCTTTGACATTATGCCTAAAAATTGTAACAAGGGAACTGCTATAGAAAAATTAGCTGAATACTACGGTTATACAACTGATGATTGTGTGGTGTTCGGTGATAATTTTAATGATAAAGAAATGTTTGATGTTGCAGGTTGGAGTGTTTGCCCAAATAATGCAACTGCTGCAATTTGCGAGATGTGTGACGAAGTTATTGGGAATAATAATGATTTTTCGGTTATAAAATATATGGAAAAATATGTAGATGCGATAGAATAATACTTGCGAACTTACTAAAAATTTGATACATTAATAGGTAGCGTGTATTTATTTACAAGTTAAATATTTAATAAAAAATTGACTGGTAAAAATTAATTTGCTTTTGCAACAGCTATTGTAATGGTGTTATGGTACTATTGTAAAGTAATCACTATATAGAAAATTTATTACAACAGTCAAAATTTGAAAATAAAGGAGAACGTTCATGAGAGGAAGAAAGAACGTGAAGAAAAAATCTAGTAGAATACTTGCTTTTTTGTCATTAGTAGTAATTATTCTGACAACAATAGGATTGACTTCAAAATCTAATGCAGAAAAAGTAAACTTAGGACTAGATCTTCAAGGCGGTTTTGAGGTTCTTTATCAAGTAGAACCCTTAAAAGATGGTCAGACTATAGATGAAGCTGCTGTTAAAGCAACAGCTGATACTATCAGTCGTCGTATAAATATATTAGGAGTTAGCGAACCGGTAATTACAGTAGAATCAGGAAATAGAATTCGTGTTGAGCTAGCTGGAGTAAAAGATCAGGAATCAGCACGTAGAGTATTATCTACGCAAGCTAATTTAACAATTCGTGATGTAGATGATAAAGTATTGTTAGACGGTTCTGATTTAGTTGAGGGTGGTGCCTCACAAGGATATGACCAAAACTCTAAACCGGATGTAAACTTAAAATTAAAAGATGCTGAAAAATTCGGTAATATTACTTCTGAAATCAGTAAACGTGGTACCGGTAAAAACCTAATGGTTATTTGGATGGATTTTGGTGAAGGAGATTCATTTAAAGCAGAGTCATCAAAATCGAAACCTAAATATATTTCGGCACCACAAGTAACACAAACTATTAATTCAAAAGATGTTCAAATTACCGGTAATTTTTCAGTAAAAGAAGCAAAAGAATTAGCGGCGTTACTTAATTCAGGCGCTTTACCGGTAAAACTTACAGAAATTTATTCCAACTCTGTTGGTGCACAATTCGGTAGCGATGCTTTATATCAAACGGTTTTAGCCGGAGCAATCTCATTGGCGATTATTTGCTTGTTTATGTTAATCGTATACCGTGTACCAGGTTTTGTTGCAAGTGTAATGATGATTGCATATGTTTATATTACGGTAATATTCTTTAATATGATCTCCGGAGTCCTGACCTTACCGGGTATTGCAGCATTAATACTTGGGGTAGGTATGGCGGTTGATGCCAATATTATTATGTACGAACGTATTAAGGAAGAATTAAGAGCGGGATATCCACTTAAAAAAGCTTATTTAGATGGTGCTAAACAGTCATTATGGACAATCTTCGACTCGCAATTTACAACAGTAATTGCGGCTATTGTATTATTTATTTTTGGTACAAGTAGTGTTAAAGGATTTGCGACGATGTTATTACTTTCTATTTTAGTCAGTTTTATAACATCAGTATTTGGTACAAGAATGTTATTAAGTTTGTTGGTAAATTCAAATATCTTTAATAATAGAACAGGATATTTCGGTGTAAATAAAAAAGATATTCAGGAAACTAAATTTGGTATTACCTCATTACAATTACATACTAAATTTGAGAAGGTGAATTTTACAAAACATATGAAAAAATTCTTTGCATTAAGTCTTGCGATTATGATTGCAGGAATCATATCGTTGGGTCTTTTCAAACTAAACTTAGGTATTGACTTCTCAAGTGGGACAAGAATAGATGTGGCCTCAAATACAGAATTGACAACGGAAAAAATCAAGGAAGATCTAAGTAACCTGAAAATATCTGAAGAAAAAATAGTTTTATCACCTGATAAAAAACAGGCTACAATTCACTCTAAAGATAGTTTTGAACAAGATAAATCAATAGAAATCAAAGAATATTTTTCTAAAAAATATGAAAAAGATGCAAATTTAAGTGTCGTATCGCCGGTGATAGGAAAAGAGCTTGTGAAAAATGCCCTTTACGCTTTAATCTACGCTTCAATCGGTATCATAATTTATGTAGCCTTTAGATTTGAGTGGCGTATGGGTGTTACAAGTGTTATTGCTTTACTTCATGATGTTGCAGTAATTATTTTCATGACAAGTATTCTTCGTTTAGAAGTTGATATTACATTTATTGCAGCTGTTCTGACGATTGTCGGATATTCTATTAATGATACAATTGTTACTTTTGATAGAATAAGAGAGCATATGCGTCATGAAAAAGTATTAAAATCAAAAGAACAAATTTATAAAATTGTTGACGTTTCACTTCGACAAACATTAACTCGTTCTATTAATACTGTCCTAACAGTTGTAATTACAGTAATAGTTATGATAGTAGTGGGAAGCAGTTCAATTTTAACCTTTAATGTAGCGTTGTTGATTGGGTTATTATTCGGGCTTTACTCTTCACTGTTCATCGCTGCACAACTTTGGGCGGTTCTTAAAGTAAAAGAATTAAATAAAAAAGGAAAAATAGAAATAAAAGTTCGTAATTCTCCAAAAGAAAGACGAGAAAACGATAAAGTTTTACTATAATAAAAAATCTCGAGTTTTAGACTCGAGAGTTTTAGGATCTACAAAATATAGGACTGATAG
>NZ_KI271833.1 GCF_000469465.1 Gemella bergeri ATCC 700627 | reverse complement strand
TTGTAAGATTTTAATAGCTATAGACAAAATAAAAAAGAGCAAACTTTAAACAAAGTTCACTCTTTTTCTTATTTTATTTATTTTTATCTCATACCCCAAGCTGAAAGGCCTTGTGCTTTATATGCTCTGGTTGCTGCATTAATTTGATCTTGAACCGTTGCTGTTGAACCCCAACCAGGCATTGTTTGGAATAAGCCTGATGCTCCTGAAGCGTTTCTAGCATGCACTTGTCCGTTAGATTCACGTGCAATAATAGCTTCCCAAGTTGAAGCCGGTACTCCCGTTCTTCTAGCCATTTCCTGTGCAGCCGCTGAGCCTGTTGCCCCGGCAGTATTACCATTTCTTAATACTATAGATCCTCCTGCAGTTTTTGCAGTATATGTTGCAGTGCTTTTTTCTGCTGTTGGACGTTGTTTTGTTCCAACAAGCACCACTTTAGTTGTTGGTTCTGAAATTACTTTCTCCGAAACTACTTTCTCTGAGACTACTTTTCCATCTTCTTTAACAGCTTCAACAGTTACTTCTTTTTCACCGTCTTTACCTTCTACTTTTGTTACTTTTTCATCAACATATTTAGAATCATCTTTTTCTTCTTTAATTTCAAATTTAACAGCTTCTTTTCTCGTTTCAGTATCTTTATTTACACGAGTAATTTTTATAGTATCAACAGTTGCCACTTCGCTATCTAAACTTGGCGTAACTTTATCATCCGATCCTAATGTAATATTCAATTCTTTTAAAATATCCTCTACTTTTGTATAAGTAGTTTTTCTTGTTGTTTCTTTACCGTTATCTACTATAGTAATTTCACGCGCTCTGTAAATATTAATTGTTTCTCCGCCTTTTACTTTAGTATCCAATCCCGGTTCAACTCTATCGTCTGCCCCGAACGGAATATTATTGGCGATAAGAACTTCTCTTACCGTACCTTTTTTTGCTTTAATATCTATTCTGGTATTATCTAAATTCACGGCGAATGCTGATTGCCCTGTATATTCTTCTGCTACCATAAAAGCTCCTGATAATAATACTCCTGCTGTTGCTGCCGATGCTACAATTTTTCCTAATTTCATCTAAATAATTTTCTCCTTTATATCTATTTTAAATAACTTACAAGCATTATTAAATGTTTGTTCTGTTAACGATTTATAACTCATCTCTCTAAGATCAGCTATCTCCTGCGCCACATAATGAACGTAGGCGGGTTCATTTCTTTTACCTCTATATGGTGTCGGGGTCAAATATGGGCAATCCGTTTCGATTAGTAATCTATCAAGTGGACATGCTTTTGCGACTTCTTTAGGTGTTTTCGCATTTTTAAATGTGACCGGACCTCCAAGTGAAATATAAAAGTTTTCTTTTAACATAATATTCATACTCTCTACCGAACCTGAAAAACTATGCATTATCCCACCAATTTCACTAGCGTTTTCTTCCTGCAAAATTTGAATTGTATCTGCCATCGCATCACGAGTATGGATAACAATTGGCTTTTTAACCTCTTTTGCCAGTGCTATCTGACGTCTAAATACTTCTTTTTGAACTTCTTTCGGACTTTTATCCCAATGATAATCAAGACCAATCTCACCGATTGCTACTACTTTATCATTTGTTAATGCGATTTTTTTTATCATTTCGTATTTTTCTTCTGTAAAATCAATCGCCTCTACCGGATGCCAGCCGACCGTTAAGTATAAAAAGTCATATTTTCCCGTAATTTCTAATGCTTTTTGAATACTTTTATCATCGAAACCGACTATATTAATTAGCTTAACACCCTGCATTTTAGCACGTTCTATGGTTTCTTCTAAATCTTCTAAATAAGCATCGTCATTCAAATGTGCATGTGTATCAAATAACATATCATGCCTCCTTCACTTTTACGATTATAACAAAACAAAGTGTCAATAGAATATCTAAACTATTTCAATTACATTACAATCTTTTTTCATCCATTTATAAATTATTATTTCTTAGGATTAACTTTATTTAACTCATACTTAACAAATTTTTCATTTATATTTATCATTTTCCATACTCTAATCAATTAAATATATTCTTCAATTTCAGTAGTCCCCATTTTTTGCCGGTTGACATTCAAGTGTTATTTTTATAAAATTGTAACTATAAAATATTTAATTAGGAGGATGTTTTATCAATTTGATAAAGCTAAACTGATTTATGAGTAAAAAAATATTGGTGACAGGTGGTGCCGGTTTTATCGGGTCACACACTTGTATCGAATTATTAAACAATGGAAATGAAGTTGTTATAGTTGATAACTTATATAATGCTAATAAAAAAAGTATTGATATTATTGAACGCATTACCGAAAAAAAAATAAAATTTTATCAAGTAGATATTAGAGACGAAAAAGCTCTGGAAAATGTATTTGAAACAGAAAAAAATATTTTTGGAGTTATTCACTTCGCCGGACTTAAGGCTGTCGGCGAATCTTGTAAAATACCTTTAAAATATTATGATAACAATATCACAGGTACACTTGTACTATGTCGTGTAATGGAAAAATACAACTGCAAAAATATTATCTTCAGTTCGTCGGCGACTGTATACGGTGATCCACACACATTACCGATAAAAGAGGATTTCCCATTGTCGGTAACTAACCCGTACGGTAGAACAAAATTAATGATAGAAGAAATTCTTGGTGATATTTATACAGCCGATAAAGATTGGAATGTAGTTTTGCTTCGTTATTTTAATCCGATTGGTGCACATGAAAGCGGTGATCTTGGAGAAGATCCTACCGGTATTCCTAACAATTTGCTACCATATGTTATGCAAGTTGCTGTTGGAAAATTAGAAAAAGTAAATGTCTTCGGTGATGATTTTAACACACATGACGGAACCGGTGTTCGAGATTATATTCACGTTGTCGACCTTGCACGTGGTCACGTAGCCGCACTTAAAAAACTTGAAAAAGATAGCGGCTTAACTAAATATAACCTTGGGACAGGTAACGGATATTCAGTCCTTGATATAATCAAAAACGCATCCCTTGCAGTCGGTAAAGATATTCCTTATGTAATTACTGAAAGAAGAAGCGGTGATATTGCCGCTTGTTATGCGGATGCTATTAAAGCAAAAGAAGAGTTGGGTTGGGAAGCGAAATTTGATATTAAAAGAATGTGCGAAGATTCATGGCGTTGGCAAAGTAAACATCCAAATGGGTTTGAAGATTAATTAGAACTAACTTAAACGTTAACATTTCAATAAAAATAATTTTTTATTGATTTGGGGTTCATTTTTTAAAGAATTTATCAAAAATTAATGAATTGTAAAAGATAAGTTGATAAAAATCAATTTTTAAAGAAATTATAATTTTGAACCACTCCATAAAAATTCCAGATTTTGATTTAAACACAAAATCTGGAATTTATTATTTATATTCTTTAAATCATTTATAAACTACCATAAAGGCTTCACCTAAAATAATATCTTCTGCTGCCGTACTACGTTGTTCCCATATTTTATCTATGTTATACCAACGATTTGTTTTATCCATATTATCCGGATCAATCGCTTTTGTATTCCCATTATGATATCCACTTAGAATAACGGCATGGGTGCTATTTCCTTTAACAAAGATCCCATGCCCTACAATACCAAAAACGATATAACCTTTTTTAAGCGATAATTCCAAATCTTCTTTAGAATTTATAATACGATATTTTAACCCCCAATTTTCCAATGCCAACACAGCACCTAAACTGGATGTACCTGTAAATGTAGTATTCATCTCCATTGACGTATTATAAATATAATCGGCAACTTGAACAGGGGTTACATCTTCCTTTAATTCTGAAATAATCATTGCTAATGAGGTAGGTACGCAACCTGTAATTTTTAAGTTTGATAAACCATATCTCTTACCTCCCCATCTACTATCAGCTTGATAATACTGTGGGAATTTTATCGGTTCTTTAAAATTGGGATAGCTTTTATTATAAAAATTTTCAATAGGTTCTTCATCAGCATAATACTCCCACTTACCTTGTTGATCTTGTATCCAATCTCCCTTTGCATGTGTAATTTCATTGGTTAAAAATAAACCTATTGTCACTAAGCCTATAACCAATTTCTTCATATATACTCACTCACCCCAAACCATATATCTAACAACTTGTTAATAGTATTTTTATATTAATTACGTTTCTGCTATAAAAGGTTCCGTCCTTTTATTATTTTTAGTCATAACATTTTCCAACTTAGTGTCTATGTAAATTAAATTTTATCCATATATAATATACTCTGAATTTCCAAAAATTTTTTGATAATTTCAATGTATATAATCTTTAACATTCTTATAAAAATTCTGTTATTTAAACTGTGTTAATATTTTTTTAGCCGTCTCTAAATTCATATGTTTTTCTTTTTGTAACTTTTCTACAACTTCTTCCAGTTGTTCATTAGTAGCTCCGGCTAAAATCGCTAACGATTTAGCGTGTAATTTCATATGTCCCTTTTGGATACCTGTACTTACCAAAGCACGCACTGCTGAAAAGTTTTGTGCTAAGCCGACAGATACAATAATTCCTGCTAAAGTTTTGGCATCGGGATTTTTCATTAAGGAACGTGCAACTTTAACACTCGGATTAATACCAATAGAACCTCCAACACTCGCTATAGGCATAGGAAGTGATAATTCTCCAATCAATACCTCTTTTTCATAATCACAAGTCCAAGTTGATAAGCCCTCATAACGAAAATTTTTAGCTGCGTAGCTTTGGCAGGCAGCTTCTACCGCACGCCAATCGTTTCCACTGGCAATGACAACACTATCTATTCCATTAAAAATTCCCTTATTATGTGTAGCTGCACGATAAACATCCATTTTAGCAAACTTTGCTGCCAGTTCCATTTTTTTAGCTATTTCTTTACCATCTTCTTTTGAAAGTTTATCAAATGGAATCTCACATTTTGAACTGACTATTGATCTGGTAGCATAATTAGAAAGAATAGCCATTAAAGAGTTTCCACCTGTTAATTGTTCAAGAAACGGCTTAATTGCTTCCAACATTGTATTCAACATATTAGCGCCCATTGCTTCCAAAGTATCAACTATTAAATAAACTACAACAAAAGTCACATCATCTTCGTTAAGAACTTTTACTTCCAACTCTCTTGCTCCGCCGCCACGCTTAACGATTGACGGGTATGCTTCATTTGCAATCTTTATAATAGCTTCACTGTTAGTCATAATAGTATCTTTAGCAAGACTAAAATTTTCCACATCATACAACGCAACCTGTCCTATCATTTTTCTATCATGAATAACGGTCTTAAATCCGCCACAAGAAGAAATAATTTTCCCGGCGTTACTGCACGCCGCAACAACAGAAGGCTCTTCTGTTACAAAAGGAACACAATAAGCGATATTATTAACAACAAAGTTTGGAACAACACTAAACGGTAGCGAAAAAGTTCCCACTACATTCTCTACCATATTATTTGCCGTTTCAAAATCTAAAACTTTATTTTTTTCTAATAACTCAAAACTACTCTCATCAAGTATTTTTTCGTTTATAATATCCAAACGTTCTGCTCGATTTTTTTTATAAAATCCGCTCCAATTTTTTTCCATGAATTCTTCCTTTTAATTATTGTCTTTTATAAATACGTTTATGATTTTCTATTTTTTCTAAAACAAACATACTGTCATCTTTAATATCTGAAATATCTAAATTACCGTCTTTATCAGGTAAAGTACATCTAAAGAACATCTCTTCATATTGCTCCACTGTAATCTGTTTACGTCTATTAAAATCATCAAAGCGATTATTACGAAGATGATCTCTATACCCTTCTACAAGCGTCATACTGAAAATTTCCGCTACAGCTCCGCTACCATAACTATAAAGAACTATTTTATCTCCGGCATTTAATTCTGTACTATTTTCTATAAGAGATAATAATCCTAAAAACAGTGAGCCGGTGTAAATATTTCCTACTCGTTGACTATATAACATAGATTCATCAAAACGAGTTAATAATCTTTCTTTTAAATCTGTATCTTCTTTATTTTCTAATAAAGCATTTAAACCTTTAAGACCAAGTTTGGGATAAGGAAGATGCAGACAAACAGCAGAAAAATCTTCCAACGAAACTTTTGCTCTTTTTTCATATTCGCCCCATGTTGTCATTAAACAATCAAGATATTGCTCTGTAGAAAATTTCCCTTCCACAAAAGCATAATTTGAATAATTTGGTCGCCAAAAGTCCATTACATCACGAGTTTGACAGATATTATCATTGTTCAATTCTAATACTCTCGGATTTTTTGCAACAAGCATGGCACAACTTCCTGCCCCTTGAGTAGATTCTCCGGAAGAATTTTTTCCATATTTAGCTATATCACTGGCAATAACCAATACTTTGGAATCCGGATTATTAAGAACATGATTTTTGGCAAAATCAAGACCTGCGGTCGCACCGTAACACGCCTCTTTTACTTCGATCGCTCGAACAAAAGGATTCATATCCAGTAAATTATGAATAAAAACAGCGGCGGCTTTACTTTGGTCAACCCCCGACTCAGTTCCGACGATAATCATATCAATTTTTTCTAAATCATCTTTATCTAAAATTTCATATGCAGCTTGAGCTCCTAATGTTACTATATCCTGACTGGCAGGTGGAATACTCATTTCAAGCTGTAATAAACCTTTTGTGAATTTATCGGGTTCTACTCCACGTGCAACTGCCAAATCACAAATATCTAAATAATACTCCGGCATTGCGAACCCAATTTTATCAATTCCAATTTTCATATCAATTCTACCTTTCGATTAATAATCAAACTTCTATCGCAAATTTACATTATTCACAAATTATAGTTAAATTTGTCGCAACTACTATTTTATAAGATTTTTTCAAATTAGTCTACTTATACCCCCCAAATTTAAAAATTTATTTCTATTTTCACTTGCTTTTTTAATATAATCGTATAAATATTACAGTTTTTTAATAAATTTTCATCAATAAGTAATATTATTAAACATATTTGTAATTGACTTGGATTAATCTCGAAGTTTTCGGCAGTGAATATATAAAAATATATATAAACAATGTAAATTCGATATAAATAGTTATTCCTCTATTAACCATTTAAAATACTTATAAAATAATACATCTTCACTAAACAATGAAATATATTTTTATTTTTATTAGGTAGACATAATTGGAAATGAAAACTAAATTTTATTATATATAATTATTTATTAAATTATAATTCGTTTTACATTCGAAAAACCTATTCTATCAACCTTTATATTTTTTATTAAAAGATATTGATAATCTCTTTCATTTAAAACGGTTTTATGATATAGTATATTATGTTATAAATAAAAATTAAGTTCAGGAAATTTTTAATAATTTTAGAAAGGAGTGAACTTATTTTCTGACATTAAAATTTCTTGAATTAGAAATAAATTAAAGGAGATAAACATGAAAACACAAAACAAATTATTAAAATCCGGTATAACCGTAGCACTCGCTATGACGATAGGAGGTGTAACCGCTGTAGCGTGGCCCGGTGTTCATACAAATCATGTGGCTAAAGCTGATTTTGGAGATGAACCCGCATCTTCTGCCACTAAAGAAAAACTTAAAACTGTTATTGATAAAATTTTTGCCGATGAAAATTTGACAAATAGATATTTGGGAACTATGTTTTACCATAAAGAATCGAAATTCCCCTACTATCACATAACTTTTGAAAATCATCAAGTTCCGGAAGATGTTATTGACACCACACCTTGGTATAATATGTGGAGTGAAGCTGCCGCTGCTAAAGCCAAACTGGAGGCAAACTCATATACGGAAAAAACTGCTCAAAATGCGATAAGAACCCTTAACTACTTTACAAATCTTTTTAATTTTGAAAGAAGTCATCACCTTACTAATGATGGTTTTTATACAACTACTAACTTTACTACTCCTAAAATGGTTAAAAGCGATAGCGACGGTCAACAAGATTTTTATAAAAAAGCTGCTAATTCAAACAATGAAGAAATAAAAAAACTATTTAAAGATAACCTGCTTGGCGTTTACAAAAAAGGGCAAGATCTGGAGATCAACCTTGTTGCAAATCCTGATGAAGTAAGTAAAATTACCTCATTTACCGTAAATAAAATTTCTGCAATAGATCCTACAGTTCACCTAGGCCCTTCTGCCGAAGATCAAAAACAAGTTGCTTTCAGTATTCCCGGAGAGCTAAAAGCAGAACAAATAATAGTTACTAATATGACTTACCTTGATAAACATGGAAATAAACATCAAACAGGAGCCTTTGCACTTGATATTGACTACTCTAAATTACAAGCTAAACCTAATGCTGACGGCTCTAATGGTATTCCTAAATATCGTGAAGAATTGGAGTCAAAAATTCAAAAATGGATTGACCGAGGTCGCCAAGTAAATGAGTGGTTGCTTTCTCCGGCTACAACAAAAGACACCGTTATTGATTCGGACATATCTGAACGAGCAAAAATCAGTACAGCTATAAATGAATTGGAAAAATTAAAACGTGATCCTAATGCCAACTATGATAAACTTTATAAAATAGCGACACCTATTCATGAAGCTGAAGATGTTGCTACCTTGCGTGAAGTATTGGATATCAAAGTTGCAAAACTTCTTGAAACATTTAGCATATATACTAAAGATATTTACACAGAAAACAGTATTAAAGATTACAAAAATTATATTGAAAGTGTTCCTAAACTTAAAAACGGGAAAAATATAAAAGAATTAGTCAGCTTAATTAAAGAATTTGAAAATTCTCATTATAAATATTTAAAATATAATACAAGCGAATTGGAAGATTTAATTAAAATCGGTGAACAAAAAATGGAGAGTGAATATACTCCGCTAACTTGGGAAAAATTCTCTATCGCATTACGCCATTCAAAAGATTGGATTGAACAAAACAAAAAATTCCACCCGCAAATTAATAATACCCCTGAGCTTGTTAAACAATTACGTGATTCTATAAACGGCTTAGTTAAAACAAACGGTGAAAAAGGTGAACAAGTTCCTGAGAAAAAACAAGATCAAAAGCAAGACACTGCCAAACCTTACAATATAAAAGGTAAATTTGTTAAACGTGGCGAGGATACTAATGCCACAGGCGAATATAATAGAGACTTATCTTCAATTATAAAAAATATTGAGGTTCATGAATTAGGTAATGGCAAAAATGAAATTTATCTTAACCTTGAACCTAAACTAGATTCTTCAGGAAATGTTGATTTCGCACTTGTAGGAACATTCAAATATAACAGTGCCGGCAACGCCAATGCAGATAGTGAAACTGTTGAAACTACTACTATTAAGGGTAAACAGTATCCTACAAAAATAAAACTTACAGTTTACAGTGACAAATCTAATATTGAATTAGCACTCCTAGGTGATATTCAATTTAAAGATTCTATGCACTTAGGTAATGACGGAATTTATCACCATACTGCAAATACGGATTTATACCTGGACTACTCATCTAAATCTTCTTCTGATGAAACTAAAAAAGATCCTTTAAAAGAAGAACTACAAAAACAACTTGATTACTTTAATAAAAAAGAAGTTCAAGAAAACCATAAGAAAGTACCTGATAAATTCAAAACACAATTAGAGCAATTAAAAACACAGGCAGCTAATCTTCTAAAAAAAGACTCACTTTCAAAAGAAGAAGTATCATCTCTTGTCCATAAATTATTAGACGAGAATACAAAACTTGACGCATTAGCTAATATGCAGCTTTCACTTGAAGGGCAAAAAGATACATACGAAAATTTCTGGAAAAATAATAAAGATTATACTAAAGAAAGTATTAAACTTGTAAAAGATAAATTAGACAAACTGGAACAACGCATTAATAATCTTCAAGCCTCTGATGTGGAAGGTACTAAAGAAACTCTTACCGATGAACACGGTGAACAACGTGAAACTATCGTTTATAAAACTATTGATGAAATAATCGGACAACTTCAAAATCTAGGTGATTATCTACGAGTTGATACAACCCCGTTAGAAAAAGAGGTAGCTAAGGCGGAAGAAAAACTGAAAGATACAACTAACAGTTCAAAATCTCGTCAAGCATTACAACAAATTATAGAAAAAGCCAAAAAATATATTGAAAATGCAAAACTTACACCTGACGATCACGGTACAGACGATCAGGTAAACACGAACCTTAACGATTACTTCATAGAACAATTAAAACTTGCTGTTCAAGATTTAAAACCGGATACCGGTAGCGAAGAAAAACCTGCCAATAAAGATGGACTTAATGCAAAAATTAAAGAAGTAGAAGCGGTTAAACAAGGGAAGAAATCATCGGCTGCGTATACTACATTACAAAGTGAACTTGAAAAAGCTAAAAAAGTTTATAGTAAAACAGATGCTACAGCCGAAGAAATTTCTCAAGCATTAACCAATTTAACTTCTGCACTTGATACTTTTAATAAATCAGAAGATTCAAAACCTAACGATGAATCAAATCAAAGTAGAACAAAAGTAGAAGCAGAGTTTAAAAAATTCGGAGAAAGTAGCAATTCAATGACTAATGCCGTTCTTAAAGAAGCCTATTTTGTTACAGAAAACGGTAAAAATTATATTGAGTTAATTCTTCAACCGATGTACAATAATCAAAATCAACCATCAGGAGTTCTGAGCAAATTAACAACATTTGATAACAATAATGCTGAACATGATACAACCGTCCTTGAAGAAAAAGAAATAACATTAACTTTCAACGGTCAATCCAATACCTATAAATATCCGACTAAACTGCGTATTCCTATAGAAGGAAAACCTACAAAAATAAACGTGAACACTTACGCAAATAGTCCGGTATTCGGAATGGAGCAACACGTAAACAAGGCAACTTTGGAAATTTCTTATCCTACCGACAACAACAATGAAGGTAGTAGAGAAGAACTTCAAACATTATTCAAAACAGCGACCAGCAAATATTACGAAAGCTGGACAAGTGTATTCAAAAAAAATGGTGTCGAAAAAGATAAAAAAATAGTAGATAATTTCAACAACAAAATTAACAATGCACAAAGCGTGCTAAATAACAACTCCGCTACAGACGAACAAATTAGCACAGCTTATGTTGAATTACGTAAAGCACGTATACAATATGATTTCCTTATTCGCTTAAGACGTGAAAACGAACAACTATTAGCTAACTTTAACCTTGACAAAAATAGCGGTAAATACAGCAAAGAAAGTATAGACAAAGTTGATCATTATCTACAAGAAAAAGTTGACAGATTAGAAGCATTATTAGAAGAAAATCCTTCTTCTAACGAAATAGAAGATTTATTTGACGCTATCAATAACTATTCTTACATGTTACGTTATGACACCGGAAAATTAGAAGAAGCTATTACAAAAGCAAATAAAAAATTAGCTGAAAAAACTTATACCGAAGAATCTAAGTCTAAGTTAACAATAGCTATTAACAATGCTAAAGATTTTATAGAAAAAGCAAAAGCTACAAGAAATCTTGAAGACAAACGAGAAGCATTGCTAAGTGAGATAAATAAAGCTGTTGATAATTTAAAAGAAACTTCTCAACCTGATGATAACCAAGGTAACAAACCTAATGAAAACGAAAAATTAGAAGCGGAAAAAACTAAATTACTAATTCCATTAGAAACAGCTAAAATCCTTATCAAAGACGATAAAGATAAAGACAACATAAATAAAGATGCTTACAATAAACTTAATGAAGTTGTTGAAAAAGTTCAAAAAATTTATGATAATCCAAAATCTGTAGATGAAATAAAATCTGCTAAAGAGGAATTAGATAACGCTATTAAAGAGTACGATAAAAATAAAAATACTAAACCAAACGATGATAATAACTCCGGTAATGGAAACAATAATTCAAATGACAATCAAGGTAAAGATCAAAATAACAACTCTAAACCTGATGATAACCAAGGTAACAATCAAAACAACAATAACAACCAAGATAATAACAACTCTAACACAAATGATCAAACCCCAAATAAACCTACAGAAGATGTCACTAAACAAATTTTTAACAATGATAAAACCGGAGTAAGTGTTGAATTATCAGGTAATACTAAAGCAAAAGGTTTATCAGCAAATGAGATAAACGATTTAGCTTTGGCTAAATCTATTTTAGAAAAATTAAATTTACCTGCTGATAACAAAATCAGAATATTTGATTTAAAACTTCTTGATAAAGATAATAAAGTTATAAATTCAAACGAAAAACGTACGGTGGCAATAGTTCTTAAAGCTGAAGAAAAAGATGTTGCTGTCTACCATGTTAAAGATAACGGTGAACTGGAATTAATTAAATCTAGGGTAGAAAATGGTGTTTTAAAATTTGAAATAGATCATTTCAGTAAATTTGCTATTGTTTCTAATTCTAAAAAACATAAAACCGGTAATAACGACAATCCTAATATTATGCCAACTTCAAATATTACACCAACCAACTCAACATTAAATTCTACAAAAACTTTAAGTAAAACAGGTTTAGAAAATAAATCTACACTATTAGTAGGTGCTATAACTTTAGGACTGGGTGTAGTCTTATTAACTAAACGCAGAAAAAACAGACATTAATAATTTTGAAGTTATATAAAAAATACGAAAACTAGTTAAAAAATATACTGACCCCAAAAATTTAGATTTTCTAAACTTTGGGGTCAGTATAAAACCTGTTTTCGTATTTTTTCACATAATCAATATTTTAAAGATTATTTTTAACTTTAAATTCCTCTATAGCCTGTTTTGCCAATTTATCAGCAAGTTCATTTAATCTTACACCACTATGTGCTTTAACCTTAACAAAATTTACTTTAACGTCTTCTAATAATTTTTTCATATATTGAGAATAATGTTGAGTATACGCCAAGTTCGCCTTCCATGCTCCACTCACCCATGATTCAATACCCTGATAATCATAAAATAACGTTATTTCCGGTATTTTATTCTCTTTTGCATAACGAGTAACAAATTTCGCCGCTTCTATTTCACCGGCAACATTATGAAATTGTGCTAACCTTCTGTCATTCCCCGCTAATTTGGTTTGATATTTCTTATCATTGTTTACAATAATAATACCTGAACCGTACACTCCCGTTCTTTTATCAAAACTTCCATCGATATAAGCGTAAAAACCGTTAATTTTTTCAGTTTCAACTTCTTTTGTCATATTTCCTGCCGCTAAAAAGTTTTCCGCTTCTTCTCGTGTACTGAAACTTTTAAATATGGCACCTTTATACCCATGAACCTGCTCTTTACATTCGTCCCAAGTTAAAAATATTCCTACTTTTCTCCCCTTTCTTACCGCATAATATTTTACCATAATACCACCTCTTAATTTTAATTTCTATGTATAACAAGTGCTATACCCTGTCCTCCACCTATACAAAGTGAACAAAGACCTCGTTTTTTATTTTCATAAGTAAGCTCATGAACAAGGCTCACTAAAATTCTTGCTCCACTTGCTCCTATTGGATGCCCAAGGGCTATCGCCCCACCATTAATATTTACTTTTGAACTGTCTATACCTAATTCGTTAATAACTGCTATCGACTGTGCTGCAAATGCCTCGTTCAACTCAAATAAATCCACATCTTCTTTTGAGATGTTTAACTTTGTCAATACTTTATTGACAGCCGGGACAGGGCCTAAACCCATTATTTTATTATCCAACCCAGAAGTAGCATATCCTTCTATAAACGCCAGCGGTTCAATGCCTAATTCTGTCGCTCTTTTCTCGTTCATTAAAATAACCGCCGCCACTCCATCATTAATTCCTGAAGAGTTTCCCGCCGTCACAGTTCCTTCTTTTTTAAAAGCAGGGTGAAGTTTTTCTAATCCCTCCATAGTGGAATTAAATCTCGGAAATTCATCTGTATCAAAAATACATTCTTCTTTTCCTATTTTTACTTTAATAGGAACAATTTCTTTCTTGAATTTTCCGGTTTCTATCGCCCTTTTAGCTTTTTTCTGACTATCAAGTGCAAAAAAATCCTGCTCTTTTCTCGAAATATTAAATTTTTCCGCAATATTTTCGGCGGTAATTCCCATATGATAATTCTCAAAAGCATCTGTTAACCCATCAGAAATTATACTGTCTTCCAATTCAAAAGAACCTAATTTTTTCCCAAAGCGAATACCCTTCGCATAGTACGGCGCTCCGCTCATAACCTCTATTCCACCACAGACAACTATATCATTATCCCCAAGAAGAATAGACTGTGTCCCAAGTAAAACACTCTTTAAACCGGAACCGCAAACTTTGTTAACTACAAACGCCGGAGTTTGTTTAGACAGACCTGCTTTAACAGAAATTTGTCTAGCCATATTTTGCCCAAGACCGCCTTGAAGGACATTACCAAAAATTACCTCATCCACCAAATTATATTCTAAGTTTATGTCGTCCAACGAATATTTCACAACTTCTGCCCCAAGCTCTGCTACATCAATATCTTTTAAACTTCCGCCAAATGCTCCGATTGCCGAACGAAAAGCGGAAACAATAGCAACTCTAGTCATAAAATTAAACTCCTATCTTAAATTAATCGTGTATATTTTACTATAAAAAAAAAGAAAGTTCAAATAAATAATCAAATGAAGTAATTTAAAAATTATGATTTTGTTAAAAATGAATTCTATCAAGTAATCACTGCGATTTATTATATTAGAAAACAACCCTTTTAAGTGAATTTTCAAGTTAATAACCCGCTGAGAAAAACTCCTAATAAATAAATTCTATTAAAATTATTAATTTTTAATTTAGATTTCAGTAATAAAATAGAAATACCAAAGAAATAAACACTTAATATTTTTGTAATATTATTGTAATATTTTCTTGCTTTTTAAAATTTTAAATGTTATAATCTTAGTATCAGAGATAAGAAAAAAATTTATTATTAATAAAGAAGGTGATTCTAATGAATAACACACTAAAAATTGCAGGAATATTTGTTTTAGGACTTAGTATTTTAACAGGGTGTTCTGACAAAGTTGCTCAAAAAATAGATTCAACTAATGATAAAAACAAAATTATAGCTATTGCAGACGGGGAAAAAATAACCGAAAATAATAATGAAAACACAGATAAACCGCTACTCTCTCATGAAAATAAAATTACTAATACTTTAGAAAATTATCAACAAAAAAATATCCCATCAAAAGCAAGTAACAGTAATAATTATAACCATGATTTCAAAGAAGCCGGAAAAATTTTAAAACCTATGATTTACAGTCTTATTAATCTAAACGGTAGCAATATCGAAAATATAATTCGTTTTAATGTTAGCGAAACAGCCGGCAATGGTGAAATTGCAACCACTTCTATGGGGAATATTTTAGATTTAATAAATACTTATAATAAGGAAACATATCATACAGAAGATGTCCTAAAAAAACTTAGAGCTAATCCCAATTTTATTGAATTGGATAAAAGTAAAAAAGATTACACAGTTGCGGAATTGACGAAGTTATTTAAAACAGATTCAACTATTATCTACTTTAAAAAAGATAACAGCTTTACTTTAAAAACTCTTGCCGGTTATGGAGGGGCTACTGATTCTATCTTCGCTCCAACTGAAAACTGGAAAATCAAAGGTGACAGAATTATAATTCCTTACGTTACAGTAGCCACCAATAAAAAAACAGGTGAAATGACTTTAAGACTAAATAACAAACAGTATGAACACGGTAATAATAAAACAAAATATTATGTAGAAAGTTTCATTATCTTTTAAAAAAAATAAGTGCAGTCATCAAAATGATTGGGCTCAACAAAAAATCGGACTGATAAAAAA
>NZ_KI271832.1 GCF_000469465.1 Gemella bergeri ATCC 700627 | reverse complement strand
TTCCATGCCCCGTATTTATTATACAACCCACTTTTAAAAGAGGTGTAATTAGTTTTTTTAAATAGTTAGAAAATTACTTATAATCTTATTTTACCATTTCACCGGCTTTGTGTTTTTCTTCTTCTTTTTTATGTTTATCATTGTATATTTTTTTCATAATACCAATTACGATAGATAGTGCGAATAAGCACATTAAACCTATAAACAGATTTCTTGCCCCACCTGACAGTGTACCTCCAACATAAGAATAAATGATAGTTGCCGGAAGTTGCCCGATACCTGTTGCAATAAAGAATTTCCAGAATCCCATATTGGTTAAACCGGCGGCATAACTGACAAAATCGAATGATACAAACGGTAATAAACGACAGATTAAAATAGCACGATCTCCATAACGTTCGAAGAAAACATCAATACTAGCCATAGCACCTTTACTTGTTAATTTTTCAACAACATCACGACCTAAACCACGTGCTATATAGAAACATACAGCGGCACCTGCCATGGCAGATGACCAAGAAAGGATAGCACCGATGACCCAACCGAAAATAGCAGCATTAGATAACGTAATTAAGAATGCCGGTATAGGAGCAGCAATTGATTGTAAAATCATTAAAATAAATGATACTACAGCTGCCCATGCTCCCCAGCTACGAAGATACTCAATAACAGCATTAGTATCAAACTGTGATAGTGTTGCAAATGCCGTGTTAATTCCTGATTTAAAACTAGGAACGGTAAAATAAATTGCAAAGAACAGTGCAAAGGCAATAATAGTAATAATACGTGCATTTCTACGTTGTTTTTTGCGTTTAGCTTCTTCTTCCGGATTTACTTCACGTAAGTCGCTAAGTTTAACCTCTTCTTCCTTAATTTTTTTAAGTTCTTCACGACTATAAACTTTTTGATATTTAGAGCGAGTGTAGACTATGTAGAAGTTAATAATATTTACCAGTACGATAATAATAAGAAGCGGTGTATGAATTTGTTTAACTGACGTTAATCCAAGTGCTTCTTTAGTAATATAAAATAGAATATTCATTCTACCGGCGATAAGCATCATTATTAAAATAAGTCCTTCGATAATGAAGAATCCATATTTGTTACCGATTTTTTTAAAGACAAAACCTGTCATAATACCATATAGCGTCCAAACATACATTATAAGGCTTTCATCAGCTAACATTGCATATTGAACGAAAAATGATAGCAACACTGCAAAAAAATAACCTAAGGCTATTCCAATGGTAGTGAAGTAAAATAGTAATCTTAAACGTTTCATTAAATCTCTCCAATCTTTTAAAATAAAAGTCGAGAGTATCAGAATAGCAGATACTCCGACTGAAAATAAATTTAATTAATTATTTTTTTACACTATAAATAACAGCAACGTATGTACCGTCTTCCGGTAAAACATCTTGGTTACCTGTGAATTTAACTTCTTTACGTTTTTCAACAGCTCCATAAGTGTAAGTAGAATTTGAAATAATACCCACCGGACAACTATCTAAGCAAGAAAGACAACCGGTATTTTTTGCTTTAGCGGTTTTTAAGTTTCCGCCGAAATGGAATTCGATTTTTTTACCGTTGCTATCTTTTACTACTTCGTTAATGTCATAATCTTTGTTGGCACCGTTCCAAGTTACTTTTGTATCGATTATATCACCTTCAACGTGAGTAGTTTCTGCATTGTTAGCATTCATATTTTCACCGGGTTTAGCGCCGATTTCAATAAGTGCATTGTAAAAATCTTCCGGTTTAACAAATGCCGTAAAGATAGATTTAGCACCATTGGTTCCGCTTTGTTCAACAGAATTATGACGAGTAGATTGCTCGAAATATTTACCGTTAACTTTAGTTAATACTGTGACAGTACCTGCCTCTTTGTCCACTTTTAGCGGTTTATCTAAAGAAACCCCTTTTACATAGTCAGCAGGTTGATTAGAATTTTGTGTAGATGAATTATTATTGTTGCTATTGCTGCAACCGGCAAGCGTAACTAATAATCCTGCAGACATTAAGACAGATAATATTTTTTTCGATTTCATTACGAAATACCCCCTGAAATGATTTTTGTATTTGTATTATAACATTTATATAAAAACTAAACAATAATATTTTGATAAAAACATTATTATATAAGTAACTGGTAAATATTTTTTATGGAAATTTAATTACTTAACAAAAAATATTTTTTTATAAAAATTATAGATAGATAAAATTATATTTAAATAACACGGTAATAAATATAATTTAACTTTTAAAAAT
>NZ_KI271831.1 GCF_000469465.1 Gemella bergeri ATCC 700627 | reverse complement strand
ACATTAAATAATAACATAAAAATAAAATTTTAAGTATAATTATATTGAATAATATAAAATTATATGGTATTATAAAAAACGTTCTAGGTTATTATAACCTAATAAAATTTTTAAAAAAAGAGGATTATAAAATGAAAAAACAAGAAAAATTTTCAATACGAAAATATAAAATAGGAGCAGCATCTGTCCTTATTGGATTGGGCATTGCGATTAGCGGAAGGGAAGTTGTTGCACAGTCAACATATATCCCTACTACTAAGATGACTCCACCGTATAATTTACAAGATAATACTGTTATAGAAAGATTAATAAAAGAAACTAAACAAAAAATTAATGAAGATTCTGAAAAATTAAAACAATTAATTAACACAAAAGAAAGTTTAAATAGTGAAGATAAGAAATCAGCTAAAGAGCGTGTAGAAGAGAAAGTAAAATCAGCAACCGGTAAAATTGACGCTCTTAATAAAGGTGAAAAACTAGAAGAATTTAAGAAAAAAATAACAGATATTAAAAATACATTTATTAAAGATATTCAAAAAATAGAATTGGGTTTAACTTTAGCAGATAAAATAGCAGAATTAAAAGAAAATAAAAACTTATCAAAACAAGAATTAGAAAAAGCTATCGAAAAAGCCAAGAATAAAACAGGTGAAGTTTCTGAAAAAATAGATAAAGCTGGCAATGATAACATAAGCCATCACTTTGAAAAACTAAAAGAAGAATTAACAAGAAAATTATCAAAAATAAATCCAAAACCATTATCTATTCAAATAGATAAATACTTAGTTAATATAGAAAAAGCTAAAAAAAGAGTGTTAAACGCTATTAATGTAAATAAAAATCTATCCAATGCTGATAAAACACTACTAAAAACGAATATAGAAAGAACACTACAAGAACTAGTCAATGAAATAAGAGATATTGCAAAAAAAGCAAACAATACAACCTCTGAAGAAATCAAAAAGGCACAAAAGAAAATAGAAGAAGCACATATAAAAGCATTAAAAGAAGTAGCGTTAAAAGAAATTGATTTAGAACTGGGAAATAAACAAGAGGAAATTGATAAATCAAATGTATCAGAAGATGTCAAAGATGAAGCCAGCGATAAATTAAGAAATAAAGCAGAAGAAATTACTGAAAATATTAATAAAGCAGAAAATTCAGATGAATTAAATAAAATTGTAGATCAAGGTAAAAAAGATATAGCCAATATTAAAGTAAAAGAAGATAATAAAAAACAAAAACCTGATACTCCAAACGAACCGAAACAGCCAGAAAAACCTAATAAACCTATTCCACCTAAGGGTTCAGCTATCCCTCAAGATGGTGAGAAAAGCTTATCAGCAGATAAACCTCAATTAAAAGTAACTCGTTGGATTGATGAAAATGGTAAAGAATTAAAATCAACATATTTTGATGAATTAAGAGCCGGGGATATAGCAGGATATATCTTTGATAAGACTTCAAAAGAAGATGGTATAACCACTCATTACTTTAAGAAAATAAAAGATAATAAACCAGATACTCCAAACGAACCGAAACAGCCAGAAAAACCTAATAAACCTATTCCACCTAAGGGTTCAGCTATCCCTCAAGATGGTGAGAAAAGCTTATCAGCAGATAAACCGCAATTAAAAGTAACTCGTTGGGTTGATGAAAATGGTAAAGAATTAAAATCAACAAAATCCGGAAAATTAGATGCTGGGGAAATAAAAGGATATATGTTCGATAAAACTTTAGAAAAAGACGGTGTAACAACTCACCACTTCAAAAAATTAAAAGAAACACTTAAAAATTCAATACAACCATTATCATCAAATAAAAATTTGATACAAGGTAAAACATTGCCAAATACGGGACAAACCTCAACTCAAAACACTATACTGGAATTAGGCATAATATCCGCATTAGGGTTAATTACTAGAAAGAAACTATCTAATAAATAAAAAATGAATCTGTATTATCTGAGACACCTTGTATTAAACAACATATTACTTGATATTTACTCAAATATAAATCGTAATACCCATGTTTTCAATGATTTAACCATTAATAAACCATAAAAAAGAGATTGAATCCCAATCTCTTTTTCTATATTATCTTGCAAATTTCACTGCTCTTACTTCGCGGATAACATTAACCTTAATGTTACCTGGATATTGCATAGTTTCTTCAATTTTGTTTTTAACTTCTTTGGCAATTTTATAAGTTTTAGTATCATCAACTTCTTCCGGATTAACAATTACACGAATCTCGCGTCCTGCTTGAATAGCATAAGTTTTTTCTACACCTTTATGCTCATTTGCTATTTCTTCAAGTTTTTGTAAACGTTTAATATAATTTTCCAGTGATTCTCTTCTTGCTCCCGGTCTTGATGCTGATAAAGCATCAGCCGTTGCTACTATAACAGAAATCGGATTAGTTGGTTCTGTATCTCCATGATGAGATGCTATCGCATTAACAACCGTAGCATTTTCTTTGTATTTTAATGCCAATGCAACACCGATTTCAACATGAGACCCCTCTACTTCGTGATCAAGTGCTTTACCAATATCATGTAATAATCCCGCTCGACGTGCCAACTGAACATCCAAGTCCAACTCGGCAGCTATTAAACCGGAAATATATGCTACCTCCATTGAGTGTTGTAGACCATTTTGTCCGTAGCTAGTTCTATATTTCAATTTACCAACTATTTTTACTAAATCTGGATGCATATTATGAATACCTAGATCAAATGTTGCTTGTTCTCCCGCATCTCGAATAACTTGATCAATATTTTTACGTGCCTTATCAACAGCTTCTTCAATTTTTGACGGATGAATACGCCCATCATCAATTAATGATTTAATTGCTGTTTTAGCAATCTCACGACGTATAGGATCATATCCTGATAATATTACCGCTTCCGGTGTATCATCAATTATTAAATCCACCCCCGTTAACGTTTCTAGTGTACGAATATTTCTTCCCTCTCGCCCAATAATACGTCCTTTCATATCATCTGACGGAAGATCGACTACCGACACCGTAGTTTCACTCACCACATCCGAAGCAAAACGTTGCAATGATTGAACAATAAGTTCTTTCGCACGTTTATCAGCGATGTTCTTCGCTTCAAGTTCTTTATTTCTTATATAAATCGCCATATCTTTAGCCATATCAGTTTCCACTGTAGCCATTATCTCTTCACGAGCTTGTTCTTCAGTTAGATTTGCAATACGTTGCAACTCTGTTTCTTGTTGAATTTTCAGTTGATTTACTTCACTACTTTTTTCATCAAGTAACTGTGATTTCTCTTCCAGTTTCAATTCTCTGGAACTTATTAATTCATCTTTTTTATTTAAAAGTTCTGTTTGACGTTCCAGTGATGATTCCTTTTGAAGAATTCTATCTTCTTGTCTTTGAATATCTTGTTTTTTAAATTCCGCCTCTTTACTAGCAATGTTAATTATCTCTTCAGCTTCTTTTTTTGCAATAGTAGTTTCTTTTTCTACTATATAACGAGCTTCCTTTCGTGCTTCACCTACTATATGTTCCGCATCTTGTTTTGATAACTCTAGCCTTTTTTGAATAGAATTTTTCGAAATAATATATCCCAATAAAAGTCCAACAAGTAAAGCTGCAACACTGATTATTCCATAAATCATTTTGCAACCTCTCTTTATTAAAGAAAATTTTTTATTATGAATAATTCACCTATGTAAAATTAATTTTCTTAACATTATGGTAAACATTTCACAATTACCATTCTACACCACAACTATTAAAAAGTCAATAGACACTTTCTTTATGAAAATGCTATCCATGGCTTATTTAATGCTGTTTTTAAAATTCTTTATTTCTCTAAAATTTTCTTTTATCGGCTACAATAATAATTTATTTTTTATGGTATAATCAGGAAAAAATATATTAAAATACTTGAAATATATATTTATATGTGCTAGAATAGAAAAGTATGTAAAAATACACAACTTGATTGAGTGGGAGAACGCAAATTTTAAACGTTCTAAGACCACATCACGAAAAATAAATAGGAGGTTTTATCGTGGCTAAAAAAGTTATAAAAGTAGTTAAATTACAAGTACCAGCAGGTAAAGCTAATCCAGCTCCACCAGTTGGTCCGGCGTTAGGTCAAGCCGGTGTTAACATCATGGGATTCTGTAAAGAATTCAATGCTCGTACACAAGACCAAGCAGGATTAATTATTCCTGTAGTAATCTCAGTATATGAAGATCGTTCATTTACTTTCATTACTAAAACACCACCTGCTCCAGTATTGCTTAAAAAAGCAGCTAAAATTGAAAAAGCATCTTCTGTTCCAAACCGCGACAAAGTTGCAACAGTTTCAAAAGCTCAAGTTAGAGAAATCGCTGAGTTAAAAATGGCTGATCTGAATGCTGCATCTGTTGAAGCGGCAATGCGTATGATTGAAGGTACTGCTAGAAGTATGGGTATCTTGGTAGGAGAATAGGAGGATAATTATAATGGCGAAAAAAGGTAAAAAATATCTTGAAGCAGCTAAGTTAGTAGATTCTTCTAAACTTTACTCAGTAGTAGAAGCAATCGAATTAGCTAAAAAAACAAGCACAGTAAATTTTGACGCAACAGTAGAAGTTGCATTCCGTTTGGGAATTGATACTCGTAAAAACGATCAACAAGTTCGTGGAGCTGTAGTTCTTCCTAAAGGAACCGGTAAAACTGCTAAAGTTTTAGTTTTTGCTAAAGGAGATAAAGCGGCAGAAGCTGAAGCGGCAGGCGCTGACTACGTTGGACAAGGTGAATACATCACTAAAATTCAACAAGGTTGGTTTGATTTTGATGCAATCGTAGCTACTCCGGATATGATGGGAGAAGTTGGTAAAATTGGTCGTGTCTTAGGACCTAAAGGTCTAATGCCGAACCCTAAAACCGGTACGGTAACCATGGACGTTACAAAAGCTGTTAACGAAATTAAAGCCGGTAAAGTAGAATATCGTGCTGAAAAAGCCGGTGTTGTTCACACTTTAATCGGTAAAGTTTCATTCTCAACAGAAGATTTAGTAGAAAATTTCAATGCTGTTCAAGAAGCATTAACTAAAGCTAAACCGGCAGCTGCTAAAGGTACTTACTTCAAATCTGTAGCCGTAACTACGACTATGGGTCCAGGGGTTAAAGTTAATACCGCTGAATTTAAATAAGAGTAATAATTTAAGGAGATTTGAAATTCAAATCTCCTTTTTTACCACTTTATAACCAACCATTTAAAATTCCATCATTTTCTAACACGTTTTATTATTTGTAAACAGATAATTTGTACAATTGTTGCTAAGACTATAAGCAATATTAATTTAATTGAATTAAATTGATTATTATTGAATGGTTTTAATGTATTGCCGGATAATATTACACACATAACTATAATAATCAACACATATACTATTGTATCAACTATAAAAAACCAAATAGGCGAACACTTTGTCATAATCATTTGGACAACTGCAATATTTGATAAAATACACATTACTATAAACATATACAAATATTCTATCATACAATTTTTATTGTAAAAATATTGAGTAATAAAATCCAATACTGTTACTATTATTAGGGATAGATACATAATAAAATAAATATATTGAATTTTTATTTTATTATCAAGAGGTAAATATTGGATAATATGATTTTCTTTATCCTCATAGTTTCTACCGGTGTTAATAAAAATATATGCTCCTAATACACTCAAAATCACATAGCTTTTATCGAATAAAATTTCTGAAAAAATTATTATTAAAACAAGATAATACAAATAATACAAAAACTTATATATTATAGGTTCTTCATAGTTTCTACCAGAAATCAAGTTGACTAATGCTCCAAACTTCGTACTATTATATTCTTTGTTCATTTCCTTTTCCTCCTTGTAGAATTGTTATTAGTATTTCTTCAACATTAGTATTATTAAATTTTTCCTGTAATGAAACTATATCTTCATTTAATATAACTTTACCATTTTCAAAAACAATAATATAATCAGCAAAATGCTGAATAACATTCATTTCTTCTGTTACAATAATAATTATCTTATCGTCTGTTATATATTCACGAAGTAATGCTAACAATTCTCGTTTTGCTATAAGCCCTACACCTGAAAATGGATTATCCAATACTAAAATATTTGACTTAGTGCTAATTCCAATCGAAAATAGTAAAATTTTTATTTGACCTTGCGATAATTCGTAAATTTTTTTTTGACGGTATACTTTATATTTTTTTAATAATTTAAAACATTTCTCTATATTTAAACGTTCATCTAATTTTTTTAACTTACTTATTAATTCATCAACACGTAACTTATCCGAAAATAATGGTTTATCTGCTATATATGAATATTGAAATTTTATTTCCAGTTCATTATCATTAAAATTCAGTTTATCATAATAGACCATATCTTTTCTAATATCAAAACCACCTAATATGCTCTGTAAAAATACAGTTTTTCCTGCTCCACTATTACCGACAATAGCATAAACATACCCATTCTTAATATCTAAATTTACCGGACCTAGTTTGAATGAGTTTTTTACCATTGTTAAATTATTTATTGTTAACATAATCTTTCTCCTCTAAAATATTATCAATAATATTTCTAATATCAAATATCTGCAACCCATCTTTTAATGCTCTATCTATTAGTATAGATAATTCATTTAGATATTCTTCTTTTTTTATTAATAAAATTTGTTCAATGTTAATATTACTTACAAAATAACCAACCGCACCTTTGCTGTATATTAAATTTTCAACCAATAACACTTCATATGATTTTTTTACCGTTATAATACCTACTTCTAATTCCTTAGCAAGATTTCTTATTGATGGTAATTGCTCATTTCCCTTAATAATACCATTTAATATATATTTTTTTATTTGAGATGCTATTTGCTGATAAATTGGAACATCAGATAAATTTGAAATTTTTATATCCACATCATCACCTCTTTTTGTGTCTACTGTAATTATACAATAGATACAGTTTATTTGTCAATATTTTTATTATTTTTTTAAACCATGATATAATAAGAGTATTAATTCATATGGAGAGTGGCTATGATTTCTATAATTGTACCGATATATAATGAAGAGAAAACTATTCAAGATTTCATCTATAACCTTTATCAACTACATAATATCCAACAACACGAAGTTATTTTTGTAGATGGTGGTAGCAAAGATAACACCCTTTTGATATTACAAAAACTTAGCTATTTTGGATATAACTATTATACTTCCGATAAAAAAGGACGTGCTAATCAAATGAATTTCGGAGTAAGTGTTTCTAAAGGCGATATACTTTGGTTTGTTCACGCTGACAGTATTCTCCAAGAAGATGTTATTTCAAAAATTTTATCTTGCCCTACTGAAGTAGGATGTCTTAAAATTAGATTTTGCCCGAACAGCTTTTCTATGAAAATTAACTCCCTAGTTTCAAAACTTCGAGCCAGTATAACAAATATTGTATTTGGTGACCAAGGTCTATTTATGAAACGGTTTGTTTTTGAACAAATTGGTGGTTACAAAGATATGCCAATAATGGAAGATTATCGTATTTCCGAAGATTTAACTGCATATGGCTATAAAATCACGGTTATTAATAGTTTCATTACTACTTCTGCCAGACGTTACAAAGGGAAGAAATTTCGTACGATGTATCAAATGCAAAAATTTCAACGTATGTATCGTCAAGGAGTTCCGGTCGAAAAAATAGCTGAACAATACAAAGATGTTAGATAATATATAATTTTTCTGGAAAATTATATATTATGGAAAAATTTTAATTTAAAATTATTTTATAAACTTTGAAATTAAACCTATACAATTATAATGTTCTTATTTTTTACAACTATTACTAATAATTTTTTATAAAAAATATACTCTATAATATTTAATTATATAAAAATATATTCTCCAAATCATTTTTGTTTGAATATATTTTTTTTCTGCATTATAATAGATTTATAAGAATTATTAAAAGGAGAGCGGATATGGCAGATTATTTTAAAAAGAAACATTTAATTGAATTTGGTGAAGGTAAATTTGGTGAAGATGCTCCGGAACTTTGGAAAAACTTTATGACCTATTACGGTACAACAATGCAAGATGGTGAACTGACTTCTCGTGAAAAAGCACTTATCGCCATCGCTATTGCTCATTCTGAAGGTTGCCCTTATTGTATTGAGGCATACACAAATACATGTCTGGAAGAAGGTTGCGACCAAGATCAAATAGCAGAAGCAATACATGTAGCTGCGGCTATGAAAGCCGGT
Source organism: Gemella bergeri ATCC 700627 (assembly GCF_000469465.1). Classification (GTDB taxonomy): domain Bacteria; phylum Bacillota; class Bacilli; order Staphylococcales; family Gemellaceae; genus Gemella; species Gemella bergeri. The sequence continues at coordinate 17,741 of NZ_KI271831.1, read as the reverse complement.
ATTACTCTTGTTCATGGTTTACAAAGCAAAGAACTGTCTGACAAACTAACTAACCGTTAATACATTATGACAGAAAAAAATAATATTCCCCCATTTTTTGAACAAGTAGAAGATAAACAATACTTGCTTACGGTAGAATATCCGGAAATTATGCAGATTAATGTTGGAAGTTTGTGTAACATAACTTGCAGTCATTGTCACGTAAACGGTGGTCCTACCCGAAAAAATAATATGGTGAAAGAAACTTTCGAACAAATTATTGAAGCATTCAAAATAGGCAAATACAAGACTATGGATATTACCGGTGGTGCTCCGGAGATGAATCCGAATTTCAGATGGTTTTTAAAAGAAATTCGACCTTTTGCGGAAACTATTATTGTTCGTACCAACCTTATTATTTTATCAGTACTTGCGTACAAAGATATTCCTGAATTATACCGTGATTTAAAGGTTCAAGTGGTAGCATCACTTCCTTACTATAATGAAAAAGTTGTAGAACGTCAACGTGGTAAAGGAGTTTTCCCAAAATCTATTGAAGTATTAAAAAGGCTTAATGAATTAGGTTACGGAAAGGATGAAGAATTAGTTCTTAACCTTGTATATAATCCTAATGGAGCGTATCTTCCACCAAAACAGGAAACTCTTGAAAAAACATATAAGAAAAAATTATTTGATAATTTTGAAATAGTATTTAATAATTTATTTGTTATTACTAATAACCCTATTGGACGTTTTTCAGAATTTTTACATAGAGAAGACTTATACGATGGTTATATGAACAAGTTATATAAAGCATACAATCCCAATACTCTACCGGGACTTATGTGTCGCAATATGATTTCTGTTGGACCGGACGGTTCTTTATATGATTGTGATTTTAATTTGATTGAAAAACTAACTGTTTCCGGTCGTATAAAACATATAAATGAGCTTGCTAAAGAACATACAGGCGTTAGACGTATTGTAACAGGTATCCACTGTTATGGATGTACTGCAGGAGCAGGTTCTTCTTGAGGTGGCGAAACTTGTTAGCATAGGTTATGCTTATAAAAAAATTCACTCAATTTTTTACCATTGAGTGAATTTTAGTTTTAGTATTATAAGCCTTGAGTTTATAATCCTTTGACCATATTAGTAAAAGTTTTAAGTAATTTATAATCTACCAAATTTTCAAATATCTTACGATTTTTTCTCTATTTTTATTTTCTTTCTTCAATAACTTTTACTAAATCTTTGATTTCTGTAATATTTTCTGCATCTTCATCTGAAAATTCAAAACCATATTTCTCTTCAATATCCATTACTACATCAGCTATATCAATTGAATCAGCATCTAAATCTTCATTTAATTTTGAATCTAATGTTATTTTATCTTTGTCTATTTTTATATATTTAACAATTATATCTTTTACTTCTTCAAAAATTGTCATTATCACTCTGCTCCTTGTTCCATTGTTTCTATCATTATATCATAAAGTTTTGTTTTATGTATTTTTTTTGCTTGTTGAACTGCATAATATAATGCTTTTTCATCAGCTGCACCATGAACTTTTATAGTTGGTTTTTTCAATCCCAGCAGAAACGCTCCACCATACTCGCTATAATCAAATTTTTTCTTAAAGTCTGCTATTCCACCTTTTACTAAAATTGCACCTATTTTAGTAATTAAATTTTTCACAAAAATAGCTTTTATCATTTTTCCAAATGTTTGAGCAACACCTTCTATTGTTTTTAACAGAACATTTCCGGAAAAACCATCTGCTATAACGACATCATACTGATGTTCTAATATTTCCCGTGCTTCAATATTACCTTTAAAATTTGCTATCTCTGTTTTTAACAATTTATGCGCTTCTTTATAGACCTTATTTCCTTTTGTTTCTTCTGCACCAACATTTATAAGTGCAACATCCGGAGTATCTATATTATAGATATGTTTAACATATAGTTGTCCAAGTTTTGCATAGTTTAATAAATCTTTCGGTTTTGCTTCAACATTTGCTCCAAGGTCTGTTAGTAAAAATTTATGCTCAGATCTTGTCGGTAGCATTGTTCCAAGTCCCGGTTTTGATATACCTTCAATTCTTCCAACCATAAAGATTGCACTTGCCATATATGCTCCTGTACTTCCACCGGAAATAGCAACATCTACAACACTATTTTTTAAATCTTCTAAAAGCCGTATCATAGTAGCATCTTTTTTCTTACGATGTACACGTGCTGAATCATCTTCTATAAGAACTACTTCTGTACAGATATTTTTTATAATATTATCTCTATTTGTAATTTTTTCCAACTCTTCTTCTCTACCGTAAACGAATAATTCTACTTCATTATCCTGATAACTGTTTATAAAATTTATAATTTTTTGCGTGTCATCCACACCCAATAAATCTATTCCTATTTTCATGTTATGCACTTTCTTCTCCTATTAATTTCGCTTCAACTACAAATCGGCTATCCCATTCTCCAGTTTTTGGATTAAAGTTATCACAAGTAAACATAGTTAATTTTTTAGGTTGATCATTATGTTGATCTAAGATTTCAACTTGCGTCGGTGCTACATCATATAATTTACTCACCTCGTAAGTTCTTAACTTATCTTTTGAAATAATTTGAATTTTAGCACCCATTTTAATTTTACTCAAATTATTAAAACGAATTCCTACACCTTGAACACTATGCCCTGCTATAACAACATTCTGAGCATCTAATGTAGATGGTTCTTGTGCTGTTGCTACACCATTTATAAGATTTATTTCTGTTACTCCTTGAAAAATCGGCTCTTCTATTTTTACATCATCAATTTTTAAAATTCCTAACATTGAATCTGTTAATTTGATTTTAGATTGATTATCTGTAAACAATTTTTGCCACCATGGTATATCAACTTCTCCTTTACCATTTTTGTACGCTGTTATTATTTTATCATTAACATTTCCTGTTAAATACTCTCTAATTTGATTTTTAAATATTAAAACTGCCGATGTTAATAGTAACAAGGCTATTATCACATTCAGTATTCTATTTTTTGTCTTTTTGCTCATTATACAACCTCCTATATTATTGTATCATTAAATCCAATATAACTAAATAGCCTTTCTTTATCATCTGTAACTTCTATTATCTTTAAGGCTAATTTCTTAGCAAGATACATTAAATCAACATCTTCTATCAAATTCGCAACTTTAAAACTGGGAATACCACTTTGTTTTGTACCAAAAAAATCTCCGGGGCCTCGTTGTTTCAAATCAAATTCCGCTATTTTAAAACCGTCGTTTTCTAAACACATTATATCAATTCTCTCACTTTTAGAATCGGTGATTAAAATACAGTATGATTGAAATTTGCTTCGCCCAACTCTTCCGCGTAACTGGTGAAGTGTTGCAAGACCAAATCTATGTGCATCAACTATAATCATAAATGTGGCATTGGGGACATTAACTCCAACTTCAATAACCGTTGTAGAAATAAGTATATGAATTTCTTTTCTTAAAAACTTATCCATTATCTCATCTTTTTCTTTGTTCGGCATCTTCCCGTGAAGAATTGCTACTTTATACTGTTCAGGTAGATAATTTTTTATATTTTCATAAGTTTCTTCAATGTTTTGCAAATCCATTTTTTCTGATTCTTCTATTAAAGGACAGACCACATAGCCTTGTCTTCCTCTATCAAGTTCTACTATAATCTTATCAAGAACCTTATAAAAACTCTTATTATTCGCTTTATAAGTTTGAACTTTTTTTCTATCTTTTGGAAGTTCATCAATTGTGGAAACTTTTATATCAGTTATAAGTGTAATAGCCAAACTTCTAGGAATTGGTGTCGCAGTCATCATTATGGAATTAACACTATCACCTTTTTTGTTTAATATATTACGTTGTCTTACACCAAAACGATGTTGCTCATCAGTTATAACGAATTTTAAATTGTTAAACTTCACATCTTCTTGAATAAGAGAATGTGTTCCAATTATTAATTCTATCTCACCTACTTCAAGTAAACTTAAAATGGTATTCCTTTCTTTCTTAGAGGTACTACCGGTCAGCAATGCCATTGAAACACCCATTTCTTTAAAAAATTCAAAAAAAGTTTCAAAATGTTGATTGGCAAGTATTTCTGTCGGTGCCATTATAGCACATTGGTAACCTGCTTTAATAACTCCATACATACATACAGCTGCAACAACCGTTTTTCCGCTTCCGACATCACCTTGTAGAAGTCGTTCTGTTCTAAAAGGGGAATTTAAGTCCTGAACTATTTCATAAATAACCCTATTTTGTGCATTAGTTAAAGAAAATGGTAAACTGCTTTTAATTTTTTCAACATCTACATTTTTTATATTAACGGTATATTTACTATTTGGTACTTTGTTATTTATATTTTGCAATTGAAGTTTTAATTGGTAATTAAATAACTCGTGAAAAGCGAACATCTTTTTTGCTCTATCAAAACTTTCAATGTCTGTTGGAAAATGTAAAGTATAGAGTATTTTATCAAGTGCCCAAATTCCCTTAAAATTTTTAGGTACTAAATCTAAGATAACATTTTCATTATCCACCATTGAAAATATTTCTTTAACTAAATTAACAAATTTTTTCTGAGTAAGCCCTTGTTTTAAGTGATAAAAAACTTCTATATTGGCATTATCACTCTCATCTTTTTCTTCTATACTAAATGATATACTGGAGGCGGTTATAGTATTATTTGCTGCATTATACGTTCCCTTAACTATTATCTCTCTTCCTTCGATAATATTTTTTTTCAAATAATGTTGATTAAAAAATATTATTTTGACACTACCTGACGAAGTAAGCAGTGAAAAAAATGAACGACTTTTTCTATTCCCATAAAATTGAGTTGTAACTCTTGTTTCTATTTTCCCCGTAGTTATAACTTTATCATTATCTTTTACAGAAAAAGAAAAATCAGTGGAACTTGATAGTCTATATGGAATATTATACAAAACATCACCGATAGTAAATATACCTAACTCCGCTAAAGTTTGTAAATATTTGGTTCCAACACCTTTTACAGTTCCTACTGATTTTTCTAATATATTAATCATTACCGAATAATAAACTCCTATATCTCTCGCCGGTTGCTGTTATAGCTAAGCCACCTTTGGCAGTTTCTTTAAATTTCGTTGACATTTCTAAACCTATTTTATACATTGCTTCTAATACTTCATCTGCCGGAATACGACTTTCTACACCTGCTAATGCCAGATCTGCTGCCATCATAGCTATTGAAGCCCCGGCTGCATTTCTTTTAACACAAGGAACCTCAACAAGTCCTGCTACGGGATCACAGACTAATCCTAACATATTTTTCATAGCGATAGCAAAGGCATGCGCACTCATTGCAGCATCCCCTCCCATAGCTTCAACAATAGCAGCCGCTGCCATAGCACTTGCTGAACCAATTTCCGCCTGACAGCCGCCTTCTGCTCCGGCACATGAGGCATTATTAGCAACAACAAACCCAAATGCTCCCGCTGTAAATAACATTCTTAACTGTGTTTCCTCATCTATGTTAAATTTTTCTTTTAAAGCATGAACACAACCGGGAAGCACCCCGGCAGAACCTGCCGTTGGAGTTGCACAAATAAGTCCCAATGAAGCATTGACTTCATTAGTAGCGACAGCTGCCGCTACTCCTGTTAAAAAATCCGCTCCTGTTATAGATTTTCCACTATCAATATAATTTTTTATTTTTTTTGCATCACCACCGGTTAAACCTGTTTTTGAACTAACACCTGCGATTCCTTCTTCTACCGCCTGCATCATTACCATTAAGTTCTTTTTCATAAGTTTTTCAACTGCAGTCCTACTCACTCCATTAAGCTCAACTTCTTGCTCAATCATAAGCTCCGACACCGGTTTATTTTCTAACTGTGATTTTTTTACTATGTCTTCCAAACTAGTAAACATAACCTATCCCCCTACAATCTATCTGCAAATTTTATTTCAACTACATATGGTAGTTTGTTTAATTTATCTATACTTTCTTCACTCAATATCTCTAAAGATTCTACAGTTAAAAGATTTATTCCTTCTAAAATAGAGCTTGAATAATTTGCTGTTACTACCTTATCAGAAATTATATCTCCTACACCTTTTTGTAACTGCTCTTTATTATCTTGATTAAATCTATAAAAGATAAAATAGGTTGGAAAATCTCCTGATAAATTGACATCAAAACCTAATAGTTCAAATATAACCATTTTTCCGCCACCAATAGATTTCCCAACTAAATCTAAATTGTCTTTTCCTGCCGATACCTCTATCTTTGCAGTGTTAGGATGAATATGCTCAACTTCACTTTCTATAAATTCAAATTCTATACCTTTTTCTTTGGCAGTTTCCATACTGTTTCTTATTCGTTTGTCAGATGTATTATATCCTAATAATCCACCTATTAACGCTATATCAGTACCATGCCCTTTATAAGTTTCTTTAAAAGAACCGTATAGTGTAATTCTTACTTTTTCAGGTTCTTTACCAAAAATATGTCTTGTAAATAAGCCTATACGAACAGCTCCGGCTGTATGAGAGCTTGAAGGACCTACCATGATAGGTCCTATTATATCGAATACACTTCTATACTTCATAATTTATACCTCCAAAATAGTTGGCAATATTACAGGTTGCCTTCCTATTTCACTATTTAGGAACTTCCCTAAAATTTCTACTAATTTTTGTCTTACTTGGTAGACGGTTATATTATCTTCTTTTAAAATATTAATCATTTCATTTTTTACAACATTTTTGCATTCATTCAACAGCTCTGTTGATTCTGAAATGTTAACAAATCCTCTACTGATAATATCAGGGTTATTGAGTAGTTTTTTAGTTTTGAAATCAATTGCTACCGAAACTACAACAACCCCTTCTTCCGATAACTCTCTTCTATCTTTAATAACCACATTTCCAATATCTCCAATGCCCAAACCGTCAACATAGACATCAGATGCTTCGAATTTTCCCGCAACTCTTGCACTGTCTTTTGTTAATGCCAGTACATCACCATTTTTCAAAATAAATGAGTTTTTTAATGGTATATCACACTCCGCTGCGGTTTTGGCGTGAATTACCTGCATACGATATTCTCCATGAATAGGCATAAAATATTTTGGTTTTATTAATCTGAACATTAATTTTTGTTCTTCTTTAGAACCATGCCCCGATGTGTGAACATTATTTACACTTGATGTAATAACATTAGCACCTAGCTTAGATAACAAATCTATATTTTTATTAATAGATAATGTGTTACCCGGAATGGCTGAACTCGCAAAAACTACAGTATCTGTCGGCATTATCGTAATTTTTTTATGTGTACCGTTTGCTATTCTACTAAGAGCTGCAAGTTCTTCACCTTGAGTACCTGTGCATAAAATAAGTAATTTATTAGGGTCTACTTGGTTTAAATATTTACTGTTGATAAAAGTATCTTTCGGAGCTTTTATATATCCTAATTCTGTCCCTATTTTTATCGCTTTCTCCATTGAACGACCAAAAACCACTATTTTTCTATTATGTTCAATACATGCCTCAACTACTTGTTTTACACGATAAACGTTAGAGGCAAAAGTTGCAAAGATAACTCTATGTTTTTCTTTACGTAAAATATTAGATATTGTTTTGCCTACTTCTTTTTCACTTTGAGTAAATTCCGTTCGTTCAGAATTGGTCGAATCTGATAATAGACAAAGAACTCCTTCTTCTCCAACCTTAGCCATTTTATGTAAATTAGACCCTTGGCCTACCGGAGTAAAGTCAAATTTAAAATCTCCCGTATGAACAACATTCCCTTGAGGAGTATTAACAATAACCCCAAATGAATCCGGAATAGAGTGTGAAGTACTATGAAATGAAATTTTTAAGTATTTAAAATTTAATTTAGTATCTTCGTCAATAACATTTAACTCCGCTTTACCGAGAAGATTATGTTCTTCAAGTTTTGATTTTATAAGCCCTATCGCTAGTGGCCCGCCATAAATCGGTAAACTGACTTTTCTCAATAAAAACGGCAATCCTCCTATATGGTCTTCATGTCCATGAGTAATAATAAGTGCTTTTATTTTACTTACATTTTTCTCTATATATGAATAATCAGGAATAACATAATCTATTCCCAATATATTATCACCGGGAAACTTCACTCCGGCATCAATAATAATAATCTCATCACGATATTGAATAGCATAGGTATTTTTACCAATTTCTCCTAAGCCGCCAATAGCAGCGATACCTACCTCGTGTTTTTTGATAATTTTATCCATAGACTTTCTCCAATTTAAAGTCTTCAGATTGTTTTTCAAACTCTAAATATGCTTCACTCAATTCTTGAATAAGTTCTACATTGTAATTTCTGTCATCCAAGTATTTTCTAACCTCCGGTATCCCGTCAGCTTCTATATACAATACTTGAGTATTTTCCCTTACAGGGATTTCCTGTGCGTTTTCTTGATAAAACACTTTAAATATTGTCATTATTCTTCTCCTATCATTTCTTTTAATATACTTAATGTATAATCTATTTCTTTTTTATCTGTATTTACATTAATAAATGAGAACTGTATAATATTTCTCTCTTGGAGATATGAACTTTTATAATGAATAAATATATTATTAATCGCAAATGATTCTCCAATGTTTAAAGAAGAAATCTCTTTCGGTAATTCCACAGTAATGATTACTGGTGAAATTTCTTTTTCTTTTATTTTCATAATCGGAAGATTTAATTCTTTTAAACCTTTTTTCATGTATGAATACTTTTCTTTTACCACACCATATCTATTATCTGTCTTAAATACATCTAATGCTGTATTTAATGCTTCCATTAATATTGATGGTTGAGTAAACGGTATTGAGGTCATTTTATGAGCATAACCTAAATCTAAATATAATGGTGTATCTTTTAATTCTACTAAGTCGCAATTAGACCCAACTATCGCAAGACCTGCCACTGAGCAAAATGCTTTTCCTGAAGAACAGGCAACATAATCAACATCTTTATAACTATATTTTACCGCACCTACAGCAGAAACAGCATCCACCGCTAAAACAATACCATATTTTTTAGCGATTTTAGTGATTTCTTCTAAATCGTTCAAAATTCCGACACTGGTTTCATTGTGTACCAGATAAACAAAGTCATAGTTTTTAGAAGAAAGTTTTCTTTCTACTTCTTCCAAATTAAAACTTTCTCCAAAACCTACACTATAACTTTCTATATTTAAACCGTGACGTTTTGTTTCTTTTATTAATCTATTTCCAAATTCTCCATTTGCCAGCACTAAGCCATTAGTTAAACTGCGGCCTTTTAATTGTGCCATAATCGCTTCATTCGCCAATGTTGCAGAACCGTGTAAAATTGTCGCTTCTCTAACATCCAAAATAGTTTCTATTTTTTCTAATGTATCTTTTGTCAAACTGACAAACTCATTGCTTCTGTGCGAATATAACTTTTTAGATAGTTTCTTCACGACATCTTCTGATAAATCAACAGGTCCGGGCAAAAAGTTAATTCTTTGTGCCTTTGATAATTTATCTATTATTCTATTATCTTTTGTTAAGTCTAAATACATCGGCATATACTCAGCATCTTTTGTTCCGACATTTTCATGAAACTTAACAAATCCCAAATGACGATATAATTTCTCTTGGCGAGTAGTCCCTGAGATAAAAATAATATCATAAGCATTCTGAATAATATAATTAAATGTTCTCTGAATTAATTCCGTAAATACTTTTGTTTTTCTATATTGTTGTTTAATTGATAATAATCTTATTTCAACTGGTTTTTTATAGCTACCTTCATAATACTTATCTATACCATTTAATTTTAAATCTAGTGAGAATGGTCTTGTATCTGATAATGCAATCATTCCGACTACTTCTTGTTCCTTTTTAGCAATAATATAAATATTTTTATCATGAAATTTATCTTTTAATTTTCCAGTATCATTTTTTTCGTGCTGAGGAATTTCATCAACAAAAGTTTCATAATTTAATTTGAAAATTTGTTCGTATTCTTCTATTGTATTTGCTATTTTGTAAATCATAATTTTTCCCCATAACTGTTTTTGGTTGAATTTTCTCTACCCTATATATTATCACACTTACAAATATTTTTCAATTACAGCAACATAGTATTTTATAATTATCTCTAATTTGACAAAAAATTTTAGTACCATATTTTTTGCTGTAATTATCATAACAGTAAAATATTTAAACTTAGCTATCCATTACATCTATTCCGGTAAGTAATATTCTTATTGAAAAATATAAAAACAGCCGAGTTCCCTCAGCTGTCTAACAATACTTACTAATTAAATTATAATATGCGTTGATTTTTAAGAGCGGTCATAAAGTCCGTTAATTCATAGATCGCTTTTGCTTCTATTATTTTTTTCAATTTCGCCGCTTTAAATCCTTTTGCTTTTTTACCGCCCATTACATCTGCTATTCCGTTTTTAGCTCCTAATGAACATACTATACCGCGATTAATATATTTAAAATCTCCAACTTGTTTTCCGCTAATTCTTGCCCCTACATATTGTCCCATTTGGTTAGAAATTTGTGCGGTTGTAGGATAAGGTCTTTCTTGCCCTGTTTCTATAAATGCTGCACAGTCACCGATTACATATACATCATCCATTCCGGGAACTGTTAACTGTTGAGTTGTTATTAATCGACCGCGTTTTGCCAGTTCAGGGAACGTTTCATCCATAAGTTTATTTCCTCGTACCCCGGCAGTCCATACTAATGTGCTGGCTTTAGGTTCTTTTCTTTCCCCATCTATTTCAACGATGAAACCATCTTTAGTTGCACCTTTAATGCCTGCTCCTAAAGTAATCTCAATACCTTGATCTTCTAAAAATTTCTTAGCATAATCGCTGTATTCTTTAGTAAACATTGGCAACAATTTTGGTGCCGCATCAAAAGCATGAATTTTTACCAATTTTTCATCAATACCATATTTAGAACACAATTCTTTTCTTCTATGTAATAATTCTCCAAGAAACTCAATACCGGCTAATCCTGCTCCTCCAACTATAATAGAAATATCTTTCTCATCTTTTTCTTCAAATGTTGCATATTTTCTAAAGTTATCTTCAATAGCCATAGAAATTTTTTCAGCTGCTTTGATATTTGTTATCGGCATCGCATTTTCCGCCATTCCTTCAATACCGAATGTTTCTGATTGGAAGCCTAAACCAATTACCAATATGTCATAATCAAGTTCATGTTTTTTAGTTAATACTATTTTTTTCTCGGTATCAATTTTGATAACTTCATCTTGGATAAAATCCGCACCGGCAGGTAAAATATTTTTTATTTCGATTGTAATATCTTTTGCAGGAATATTCCCTGAAGAAACTTCATGTAAATTAACTGTATCATAATGATAAGAATTTTTATTTACTAAAGTAACTTTTACTTCTCCTGCTTTAATAGCCTTTTTCAAGCCTTTTAGTGTTGTTAAACCTGCGTACCCCGCTCCTAAAATTACTACATTTTTCATGATATTTTCTCCTTTTATTTATATATTTCTAAATTATTAATGCCCACAACAACAGCCACCGCCACAGCAGCCTCCATCTTCATCATCATAAATTTCCATCATGTTAGGATTATGCAATGTAAATTCACTTCCAAACTCGTCTTGTACATAATCAATCTCAAGACCTTTTAGAAGTAATTCATCTTCTTCGTTTATTACCATTTTTAACTCATTAAATGTATAAACCTTATCCCCTTCAATCAATTCGTCTTTGATGTCCATGCTATATTGCATTTGTGTCCCATCTAATACTATAGCTATCTTCAAATAACTGTCCTTTTTATTAGCATCAAACAGTAACTCTTGAAATTTTTTAACAGCTATATCTGTTATAGTTATTATTTGATCTACTGTGTTAGTCATAACATTTTCCCTCGTTTACTTTATTTTATACTATTATTATAACCGTTTTTCTGGTAAAATAATAGTATAATGTCTTAATTTTATATAATTTTTAAAATATATAACTTTACATGATATATTTTTACTGATGAGGTGTTATTTTGAATACAGAATATTTTAATACTATAAATAAAATAAAACTTGAATTAGACAAAATTCGTCCAAAATTAATTGCAGACGATGGTGATATAGAATTTATTAACTTTAAAGATGGGATTTTAAAATTAAGATTCAAAGGTGAATGTGCAACCTGTGAGCTGTCACATATTACGATGAAATATGCCATTGAAAAAAATATAAAAGAAAAAATTCCGGAGGTCAAAAAAGTTTCTGAGGTTAAACTTAAAATTGTATGATAAATATATTCAATATATTATTTTACACAACGATTTAATCTTTTAATTATTCCTTAAAAAAATCAGACTGCCATTCAACAAGTCTGATTTTTCTAATTTTCTATTTTCTTATATCTTCAATAAATTTGTCATCAATCGTTTCTATTAATTTTTCTAAAATTGATTTTGCCGCATAATAATCTCTTATATCAAAAATTGAATTATGTGTGTGAATATATCTGGCACAAATTCCTATTACTGTAGTCGGTACTCCCGTTAATGCCTGATGAATATTTCCTCCGTCCGTTCCACCGGGTGATGTGAAATACTGATATTTTATACTATTTTTTTCTGCAAGTTCCACTATTTTTTCTCTCATATTTGGACGAAGTACCATTGTTCTATCAACAAGTCTTACTAAAAATCCTTCTCCCAGACAACCGTTGCTGGTAGCGGAACCGTCCATATCATTAGCAGGGCTACAATCAACAACAAAACAAACATCGGGTTTTACCATATGAACTGCTGCACTTGCTCCACGTAATCCCACTTCTTCTTGAACAGTAGCACAAACCACTAAATTAATATCCAACTCTTTATCAGCAAACTGTTCTAATATTTCAGTAATAATTACACAACCGTATCTATTGTCTATAGCTTTACTCATAAAACGATATTCTGTAAGCTGTTCAAAATTGGTTTTCGGTGTTACAAAAGCACCCTCTCTAATACCCATTGCTAATACTTCTTCTCGTGAAGCAGCTCCAAGATCTATCGTCATATCGTTTATTTTAACATTTTGTGCTATTCCTGCTGTAAAATGCTTCGGTACAGAGCCAATTACTCCGGTGAATTTTTTACCCTCATATGAAGTTACAGTATAAGTTTGTGCTAACAAGACATCTTCTCTAAAACCGCCAAGTGTTTCAAATTTTAACATCCCGTTCGGTAAAATTTTTGTTACAATAAAGCCAACTTCATCCATATGTGCCGCTATCATAACAGTTTTAGCATTTTCTTTTTTTGATTTTTTTATTGCATAAATTCCACCTAAATTATCGTACTTAATTTCATCAGCATATTTTGATAAATTCTCTTCTAAATATTTAGAAATTTCATTTTCAAATCCTGATGTTCCGTCTAACATTGTTAGCTCTTCAAATCTTTTTAATGCACTGCTCATTTTATTCTACCTCTTTTATATATTCTATTTCTTCATTTTCCTTACTATATTTCACCTCATAACTTTTTTCTTTTTCATCAAAATAAAACATCAGATAGTTATTTTCTTTTAAATTTAATGAATAACTATTGTTAACCTCAAAACCTTTCGCTATTAATTTATTACGGCATCTATCTATATGCTCGTTGTCCTCAATAATTTCATTATACTTTTTGTAAAGATAATAATTGGTAACTGCTGCCAGTCCTAATACTAATAATATTTTTCTTTTTTTCATTTAAAACCTCTTATCTAAATTCATCACATAATTTATTAAACAAATCTTCGCTAAAATTCAAATTTTGATATGCAACGGGTTCATCACGTTTATAATTTTTTAATATATCCTCATAATGTTTTTTTTGTGTGTTTTTATAAATAACACCCGTGACCAAATCATTATATTCTTCCAATATACGATATGCCTCTAACTTATTTGTATTATCATAACCTTCTATATCATCCAATTTAGTTAGGTTTTCTTTATACCAAGCCGGAGTGTTTTTGTAATTATAAGTTTTACATGGGCTAAATACATTAACCAATGAAAATCCATCATGTTGTACCGCTTCTTCAAAAATCTGCATCATTTGCTTCATATCTCCGGTAAACGCTTGTGCTAAAAAAGTTACTTCACAAGATAAAGCAATTTTCATAGCAGATAACGGTTTTTCCATTACACCTTCTAATGTCGTTGTTGTAATAAGTCCTTCATCCGATTTTGGTGACATTTGTCCTTTAGTTAAAGCATAAAGTTGGTTATCCATTACCACATAAGTCATATTAATATTTCGTTTCATTGCATGAACCGCATGTCCTATACCTATAGCATAACCATCTCCATCTCCCCCCATTGCAAAAACCGTCAAATCTTGATTTGCTAATTTTATTCCTTGAGCAACAGGTAACGAACGTCCATGAAGCCCTTGTACGCCATATGCCTTTGTGTAGCCGCTAATTTTTCCGGAACAACCTATACCGGCAGAAATAACAACATTTTCCGGCTTTATACCTAAATTGACAATAGCTCTATTAATTCCGGCAAGAACTGAATAATCACCACAACCGGCACACCAATCCGGTTTAACATCATTTTTATAATCTTTTAATGTTACTTTCAAATTATTTCTCCTCCTCCAGTATTTGTTCTATAAGTTGGTGAGTGTAATAAATATCACCGTCATATTTTAATAAACTTCCTAATTTATGCGAATTGTGGTACTTACTTGCAATAACGGTACGAAGCTGTTTGTTATGATTATGTTCTACAATATAGATCTTTCTATATTTATCAAAAGTATCACGAATTTCCTGTGCTACCGGATAAATTTGTCTTATTTGCATAGTATCTATCTTCATACCTTGTTCTTTTAATTGTTTAGCAGCTTTATTAAGAACACCATAAGTTGCATTTACACCTACTAATAATATATCTTTTTCGTCATTATATTCATGCAACACAAACGGTTTATCCAACAAAGCGTTTTCAATTTTATTGGAACGTTTTTCTTTTTGACGCATTGTATTTCTTTTTACTTCTGACGGAAGCCCGACAATAGAATGCTCATAACTGTTGGCATTATGTATTCCTCCTTTTTGCCCCGGAATTGTTCTGTCAGAAACAAGAACATCAGTAGCATAACGCTTAAAATAAATAATATCTTCTTCTGTAATGTCTTCTTGTTTTAATAACTGACCACGGTCTATTTTTACTTTGCTAAAGTCAAAATTCGGAACGGTTTCCTTATTCATTCCAAGTTGTAAATCCATTAATACGATGACAGGAGTTTGATATTTTTCAGCCATATTAAACGCATCTATCATAATATAGAAACAATCTTCTACAGAAATAGGAGCAAGAACTATCCTTGAAGCATCACCTGTTCCACCGTAAACAGCATGAAAAATATCCGATTGTTCAGTTTTTGTCGGAAGACCGGACGATGGACCACCACGCTGAACGTCTACTATTACTACTGGTTGTTCCGCCATAACACCCATTCCTAAAAACTCTGTCATAAGCGAAATACCTGGACCTGATGTAGCCGTCATGGCACGAACCCCGGCGAAATTAGCCCCAATAGCGACACCTAGTGCAGCTATCTCATCTTCCGTTTGAACATAAGCACCTTTTACAATCGGCAACTTATCAAATAAATACTCCATTATTTCTGTAGCCGGTGTAATTGGATAGCCTGAGTACAATCTACATCCGGCAACCAACGCTCCAAAACCTGCTGCATGATTACCGACAAGCCACATATTTTTTTGTTCTTTCGGTTTTAATTCTTTAAGATAGTATTTATTACCGATATTATTTTCATTCATAAAGGTTGTCATAATCTCGCACCCTTTATCAAATGCCTGAATATTGGTATTTACTATTTCTTCGCCTTTGTTTGAGAATTTTGTTTCAATCATTTCATAAAATATTTTATCTTCTATATTCAAAAGCGCTGAACATATACCAAGTGTTATAATATTTTTTATAATCGGATTAGAAATTTCTTTCGCCAAATCCGTAATTGGGAATATAGCGATTATACTCTTAATCTCTTCTGAAAAAACAGGTTTAATTTTTTCATCAACAATAATAATACTATGCTCATCTAACTCTGCAATATAATTATCAAGTGTCGCTTGGTCGAAAGCTATTAAAATATCTGTTTTATAATCTATTACATTAATTTTTTCTTCTGAAATACATATTTTACTATTACTATGCCCACCTTTAATTCTACTGGCAAAATCTCTGGTAGAATACATGTAGTACCCAAGTGTATTTATAGCAGTGGAGAAAATTTCCGCCGTACTTTCTAATCCTTCTCCTTGTTCTCCACCTATTTTCCATCCTAATTTATTTATCATATAATCTCCTTTAATCTCTTTCATTAGAAATTTATCCGTTGATCTCTTAATACTTCATTTTAACATATTTAGGAAAATTTTTCCATTTAATAATATTTATTATCAATTGGCATAAACCAGTTATTATTAACAATATTCACAGCTAATTATCTTAAATATTAATTTTAATTTTTATCTAAATTTTGTATTATATTTAGGAAAACAAATAATAATTAAAGAACACCGCAACACTATTTTAATAATGTTACAGTATTCTTAATTTTTAAATTAGTTTTTGACACCTTTATCTGCTGTTAGTTCCAGTTCATAAAATTGCTGATCAAAAGTATTATATTTTTTTAAGTCAAGATTTTTAATACGTTTATTTACCCAAACAATATCGGTATTCCAACTCAACGGCAACCATGGACTAGCTTCAGAAAAATCTTCATCAAATTTATTGAATGCTTCTTTTATTTTAGCATCACCAAATGAATCTATAGAATCTATTTGCTCTAAATCTTTTACCAGTTTATCATCAATATAGCGTGGTAAATTTAATTTTGAAGTTTCTCCGGCTATATAATTCGGATTCGGATTGTTAAAGAATCCCCATGCTCCTTGGAAAATATCTATCTCAGAATCATCTGCTTGAACACGTGTTGACCAATCTTTTGCTGATAATAGTTTACCGTCTACTAATTTTACATCTAATCCAACTTCTTTCCAAGATTTTATGAAATTATCTGCAAGTGCTTGATCCAAATCACTTCCTGTATTACGAACGGCAAAGTTAAATGATACCTTATTCCCATTTTTATCTTCTCGGATACCATCGTTATCTTTATCTTTAAATCCGGCTTCATCTAATAATTTTTTAGCTTTTTCTACATCTTTTTTGTATTTTGTCCCATTAGGATTTTCTGCTAATTCTATACGCGGTGGGAAGAATCCGGAACCTGTTGGAGTATATCTTAACCCTTTAAATAACTTTTCATTAATTTGATCCCAATCAACAGCATACCCAAATGCTTGTCTTACTTTAATATCAGCCAGTTTTGCATTTGAATTTGTTAAAACTTTTCCTTTTTCTTTATCAAATTTACCCAGTTTAAATCCTACATATGATACATAAAGATCTGTTTGACCCAGTATTGAACCGTTATTTGCATCTTTTACATTTTCCCAAATATTAGGACTTAAGGCACGAATGTAATCAACATCACCATTTTTTATAACTGCTGCTGCTTGTGCCGGAGAAACAGCTTTAAATTCGATTTCTTTAACTTTTACTTTATCTTTATTATAATAATATGGATTTTGTTTTGCTCCCGAGTTTATCACTTAAAAAAGAGAAA
>NZ_KI271830.1 GCF_000469465.1 Gemella bergeri ATCC 700627 | reverse complement strand
GCACAATGAAAACTGAATACAAATATTAGATCAAAAAATTTCTAAAAAGAAAACAGATTTACAAAACCGAGAAACAAAAGAAGTAAGTAAGTGAAAAAACTTATTCACAAAAAGAGTTCAAGGAAGAAAACGAAGCAAAAAGCTACACACGATTAAGTAGAAAAGAGCGCACGGAGGATGCCTTGGCACTAGGAGCCGAAGAAGGACGTGACAAACGACGAAACGCTACGGGGAGCAGTAAGTAAGCAAAGATCCGTAGATATCCGAATGGGGGAACCCACCGCAAATAAAAAGGCGGTACGCGAAAGCGAGGTAACGCAGGGAACTGAAACATCTAAGTACCTGCAGGAAGAGAAAGAAAAATCGATTTCCCAAGTAGCGGCGAGCGAAAAGGATGAAGCCCAAACCGATATGCATGCATATGGGGGTAGAAGGACTCTTAATAAATTGTATTGAGAAGTATAGTAGAACGTAATGGAAAGTACGACCGAAGAAGGTAAAAGACCTGTATACGAAATACTGAACAAACAAGAAAGAGCACCTGAGTACGACGGAACACGAGGAATTCCGTCGGAATCGACCAGGACCATCTGGTAAGGCTAAATACTACCTAGTGACCGATAGTGAACCAGTACCGTGAGGGAAAGGTGAAAAGAACCCCGGGAGGGGAGTGAAAAAGAACCTGAAACCGTGTGCTTACAAGTAGTCAGAGCCCAATAGTGGGTGATGGCGTGCCTTTTGTAGAATGAACCGGCGAGTTACTATATCATGCAAGGTTAAGTGGAAGACACGGAGCCGAAGCGAAAGCGAGTCTTAACAGGGCGAGATAGTATGATGGAGTAGACCCGAAACCAAGTGATCTACCCATGTCCAGGTTGAAGTTTAGGTAACACTGAATGGAGGACCGAACCAGGACACGTTGAAAAGTGTTTGGATGAGGTGTGGGTAGCGGAGAAATTCCAATCGAACTTGGAAATAGCTGGTTCTCTCCGAAATAGCTTTAGGGCTAGCCTCGTTGTAAGTTTACCGGAGGTAGAGCACTGTTTGGACTAGGGGCCCATCCCGGGTTACCGAATTCAGACAAACTCCGAATGCCGGATAAATATAAACGGGAGTCAGACTGCGGGTGATAAGGTTCGTAGTCGAAAGGGAAACAGCCCAGACCGCCAGCTAAGGTCCCAAATTGTATGTTAAGTGGAAAAGGATGTGATGATGCACAGACAACCAGGATGTTGGCTTAGAAGCAGCCACCATTTAAAGAGTGCGTAATAGCTCACTGGTCGAGTGACATCGCGCCGAAAATGTACCGGGGCTAAACATACAACCGAAGCTGCGGATATAACGAATGTTATATGGTAGGAGAGCGTTCTAACATCATAGAAGCCAAGCTGGAAGGCGAGGTGGAGAAGTTAGAAGTGAGAATGCCGGTGTAAGTAGCGAAAGATAGGTGAGAATCCTATCCACCGAAAGACTAAGGTTTCCAGAGGAAGGCTCGTCCGCTCTGGGTAAGTCGGGACCTAAGGTGAAGCCGACAGGTGAAGCCGATGGACAACAGGTAGAAATTCCTGTACCACCAAATATCGATTGAGAGAAGTGGGGACAGAGGAGGCTAATTGAATGCCCTGATGGAATAGGGCGTCTAAGCGCAAAGGTTGAGTAGAAGGTAAATCCGCTACTTGATAAGACTGAAGCGTTAAGGGGAGCGAAGAAAAGTAGCGAAGTCAATGAAGCCAAACTCTCAAGAAAAGCCGCTATCGAGATAAGAGGTGCCCGTACCGCAAACCGACACAGGTAGTTGGGAAGAGAATTCTAAGGTGAGCGAGAGAACCATCGTTAAGGAACTCGGCAAAATGACCCCGTAACCTCGGGAGAAGGGGTGCCTACGAGAGTAGGCCGCAGTGAATAGGCCCAAGCGACTGTTTAACAAAAACACAGGTCTCTGCAAAACCGAAAGGTGAAGTATAGGGGCTGACGCCTGCCCGGTGCTGGAAGGTTAAGAGGATTGCTTAGCGTAAGCGAAGGTAAGAATTGAAGCCCCAGTAAACGGCGGCCGTAACTATAACGGTCCTAAGGTAGCGAAATTCCTTGTCGGGTAAGTTCCGACCCGCACGAAAGGCGTAACGATTTGGGCACTGTCTCAACGATGGACTCGGTGAAATCATAGTACCTGTGAAGATGCAGGTTACCCGCGACAGGACGGAAAGACCCCATGGAGCTTTACTGTAGCTTGATATTGAATTTTGATGCAGAATGTACAGGATAGGTAGGAGCCGAGGAGATATGCACGCCAGTGTATAAGGAGGCGATGTTGGGATACTACCCTTTGTGTATTGGAATTCTAACCCACGGAATAGAAAACCGGGAGACAGTGTCAGGTGGGCAGTTTGACTGGGGCGGTCGCCTCCTAAAGAGTAACGGAGGCGTTCAAAGGTTCCCTCAGAATGGTTGGAAATCATTTGTAGAGTGTAAAGGTACAAGGGAGCTTGACTGTGAGAGAGACAACTCGAGCAGGTGCGAAAGCAGGACTTAGTGATCCGGTGGTACCGAATGGAAGGGCCATCGCTCAACGGATAAAAGCTACCCTGGGGATAACAGGCTTATCTCCCCCAAGAGTCCACATCGACGGGGAGGTTTGGCACCTCGATGTCGGCTCATCGCATCCTGGGGCTGAAGTCGGTCCCAAGGGTTGGGCTGTTCGCCCATTAAAGCGGTACGCGAGCTGGGTTCAGAACGTCGTGAGACAGTTCGGTCCCTATCCGTCGTGGGCGTAGGAAATTTGAGAGGAGCTGTCCTTAGTACGAGAGGACCGGGATGGACATATCAATGGTGTACCAGTTGTCACGCCAGTGGCATAGCTGGGTAGCTAAATATGGAAGGGATAAGAGCTGAAAGCATCTAAGCATGAAGCCCCCCTCGAGATGAGATTTCCCACGTAGTGTAAGACCCCTTGAAGACGACAAGGAGAATAGGTTAGGAGTGTAAGTGTGGTAACACATTAAGCTGACTAAAACTAATAGGTCGAGGACTTAATCAGAGAGTAGAGAGTAAGAGTAGTAGTAAAGAAGTTGACAAAAGGAGAGGAATTGATATAATATGAGTATAAAGTTTTCGTCTGGTGGCGATAGCAAAGAGGACACACCTGTACCCATACCGAACACAGAAGTTAAGCTCTTTAGCGTCGAGAGTAGTTGGGTTTACGCCCTGCGAGGCTAGATCGTTGCCAG
>NZ_KI271829.1 GCF_000469465.1 Gemella bergeri ATCC 700627 | reverse complement strand
TTTTTTATCAGTCCGATTTTTTGTTGAGCCGATTTTTATACTTTATAATAAATTCAAAAAATTAATTTCTATATGATTATGATTTTTTCCTTTATTATTGCTTTCTTAAAATAGTAGTTTATCGGCTCCACCCCATTTATAATCAAGGGCTGCCATTGCAAGAACATTAATATAATGCCATGGTCTGTCAAATTCCGGCTGGAAGAAAATATCAGCAAGCGCCAGCTCTTCCAAAGTCCAGTTTGATGAAATTGCAATTGAAATGGCAGCAATACCATCGGTAATATCATGTTTGGACATTAGTTGTGCTCCGAGGATACGATGGGTATCATTATCATAGTAAATTTTCATGTGAATTAAATTGTTTTCTTTACGCATAAAATCAGGATAAAGTTTTTCTTTAACATATTTGCTGGTTATATTACCATTATAAAGATTAATACCTTTACTAGAAAGTCCGGTGCTAACAAAATTGTAATCAAAGAATGACAGTGCCGAGGTTCCATTTACAGCCGGCATCTTAACTTTTTTTCCTAAAGCATTAAGAGCGGCAATAACACCTTGACGACGTGCAAGAGTAGCTAAAGCTATCGGCAGTTTACCACCGGTAGGCGAATAAGGTAACAGTGTAGAATCACCGCCGGCATAAACATCTTTAGCAGAAGTTTCTAAATATTCATTAGTAACAACAAAACCACGTTCTGTTAATTCAAGTTCTCCACTCAGCCAAGAAGCATCAGGGCGAACTCCAACAGAAATGATAACAGTATCGGCAGGGTATTCTCCTTTATCTGTTACGACAGAACGAACTTTTCCGTTTTCCCCTTTAAATGATATAACTTTTTCCTCGCCTCGAATTGTTATATTATGTTTAACACCTTCTGCTGTTAAAATATCTGTTAATTCTTTGTCTAAATAAGTATTTAGAATGCGAGGGGCGAAATCAACAATAGTGACTTCTATACCGGCTTTAGCATAAGATTCCGCTACTTCCAAACCGATATAACCACCACCGACAACAACGGCTTTTTTACTGTTTTTCATACAATCAGCTACTGCTTGCGTATCTTCAGGTCCACGAAAAGTATGGATATTTTTTAGATCAATACCTTTGAATTGTGGTTTAACAGCCACGCCCCCGGGACTTAGCAACAATTTGTCATAGTGATGAGTTTCTTTACCGTCAGGTGTAATTACCGTAATAGTTTTTTCTTTTGTATTTAATCCTACAACATCGGTGTTACAATGAATATTAATTTCTTGTGAACGGTAAGATTCTTCAGTGGCAAAATGTAGTTCAGATAATGCTTTAGATGTCCCATCTAAATATGACTGGCTACCTCAACCCATAAATGATGCTGAATCTCCTCGTTCGTATAAATGTATTTCAGCTTGTGTTTCATTTTTTAAAATAGTTTGAACAGCTTCGTAACCGAAGTGTGATGTTCCAACGACTATATATTTCATATTAATACCTCCTGTAAATAATAAAAATATTATATATTTTTAAAATATATAATTTATCATTTATTATATCATAAAACTACTTTAATATAGAAATAAAATTACTTGAAATAATTAATAATAAATGTTGATAAAAATATATTATT
>NZ_KI271828.1:11610-32962 GCF_000469465.1 Gemella bergeri ATCC 700627 | reverse complement strand
GGATATGCCGAAACCAGACATGCCAAAACCGGACAAACCGTCAGATAAACCGAACACCCCGCCGGCAACATCAACTCCGCAAGACGGAATTAAAGACTTAGCAGAACAAAAATCGGAATTAAAAGTAACACGCTGGGTAGATGAAAATGGAAAAGAACTAAAATCATCAGAAGTAGGTGAACTAAAAGCAGGAGAGATAAAAGGATATACTTTTGATAAAACTTTGAAAAAAGACGGAATAACAACACATTACTTTAAAAAAGTAAAAGAAGAAACGCCGGAGAAATCAGCACCAACACACTCGGGTACGGATCTATCACAAGGTAAAACTTTACCGAATACAGGGTTAAATACAACTCAAAATACAGCATTAGGATTAGGATTAATATCTTTAATCGGCTTAGCTGTAAGAAAAAGATTATCTGATAAGTAAAATATTTACTTAAGATAGTAAAAATTATGTAATTTATAAATACTCCTCCAAAAAATTTCTGTGGGGCATGGATATATTCCATGTCCCTTATTTGTATGGACCCAAATCGGCTACGGTTAAACAATAACTGCCATTAAATCAAAACATAATTATTATTTATCAATATTTAGAAATTGTTTTAATAGGTCATCGTTAACATCAACTCGGCTTTTATTTGAAGAAGAAATTAATTATTTCAATTAAAAGTTATATGTTTTGTTAAATTTTTTGTGATTATCTTTAATTTTTGCTATATAATGGTATTCCCTAGTATTCTTGTTTGCCCTTTTATTGAAGTGTCTTATAGGAGAGGAATAATTATGACAAAATATATCTATGTTAATAAAGAAAAAGTAACTGTTGAAGATGATGTTTATAAAGCATTAAAAAAAATTTTAAATAGGGAGCGTTATTTGTTCAAAGAAAATATCCGCCATGGATTGATTAATATGGAAAGTTTTGATAACGAAAATCAAAATGGGATTGAGTTGTTAAAGGCGACTACTCCGTCCCCCTACGATAACCTTGAAAGAAAAATAATTCTCCAAGCACTTCGTCATGCCTTGTTAAAACTTACCGGAAATGAACGACGTTTGATTTATTATTTGTTTTTTGCAGATTACTCGCTAAGAGCGGTAGCTAAAAAAGAGAAAACTAATGCGATGGATATTAAAAGAAGACGTGATAAAATATTACAAAAATTAAAAGTATTTCTAAAAAATTATAAAATTTTTGTTACAGAGTAAAGGATTTTTAAGGTTTAGTATATGAAGGGATAACTTCAATATTTTATTTTTATAAGGGAGGATAAGTATATGAAAAATTATGCGTTATCTGATGAACAAGAATCTAGGTTTTTGGAGGTTGTAGAAGAACATAGTTCGCTCATTACCATAGCTTTAAGGAAACTTAATATTCCGGTAAATCTCAGAGATGAATTTTACACTTTCGGTTTAGAAGGATTACTTGTAAGTTTTTTAATTTTGGAAGAAGGGGAGATAGAAAAACAAGATTTTGAACGTTTTGCTTATGTTGCGATAAAAAGGAAAATTATTGATGAAATTCGTCGCCGTAATCGTAAAAAAGAGGTTGCTTTTGATTTTGTGGAAAATTCTAAGCTGTTCATTTCACCAAATATGGATATGGTTAAATTTGAGTTTTATAACGGTTTTCTTGAAGTGTTGTCCCCTAAGGAAAAGAAGTTTTTCTTGGCTTACTTAAAAACATTAAACGTTAAAGAAACCGCAAAAAACTTAAAGATATCTAAAAGCAACGCCTATCGTCTTATTGAAACAATTAAGTTAAAAGGAGCGAAATATATGTTTGTTAAATAGATAGTAAATATTTTCGTTTGGATAGCCGAAAATTAAAATATATAAAAAATAAAACAGGGTTCTAAATTTTTAAAAAAACGGTCTGATATTTTGTATAAAAATACTTATAACATTAATTTGCCGGTGTTCAAATAAGTCTTTTGAACAACCGGTAAATTTTGCGGGAGCATCTTGATAAAATCTTATTTTAAAAAATTATGATTTTTGAGTTATTCCCGTTTTAATTTTATAAATTATTTTATGCAATGTAAGAAAATTTTAAACAAATATAGAATTTTCTTTACTTAACGGCATTAACAAAACGTTGAGCAATTTCTTTTGGGCGGGTAATCGCTCCGCCGACGACTACGCAAAAAGCTCCCGCTTCGAGTGCTTCTTTTGCATGGTGTGGATAATGAATTCGGCCTTCCGCAATAACCGGAATGGAAATAGTATTTGAAAGATTTTTTATTAATTCTAAATCAACTTCGTCGGGGCGGTTTTTTGTATTTTCGGTATAGCCGCTCAGCGTTGTTCCGACGAAATCAACACCTAATTTTTCAGCATTAATACCATCTTCTAAAGTAGCAATATCTGCCATTAAAATAATATCCGGGTATTTTTCTTTTATTTCAGCAACAAAATCATTAACCGTAGTTCCGTCAAATCTAGGTCTTAAAGTACAATCAAGAGCGATAATTTCGCATCCGGTTTTAACAAGATCATCAACTTCTTTCATAGTAGCTGTGATAAATTGTTCCATTCCGTCATAACTTTGTTTAATAATACCGATTATAGGTAAATCTACCATTTTTTTAATTTGCATAATATCTTGAACGCCTTGGGCACGGATGCCTACAGCACCCGCTTGTTTTGCGGCAAGTGCCATTAGCTGCATGATTCCACCTTTTTCGACAAAAAGCGGTTCACCGGGTAGTGCTTGACATGAAACGATAATGCCATTTTTTATTTTTTTTAACAATTCTTCTTTTTTAGTCATACAAAACTCCATTCTTAAGACTTTTAGTCTTTTATAGTAATGCTATAATATTTGTAGTTAATATATATTTTCACATATTCAAAAATTTTTCCGTCAGAAAAATAAGTATATCTGTCAAATTCGAAACAAGGTTCACCGTTAGGAGCTATATATTTAGAGATTTCATCAGGAACATCGGTAATAACTTTCATAGTTTTTTTAGATTTTTCCTGATGAATATCAATGCGATACTCCTTACGAATCATTGTTGCTAATTCTCTAAAATTATCAATATCGGTTATATTAATATTGGGTAAATATTTTATCGGAATGTAATTGGTTTGATAAGCCCAAGGAGTAGTACCGATATATTTAATACGAGTTACCTTTAGTAACTTTTGGTTTTTAAGTTGCAATTTTGAACAAAGTTCTTTATCTTGAACCAGCTGAACATCAATGACTTCAGAACGCTCAGCAACAGCTTCTTTAAATATTTTGTTGAAATTATTGGTTTCTGTCAAATAAACACGTTTGTTAACAAGCGTTTTATTTACGAAACTCCCTTTACCTTGGACTCTAAATATATACCCCGTAACCTCCAATTCGTTCAGGACACGGACGGCGGTAGTAGAACTGACATTGTAAATTTCTTTAATTTCTCTTTCGGTGTAAAGTTGCTCCCCCTCTTTAAAAATACCGGTTTTTATTTTTAGAATAATATCGTTAATAATTTTTTCATATTTTTTCATTTTGTTCTCCGTAGCTATATTAAATTTAATGTGTTAACTTATTTTGATTGTATCATCATAGTGATAATTTGTAAAGATAAAATTTGAAATATTGGTAAAACTGGCGGGTATTTTTAATTATCGTCACAGGAAATTAATTTATAAAAAACCTTACGAGAATATCGCAAGGTATAAAAATATTATTTTTTAACAAAAGGACTGATCGCTCCGTAAAGAGCGGCATCATTTCCTAAAGTAGCTGTTAAAAATTTTGTCTTACCGACTTTTATAGGATTAAGCTCACGTACTTTTTCTTCGATTTTATTTAATAGGTAATCTTTTTGAGCGGAAATAGCTCCACCGATAATTAAATATTTAGGATCTAATATTACAAAGAGATTTACTATACCACGAGCAAGTTCAAATAACCACTCATCAAGAACTTTTAAAGCCTTGGCATCTTCTTGTTTACAAAGTTCAAAAAAATCAATAACATTAAGAGTATCACAGATTTCAGTTTTGATTTTTTTATCAAGAGCAATTGTCGAAGCACGTTGTTCATAAGTAGTTTCAGTATCAAAATCATAGACAGATTGACCGATTTCTCCGACACTAAACTGCGAACCCATAGGAAGTTTATCAAGATAATAAGCACCGCCGATACCCGTTCCGAGAGCCACACAGAAAACTTCGTCAAGCCCTTTAGCACAACCGAGCCACTGTTCACCGAGTAAGACACAGTTAACGTCGTTATCAACGTAAACGTCAACACCTAATTTATCTCCAAATTCACGTTTGAAATTAGTGCCGACATAATTTTTAATTGTCGGGGCAGCACTGATAACTTTCATAGCTATATTATCAATAACTCCTGCCGAAGAAATACCTACTGCACTAAAGTTATATTTTTCACGTATAATACTCGCAACACGGTACATTTCATCGGTAATTTTCACCGTAGTATTATCCGGAGTTTTACAAGTTTCATAGTGAATAATCTCGTAGTTATTATCAAAAACGGCGAATTTAATACTTGTTCCGCCAATGTCGATTCCTAATAGCATAATTTTACCTGCCTTTTAATATTTTATACAACAAATATCTTAACATAAAATTTAATGTTTTAAAATAAATATTTCCAAAAACCTTATTTTCCCTTTGAATTTTTTTTATACTGTGCTATGATAAATTCTAAAGCAGTAGCTACTTGCTAATTTTTACTCGCTTTGTTCGTAAATATTAGAGTAGCCTTGCATATCTTACTTCTACGGGTTATTACGCATTACAGATGCTAAAAATTTCGGAATTAATACAAATAGATATATTAAGGAGGTTGGCATGGATAAAATATTATTTTTAAAACCTGTTCTTTGTGAGCGGCTTTGGGGTGGGAGAAACTTAGAGCAGTTCGGCTATAATCTGCCTGCCGGAAAAATCGGTGAAGCATGGGTGATTGCGGCACATGATAACGGCAGTTCGCTTATAATAAACGGGAAATATAGCGGCAAAACCTTAAAAGAAGCGTATAAAGAAGATTATAAACTTTTTACTCAAAAACAGTATGAAAAATTTCCATTGCTTATAAAAATATTAGATGCAAGTGATGAATTATCAGTTCAAGTTCATCCCGATGATAACTATGCCAAAAAATACGAAAATGGTGAACTGGGAAAAACAGAGTGTTGGTATGTTCTTGATGCCGAAAAAAATTCTCAGTTAATTTATGGGCATACAGCAAAAAATCACGAAGAATTTAATAAAAAAATCGACAATAAAGAATGGGATAAATTATTTGTAAAAGAAAATGTTAAAAAAGGTGATTTCTTTTATATTCCGGCAGGAACGTTACATGCGATAGGTGGCGGGATTTTAATTTATGAAGTACAGCAAAATTCAGATACAACCTACCGGGTTTATGATTATGACAGAGTAGATAAAAACGGTAATAAGCGTGAACTTCATATCGAGAAAACAAAAGCAACAACAACAGTACCGTTCAAAAAGATAGTACCTGATTATACAAAAACGATAAAAGAAGATGCCATAATTACAAACTTAGCTCAAGAACGTTATTTCGGTGTTTATAAAATAGAATTAGACGGTAAGACTGAGCTTGAAAAAAATAAAACAGGCAATCTTTTTACAGTCTTAAATGGAGCCGGTGTGATAAAAATTGATGGGCAAACTTTTTCGTTAAAAAAAGGTGACAGTTTTATACTGACGACAGCTTGCAGTAATTATGAACTGGTAGGAGAAATGTTTTTAATCGGTAGTTATGATAGAGCGTAGTAAAATTGAGTTCTTAAAGTTTAAAAAATAAAAAATTAATTAAGATAAAAACACAGGATAATATAAACTTATTTTCTAAAGTTAGATTCCTTTTGTCTAACTTTAGGTGATAGTATATGTATTCCTGTGTTTTTGTGTAAATTATAGGTGTGAATTAAAAATTATTTTTTACATTGTTGAATAAATGGTGAACGGACGGCAGGTTTTATCTCGCCCATAATCGAATAAATATATTTTTTTGTTGAAAGAAGGGCATGCCCACAGGGTGCATAAAAATTTATTTCCCCTAATTTGTACCATTTATCTTCGGCGAAATTATAAATTAATTCTTTTTTATTCCAATGATAATCTTCTACCGGCATGGTGAAGTATTTTGTTCTGTACTCAGCACGCGCATCACCCGTTAAAGTGTTGAGATTATAAGTGGCTTCTTTCCAAACATCTTTATTAAAACCGCCGATAATAAGAAGTTCATTTTCGTTAAGAAGTGTTCGATCTGCACCGAGTAGAGATAATTCTTCATCGTTGATAACAACAGGAGAAAGATTGTTCCAAGTAAGAGTTTTGGTATCAAAACTAAACCCGTCATTATAAGTAACGCTCGCCCCGCCGCCGTAAATAATAAGTGAATTTTCCACGGCATAAGATATAGCTTGTGAACGTGGTAATCCCGGAAAGTTTGAAATAACCTCAAAACAGCCGTCTTTTAAACAATAACGATAAAGTTCGTTACTGTTAGTACCGTTGATAGAACCGATACCAAAATATAAATAATCACCCAAAACTTCAGCGATAATATTTTCTACCGAAAACGGTAGAGTATATAACTCCTCAAAAAATAACTTTTCATTTTGTATAGAAATTTTAATAATTTTTGATGAAGTTTTATTTTCCATTCCTATGTAGTAAAGAGTGTTTTTAGTTTGTGCCGTTGCACCATAGGCAGTTTTAAAAGGGAAATCAGTTTGTTCAATCAGTTTTAAGTTACCGTCAATTTCTTTATAAAGATAAATGTCGGAATAAATAACCTTTGTGCCATTTTCAATAGGAGTTCCGTTGGGGAAGTTAGCCCCGCCGCCTATTATTAAATAATCATTAATAGTACCCTTTATCAAACCGGCAGTCCCGATATTTTCCCGTTGATCTTTTTGTGCCGGAACTTTTCCGATGTTTTTCCAAAATAATTTTTTGTTCATGAGAATATCTCCTAAATAAATTTTATTTTTGTATTTTAATCAACGTGTTAAATAACTTGCACTTTAATTTTACAATAGAGTTAGAACGTTTGTAAAGTGTTAATATTAAAATAAAATTGGCTGTAAGTGTCGTTAAACATCTTATTTTTCAAAAATAGTTCTTGACAAAACAAAAGTAAGCGTTTTATAATATAAATGTATTAAAATTTAATGTGTTAAATAAAATTTAAAAC
This sequence comes from Gemella bergeri ATCC 700627, assembly GCF_000469465.1. GTDB lineage: Bacteria > Bacillota > Bacilli > Staphylococcales > Gemellaceae > Gemella > Gemella bergeri. The sequence goes on along the minus strand of NZ_KI271828.1, from coordinate 25,752 downwards.
AAGGAGAATCTAAAATGAAAGATTTAAAAGGTATATACTCAGCATTATTAATTCCATTTGACGAAAATGGAAACATTAAAGAAGACGGATTAAGACAAGTTATTGAGTACAATATCGAAGTATCAAAGGTAGATGGTTTATATGTTAATGGAAGCAGCGGCGAAAATTTCTTATTAAATACAACACAGAAAAAGCAAATTTTTAAATTTGTAAAAGAAGTTGTAGGAAGTAGAGTAAAATTAATCGCTCAAATCGGTTCACTTGACTTAAACGAAGCGGTAGAACTTGCAAAATATGCAACCGACTTGGGTTACGATTCACTATCGGCGGTAACACCGTTTTACTATCCGTTATCATTTGCCGAAGTAAAACATTATTACGAAACTATTATCAATGCAACAGAAAATACAATGATTTTATATTATATCCCAACATTAACAGGGGTAAAAATCAGCTTAGACCAATTCGCTGAACTTTTGGATAATGAAAAAGTAATCGGTGTTAAATATACAGCGGCGGACTTTTATCAATTAGAACGTTTCAGAAGAAGATTCCCTAATAAATTAATTTGGTCAGGATTTGATGAAATGTTGGTACAAGCTGTAGTGTCAGGCGTTGATGGGGCTATAGGTTCTACGTATAATGTAAACGGGAAAACTAGTAGAAAAATTTTCGACTTGGCAAAAGCCGGAAAAGTTGCAGAAGCATACGAACTTCAACATCAAGCTAACGATGTGATTGAAAAAGTTTTAGAACTTGGGCTTTATCAAACATTAAAAGAAATTTTAAAAGTAAAAGGTATCGATGCCGGTTACTGTAAACAACCGATGAAAGTATTTGCCCCTGAAAAACTTAAAGAAGTAGAACAGTTGGTAAAAGACTATAACTTATAATTTTAAAAAAGTGGAGGAATTAATCTATGGAAAAAGTCGGTTTTGGTACTCTTAACGGTATTATGCTGGTGGTGTATTTACTGGCAATGCTGGGTGTTGGAGTGTATTTTACTAAAAAAGCAGGTTCCAGCACAGATGAATTTTTTAAGGCAGGTGGTAGTATTCCGTCATGGGCGGTAGGTTTTTCGATTTATGCGACGACATTATCAGCCATTACGTTTATGGCAACACCGGAAAAAGCATTTAATGGAGATTGGACATATGCAGCCGGAAATTTTGCGATTATAGCGATTATTCCCATCCTAATTCATTATTATGTTCCATTTTTTAGAAAATTAAATGTTACAACAGCTTACGAATATTTAGAAGCACGTTTTAATCCTAGTATGAGAGTAATAGGAAGTGTCTTATTTTCGCTGTTTCATATAGGAAGAGTTGCAATAGTTATTTATTTACCGACGGTAGCTATTACATCAGTATCTACTATCAGTCCTTATTTAGTGTGTGCGGTAATTGGACTTCTTTGTGTAATTTATTCATTTTTAGGTGGAGTAGAAGGAGTTATTTGGACGGATGTTATTCAAGGTATTATTTTGTTGGGAGGTGCTGTTTTAGTTATTGTTCTCGGAATATATCAAGTTGGCGGCTTTTCTCATGTTGCAAGCGACGCTGTTGCTAACGGTAAGATTGTAATCTCGGAAAAATTTAGCTGGTCATTTACAGCATCGACTATTCCTATTATATTTATAGGATCAATATTCAACAATTTGCAACAGTACACAGCTTCTCAAGACGTTGTTCAACGTTACAGCACAACAGAGTCAGTAAAAGAAACTAATAAATCTATTTGGACAAATGGATTACTTGCATTTATATCAATTCCGATATTTTACGGAATGGGAACAGTATTGTACAGTTTTTACAAAGGGGCTCACGCTGTAACAAAATTACCGGACTTTATGAATGCGGAAGTTGTTGGAAAAGCGGCAAACACAACGGCATTAGTTCCTTACTTTATACTGACAGCCCTTCCGGCAGGGGTGGCAGGCTTGGTTATTGCGGCGATTTTAGCGGCTGCACAATCAACTATTGCTTCCAGCTTAAATTCTATTTCAGCTTGTATCACGGTTGATATTAAGCAACGTTTCTTCGGTTGCAGCAAAGACGCAAAAACAGACGTTTTAATTGCTCGTATAATTATTATCTTAGCCGGTATTTTCGGAACATTAGCGGCGTTGTACTTTGTTAATACAAACCAAAAAGAAACTTGGGATTTATTCTTGAAATATACAGGGTTATTGGGAGTACCGCTAGCGGGGACATTTGCGTTAGGAATTTTTACAAAACGTGCTAACGGTGTAGGTGCGTTGGTCGGATTATTTGCGGCAGGAATAGTTTGTTGGTATATCCAAGATTACACACTATACGCTAAACAAAGTCCGTTTATATTCTCAGGATTTTCATTCTTAAGTTCATTAGCCTTCGGTTATATTTTTAGTTTAATATTCAAATTTGATAAGAAAAATATAGTAGGTTTAACTATCCATACAAAAAATGAAAAATATATAAAAGAAAATTAATTTAATAGACGTGTAATAAGAATAATTAAATATAAAAAACAGCGATGTGTTTTGAGATAATCTCATAATTCACATCGCTGTTTTGGTTCTGCGTTAAATAAGGGGTATGGGCGGATTCACGCTTTATACTAATTTTATAGTATACAAAAAAGCAAATATCCGATACAATATAAAGTACAGGTAGATGGAAGCAACAAGAGAGGAAAGAAAAACGGTGAAACATATTTTAATATTTAGTGGTACTTTGACGTATATACTTAAGAAATATGAATGTTGTAGTTGTAATAATACGGATAATTAAGTAGAGAAAATTACTTTAATAAATTAACTAAGATAAATCTGTATTGATTATGGTGAAAAGACATGAAAAAATTATTTGCAATGACGTTGTTTTGTGCTAAAAATATGAAGATAGGATAGTTATATTAAGATATGAAATACGTATTTTGACATAATTGAATTATAAAAGTTGCAGAAAGTTTTTACATCAAAGAAAAAAATATTAAGAAAATTATTTTTAGGGAAATATTATAGGAAATATTGCGGGGGTTTTTCGTGTTTATTTTTAAAATAAAGTCAAACATACACACGATTATCTCATGTTTTTCATGTTTTTTTCGTGTTAAAATAAAAAGGAGATTTGTTTATGCACAATATAATTGATATTATAAATTCTTGTGAAAATAACGAAATAGAATTTAAAAAATGTAGTAAAGATAAATTGCCAAAATCTTTTTGGGAGACCTATTCATCTTTTTCTAACACAGAGGGTGGGGTTATAATATTAGGATATGATGAAAATAGCAATGAAATCACGGGAGTTGATAATCCTGAAAAGATAAAACAAGATCTTTTCACAATGGTAAATGATCGACAAAAAACAAATAAAAATATTCTTACAGATAAACATGTAGAAACTTATAATCTTAATAATAAAAATATTATTAAAATTACGATTGATGAGGCTAGCTATCTTCAAAAACCTATATTTATAAATGGAGATATTAATAATACTTTTATTCGCAGAAATTCTGCTGATACACGTGCTACCCAAGATGATTTGAAAATATTGTTTTCAAACTCAATAGAAGAAACAGATGGGGAGATACTAAAACATTTTGATATCTCTGATATGAATGATGCAACTATTGAAAATTATAGAAATAATCTTGTAGAGAAAACCGGTAATACAGATTACTTATATATGACTTATGAAGAATTCTTAATTAGCATAGGAGCTTATCGAGTTGATCGTACAGGTGATAAAAAACCTAAACCTACCAAAGGAGCCTTGCTTTTGTTTGGGAAATATAATTCTATTTTAGAGATATTTCCTTCTTTTCAATTAGATTATTTTGAGAAAAATAATTCTGATAATAGATGGATTGATAGGGTATCTACAGGTGACATGTCGTTTCAAAATTTAAACAATATATATGATTTTTATAATGTAGTAACAAAAAAAATATATGACTCTTCAAAAGATCCTTTTGTTTTAGATAAATCTACACAACAAAGATTGCCTTTTAAAAGAGATTTACAAGAATCTGTTAGAGAAGCATTGGTAAATTCATTAATGCATTCTCTTTACGATTCAGATTTTCCAATAAAAATTACACTTTTCCCAGATTACTATGAATTTGAAAATCCTGGGCAAATGAGAGTTAGCATAGAGGAATTTATTAGTGGAAAAACTTCTAGAATAAGAAATCATGTCATTGCAAATTTATTTAGAAAAATTGGTATTTCGGAAAAAGCTGCTTCAGGTGGATTTAAAATATTTAAAACTGCACAAAAATATAAATTAAAATCTCCTGAGCTTCTTAGGGGATTTGATAAAACTATTATTAGAATATGGAAAATTGATATAACCCAAAGTTTTAAAGACCTTACTGAATTAGAACAAGAAGTGATGATGTATGTTGTTAATAACAGTTATATTAATAAATCTCTTCTTATATCTAAATTTAAAATGACTCCACAAACATCTCGTACTACATTAGAAAAATTAATTAAAAAAAATTACCTGGTGAAAATTGGTAAGAGTCGAGCAACCAAATACATTTTACCTTTTGATTCGAAAGAAAACTATATAATGATGAAAAAATTAATAAAACTTTTTGAAGATAAGATTGATAATAGAAAATAGAAAACTCATCCATTTAAAGGTAGTTTAAATGATATTAACAAAGATGAATAAAAATGCTGATTAAGTATATATTAAATTTGGAGAAATAAATATATAAGAGTAATACACTCTTATAGAGATTAAAAAAAAAACAGTCCAGAAGTTAGTTCTATCCTTTTTAAACAGATGATATATAATGTTATTTGTGAAAATTTTCCTGAATTTTTTATATTAATCTTTTAAGAGTTCTGTTCCACTCGAAAGTATTAAAGGTGATAAAAAACAGCGATGTGTTTTGAGATAATCTCATAATTCACATCGCTGTTTTGGTTCTGCGTTAAATAAGGGGTATGAAAAAAATAAAGATAAAATACTAGACAACAAAATACTACTTAGTAATTTTTCAATTTCCATTAAAATGTTGTTAATTTTTATGATATTTTTTCTTTCTCATATCTCTTTATTCTATCATATTTTCTTTTTATTTTTTAGAAAATAGCTTTTCCTTTATTACAATGTGTTTTCCTATTGTTATCATTGATTTTTCATGATATTATTAAATTAAGTATCTTTATTAAATAAATTAAAGGGGGAACTATTATATATGAAAACTTCAAAATTATAGGAATATTACCATCATTTACTTTAATTACTAGTTTAATTTTTAGAATTGTTAATAATAAAAACAATGCTCATGCTAAAGAAGAAATAAATACACTATACCACAAAGCGGGGTACTCAGATGCAAGCACAGTGGCATCTATTCGTAAACAGTATTATACAATAACATTAAGAGTAGGTTCATATGGTTCGTCAGTATATTAAAATATTTTTTATAGCAATATTATTAATAACAATATCAATAACAGGCTGTGCAAACAAAAAAAATCAATCCAACAATAAAACAAGTGAGGATAAAACAAACGAATTAATAGGTAACACAAAAGTATATAATATTGAGCAAATAGAAAAAATAAAAGATACAGAAGAATTATTTTTAATAAAATTAAAAACAAGTAAAGATATAAATAGTCATTTTAATGAGTTATATAAACAAAAAATAATATACGAAAATGCTGATTTAATAAAAGTAACAATAAACATAATATCAAAAGATGAAAAAATAAAAGAAATTATATATTCAAACATAGATATACAAATACACCCTAAATTAGAGATACTAAAAAATGATGTTAAAATGGTTAAAAATAACGAAAGTAAAATAGATATCTATGGAGAAATAATGATAAAGAATAAGAATTTAGAAGAGTATGAAAAAAAATATTTTGAAGACTATAGTAATTCTTACCCTGATAGAATAAAATATACAAACGATTATATAAATATAAAATTTAACAAAGGAGACGATAATTAATCGTCTTTTTTCATACTATGTGCTTATTATATAACCGCAAAAAACTAACCGCAAAAAACAGCGATGTGTTTTGAGATAATCTCATAATTCACATCGCTGTTTTATTTGATAACTTATACTAAAGCGTTAATTTCTTTTTCTAATACTTCCTTAGAAATCATACCTGTAATTTTTTTATTAATTGTTCCGTTACTATTAATAAAAATATGAGTTGGGAATGAGCGGATACTGTAATTAATAAAAAATCTGTCATTTACATCAAATAATATAGGATAATTAATACCTAACTCTTTAGCTTTTGCAAGAATAGTAGCTTTATCCTTATCACCGGGATTGTCATTTTTAAATAAACTGTCGTTTGGAGACGTCATTGATAGAAATGCAAAATCGGTTTTATCTTTAAATTTATTGTAGGTGTTGATTAATTCCGGAGTTTCCTTAATGCAAGGGCCGCACCAACTTGCCCACGTATTAATATATACCTTTTTTCCTTTAAAGTTACTAAGTTTAACGGTATTACCGTCTTTATCCATAGCGCTGAAATCAAAAGCCTGTGATTCAGTTTTTTTTGTAGTTTGAGAATTGGAACTGTTCTTGTTATCAGAATCATTATTTTTCGGACTATCAGCCGAACAACCGGCTAAAATCACCGACCCGCACATAAGTAGAGTAAGTAAAATTTTCTTTTTCATAGTTAAACCTCCATTATAAATAGTTAGTTAAAATATCTCATAATTGTTGCGAAAGACCCGCTCAAAATTAAAATTCCGATAATAATAAGAATAACACCCGAGATAATAGATGTGTATTTTAAAATATTATCGTTTTTCTTAAAGATTGTAAGTAATTGTGTCGCAAAAAATGCAACAAGAATAAACGGTAAAATAAATCCGAGTGAGTATACGAGAACTAAAACGATACTCATAATTCCTGTATGGCTACTTGCATATAAGAAAACACTAGCTAAAATAGGGCCTATGCAAGGTGTCCAAGAAAAGCTAAAGGTAAAGCCCATCAAAAATGCTAAGATCGGGGTAGTGTTACCTTTTTTTAGTGCCAATTTATTTTTCATCGAAAATTCTCTGTTCAAAGCGGTTATTTTAAAAATACCGAGTTGTAGTAATCCCATAAAAATAATAAGAATACCGCTGATAATTTGTAGAATTTTAATATTATCATTTAAAAAGATACTAATACGACTTGTCGCAAAAGCGAGTATAAAAAATGTTGTCGAGATTCCCAAAACAAAAAATAAAGTATTAACAATAATATTGCGTTTATTAAATACTAATTCACCTTGGATATTTTTTTCTTTTTTCCCGGCTAAAATTCCTATGTAAATTGGTAAAATAGGAATAACACAAGGGGAAAGAAATGATAGTACACCTTCTAAAAATAAAAGAAATATCTTTAAGATAGAAGCTGAAGCGGTGAAATCATACATATATAATCCTCCGTAATTTTATAATATATCATTGACCAATCAGTACAATTTACAATATTACTATATAATAAATGTTGCATGAAAGCAATAAAAGTGATTTATTTTCATAAGAACAAATTACTGTAAAGTAACGAAACACAAGCAATGTAACAGAAGATTATCACTATTATTACAAAAGTGTTACAACTATTGAAAAGGTGAAAGATATATAATACAATGTTACTACATTGGTTTGAAAAAACGTTAAGAAATTATAAATTTAGAAATTGAGATTACATTTAAGAAAATTGATAAAAGTGAATATGAATTCACAAATATGAATTTAAGGAGATTTTAGAACAGATGGGTAAATTACATAAATTAGTAGCAACAACAGCAATAGTATCGACAGTAGCTTTCGGATTGGCACAAGTAGCTGATGCGGATACATATACAGTAAAAAAAGGTGATACACTTTGGGATATTGCTATTAACAACGGAACAACAGTTGACCAACTTATGAAAGATAACAATCTTACAAGTTCACTTATCTTCCCTGGAGATAAATTAACTTACAATGAAACTGTATCACAAGTAGCAAAAGCTAAATCACAAGGATACTACACAGTAGTTTTAGGTGATACTTTAGGTAAAATTTCTACTAAATTTGGAGTATCAGTAGATAAGTTAGTACAATTAAACAATGTTTCTAATCCAAACTTAATTTATGTTGGTGAAGTATTAAAAGTAACTGAATCAGCTCCGGCAAAAGCGGAAAATACTGTAGCAAAAACTAGTGTAGTGGAAAGCACTCCAACTAAAACTGTAGCAAAAGTTGAAGAAAAAGCGGCTGCAACTCCAAAAACAGAAGTTAAAAAAGCAGAAGCACCAAAAGCACAAACTAAAACAGTTGCTCAAACAACAACAACTAAAACACCTGCTCCGGCAGCAACAGTGAGATCTTCTAGTAAAGGATCTGCGATTTATCAAGCAGCTTTAGCACAATTAGGAAGATATCAAGACTGTACGATGTTGGTAACAAATGCACTTAAAGCGGTAGGAATTAACTTCCACGACTGGCCGGCTGGATACATGAAATTAGGAACAGTAGTTCCGGCATCACAAGCGCAACCGGGTGACTTAATCTATTATGCTAACGGGGGAATAGGGTTAGCTCATATTGCCGTATATGCAGGAAACGGTCAAGCAGTTCACGGCGGTTGGTACGGAAATCAAACAGTACTTAACACTGCAAGCGTAGGTAGTGGGGCTGTATATATCCGTGTAAGATAATATAAAGTAAAGTTCAAAGGCATCTCGAATGATATTCGGGGTGCTTTTTTATGTGGAAATTTTCTTACAGTGCTTTCCTGAACCAATCGAAATACTTCGCCGATAAAATTTATAAGGAAATGCAAGAAGTTTTAATATTATAAACTACTTTATTGAACAATAAATATCGAGAATGAGAAAATTTTGTTTTAATACGTAATATAGAATCCTTTATTGTAGAATGAGAGTAAGTATAAGGTGAAGTTTAAAAAATATATTGGTGTTATGAAAAAATAAATTGTTATGTTTTATATGAAACAAATATGAAATTTTGCTGATAAGATTGAAAATTTTAAGATAAAGTGATACGATAATACTGTTATAAATTTAAAAAGGATATATTGAAATAGTTGATAGCAAACCATAATATTATGATTGGAGAAAGACTATATGAATATACTTATTATTGATAATGAAGAAATAATTTTAGACGGAATAGCGGAGTTTTTCAAAGAAGAAAATTACAATGTATTATTGGCAGAAAATGGCGAACAGGGGTTAAAACTGTTTAATAGTAATACTGTAGATTTAATTATTTTAGATTTAATGTTACCGAAAAAGCATGGATTTGAAGTATTAAAAGAAATTAGAAAAACCAGTAATATACCGGTCATAATACTAAGTGCACTAAATGATGAACAAACACAGTTAATTTGTTTTGATCTGGATGCTGACGACTATGTAATAAAACCATTTTCTTTGGCGTTACTCGAAAAAAGGGTAAAAGCATTATTAACTAGACACTACGGCATACACGATACATGGTCTTACGGTGAAACAATAGTCGACTTCACCAGTTACAACGCAACCAATGCCGGACGTGATGTTGATATAAAACCAAAAGAATTGGATATACTAAGATTATTGCTTCGTTATCCGAATCAAGTGTTAACCAGAAGACAGATAATAGAACATGCTTGGAGCGATGCCGAAGGTATTCCGCTGGAAAGAGTGATTGATGTTTACATAAAAAATTTAAGAAAGAAACTAGTATTAGACTGCATAATAACTGTTAAGAATGTGGGGTATAAGATAAAATTATAATGAAGAATATGAAGATTTTTCCCAAAACTTTTATTTACACAATAACTATTTTAGGAAGTATATCATTGTTGGCACATGCAATTTTTTATTGTGTATTCCCTAATGAATATCTTAAACAGGAAAAAAGAGAGATAAGAGAAAGGGCTGATGTTTTAGTTCAAAGTTTAAACGGTAAAAATATTTCCGAAGTACGAATGTTTTTAGAAGCCTACTCTAAAAATATAAATTTAACAGCACATTTAAAAAGAGATATAAACAACGGAAAGTTCGAATTAACTCATGATTTAGATATAGAAAACAAGGGAGAAAATAACCAATTATTAATAGAAGAAAGATCATTAACAACAAGCGACGGATACCGTGTTACTGTTCAAGTTGTCTTAAGTAAAGACGTTAAAGAGAAATTCACCAGAACATTACGATTAACATTACCGGCGGTGGTCGGAAATACCTTGTTTTTCTCAGTAGTATTTTCTTATTTTTATTCAAAAATATTGGTTAGGCCCCTGTTGTACGCTGCCGATGTAACGGAAAAAATGGAAAAATTAGACCCTAATGCCAAATTTGATATAGTTCAAAAAGATGAAATAGGAGAAGTAGGATTACATATTAATAAATTGTATGAAACATTGCTGGCTGTTATCGAAACTTTGAAAACTAAAAATAAAAATATAGAAAAACTTCAAGAACAAAAGGTTAACTTTTTACGAAGTGCTTCTCATGAATTAAAAACGCCTTTAACCAGTTTAAAAATTATGCAGGAAAGTATGCTTTATAATATTGGAAAATATAAAAATCATAATACTTATCTTAAAAAGAGTATTTCCGTTATTGATGACATGGACAAACTGCTTAAAGAAATTTTGGAATCGTCAAAATTTCAAGAATGGACTGAAAATAAAGAAGAACTCTTTGTAAAAAAAGAGGTAGAAAATATTCTAAAAAATTATGAAGAGATGTATCTAAATAAAAAATTAAAAATTCAAAATCTACTTTGTGAAGAAAAAACCATTCTGATGAACAAACAGGCGTTCGGCAAAGTATTATCAAACATTATAGGAAATGCCGTAAAATATACGCAATTTTACGGAGAGATAACTATACACTTACAAAATAATTATTTAGTGATAGATAATACTTGTGAAGCACTCGGGAAAAGTGAATTGGATAATCTGTTTAAAATATTCTATCGCACTCAAGTATTTGATAATGCTAAAAATAGGGGAACGGGATTGGGTATATACATTGTTAAAAATATTTTAGAAAGCTATGAGTTGAACTATAGTTTTCTACCATATAAAGACGGTATGAGATTTAAAATAGAATTACCGATAAAATAAATCAACTGAGGGAAAATATTTTCCTAAAGTTGATTTTTTTATTCTTTAATTTTGATAAAATAAAATTTTATTTTTAAATAATTTAGAAATAACGCCGTAATAATGTTTTTGATAAGTATTTTTAAAAGAAGTATAGTTAGCTTTTTTCAATATGCAAAGATATTAAGGGCAACTAATAAAATCTGAAAAATTCTCAATATTAAATAAAAAATATTTTTAAACAAAACTATATTTTTAGTTAAATATTTATGCTATAATATGTTTGTTGAAATTCTAGGAAAGGACTATAAAACATTTTGTTTTAAGATGGGTAATTGTTATGAACGAAAAATTATTGATGAAAACAGCATTACTTGCTGGGAAAATTCTTATGGAAAATGGAGCGGAAGTGTATCGAATAGAAGATACAATGGAGCGAATTATTCGAAAGGGTATCGGCGATCCTAGAATGGATATTTATTACACCCACGTCACTCTTTCGGGGCTTTTTGTTAGAATCGAAGATGTCGGAACTGATTTTCGTCGTGTGGAAGACAGAACATATAACTTGACCAAAACAACGGCTGTTAATACACTCTCAAGGGCATATACAGCCGGGAAAATCGGGTTAGTCGATATGTATAAAAGTTTAAAAATTGTTGAAAAAGAACAAAGTAAAATTCCGGAATGGTTTAAAATTTTATGTGCCGGAATTTTAAGTGGAAGTATCGTTCTTATCTTTGAAGGTAGTTGGTGGGATGTTTTTCCGGGAGGAATCGCCGGAGTTGTCGCTTACTACGTTTTTTTAAGAGTTGCAGGATATTTAAAAGCACCTTTTATTTCAGAATATATCAGTACCTTTGTAGGAGGAGCAGCAGGATACGTAACATATTTACTTTGTAACGGTGTTTCATTAAAATTTGCTATGGTCGGTGCGGTAGTTCCTCTTGTACCGGGGATTACGATTACTAACTCAATGCGTGATATTATGGCAAGGCATTATTTATCCGGTATGATTAGATTCGTCGAAACGTTTTGTATTGCCTTTGCACTGGGAGCGGGAATCGTAACGGTTTACTTTATTCTTAGATTGGTAGGAGGAGCAGCATAATGTTATTGTTATTGTATCATTTTGTGTTCAGTTTTATCTCTTCGGTATCATTTGCGATTTTATGTGATGTCCCTAAAAAAACCTTAGTAACCGGTGGTGTTATCGGGGCGATTGGTTGGTGCGGATATTGGGAGATGTGGAGCCACGGTCAAAGTGTCTTTATGGCAAGTTTAGTCTGTTCACTACTATTAGCCAATATCAGTCAAATCTGTGCCATTAAATTTAAAATGCCCTTAACCGTCTACTTTATTCCGGGGCTTGTACCCGTTGTACCGGGGGTAACGATTTACGATGCTTTTAGAACGTTATTGCTTGATGAATACTCAAACTCAGCACATATATTTTTAAACAGTTTTTATGGAGCCGTCGGTTTAGCGGTCGGGATAATTATTGCGGATTCATTATTTAGAGTAATAATAGGACCTTTACTTCATAAAAAAGGGCGTATATAAGCAGAAAGTTAACAATTTATAACAGTATGAATAAAAATCGTTTTAAAGAGATTAAAAATATTAAAACTAAACCAAAAAGGGAGAAAATTTCAAATATTAAGCACATAACTTTTAGTTTCAAAGGTTATGTGTTTTTTGTTGAATAATGCGATTTTCTCCTATTAGAAAAGGTCGGAAGATTTTACATAAAAGAAAATTACTCTTATTAGCAAAATTAAAATAAACAAAAAAAGAAAAAGTTCTGCTGTAAGAATAAATAGAACTATTTAAAATATAAGATATAGAAAAATTTTTATTTCAAATTAATTTTGTTAATAATTTGATAAAAACTGTAAATGAAAACGATTAAAAAGGGAGTTATATTAATTAAAATCGTAATTTTAGTAAAAATTTTTGAATTATTAATTAAAAGTAATTTTTTTATGGATTTATGTGATTAATAGTTATAACACTGTAAAATATGGTGCTTGTTTTTTTAAATAGATTATCAATTTATTATTTTGTTTTTGGTTTATTTACATAAACAATATTATTTCATATTTATTTCATATTATTAGTAGTAAAATCAAAAAATATATGGTATAATCTGTAATGGAAAATATGAAGATGATCTAGGGAAGATTTTTGGTGGTTAATCCAAAAAGAAATATGGCGCTACACTGATGGATATAAAGTCGACAAAGAATCCAATCAATATTTATTCTATAAATATTCACCGCAAGCGCAAAAAGCGTTATATATGATACGTGAAGATTTAGCTAAAATCACCGTGCCTATGGATAAATTTGAACTTCGTGGTTATAAACCGGCTTGGGTTAAAGGAAAAGCCGGATATCAAGCAATTCTTACCGGTCGACTTAGAACAACACCGATAAAAGAAGTAGAAATTAGTAAAGTCGATTTAGCCGGAAAAGAATTACCGGGAGCAAAAATTCAAATCTTAAAAGATGGAAAAGTTATAGATAATTGGACATCTGCAAAAGAAGCTCATAAATCTAGCTTAGCAGAAGGTGAGTATACTTTCCATGAAGAAGCAGCACCGGAAGGACATACGGTTGTTACTGATATTAAATTTAAAGTGGAAAGTAATGGTAATGTAAAAGTTACTTCTAAAAATTCTACTGATATTGTAAAAGAAGAAGGAAATAAACTTACAGTAACAGATAAAACTAAACATATTGATCCAAAAGGTAAGTTACAAACAACAGTAAAAGTAAATGGACAAAGTTCAACTACAACAAAATCAATAGAAATACCGGAAAGTTCTACAGGTGTACAAGTTAAAGATACAATAACCTATGAAGGATTAACGGAAGGAAAAGAGTATAATGTAACGGGACAACTCTACGAAGTTAAAGATGGTCAAGTAGTTGGAGAAGCAAAAGCGGTTAAAACAGAAACTAAAAAAGCTGATAAAAGTAAAGGTAATTGGGATCTTGATTTTGGTAATGTAACAGGTTTAGAAGCCGGAAAATCATATGTAGT
>NZ_KI271828.1:10654-11510 GCF_000469465.1 Gemella bergeri ATCC 700627 | reverse complement strand
AGCCGGAAAATCATATGTAGTATATGAAACGGCAACTTCAAAAGAAGATTTAATGGGAACAGGTAAGAAACAAACAGTTGAACATAAAGACCCTAACGATAAGGCCCAAACTATGATTATTAAACCGGGAACTCCTGAAAAAGGGGTAGAATTTAGCAAAGTAAATCTTGCCGGTAAAGAAATTGACGGAGCACAAATCGAAATTAAACAAAAAGTTAAACAAGATGATGATACTTTTAAAGAAAATGTTATTAGCACTTGGATTTCAGAAAAAGGTACAACTCAAAAACTGGAATTACGTGAGGGTGAATATATATTCCATGAAACGGCAGCGCCGGAAGGATATAAAACTGTAACAGATATAACATTTACAGTAGATAAAGATAGTAAAGTAACTGTAAAAGATATAAATGGAAATACTGTAAAAGCGGAAGGTAACAAACTGATAGTAACCGACCAAGATGAACCTGTAGTACCACCAACACCACAACCGAAAGAAGTACAATTCAGTAAAGTGGATATAGCAGGAAAAGAGTTGGCAGGGGCAAAAATCCAAATTCTAAAAGATGGAAAAGTAGTAGATAAATGGACATCAACAAATGAAGTTCATAAAGTAAAATTATCAGAAGGAACATACACATTCCACGAAGAAGCAGCACCGGAAGGATACTTAGCGGTAACGGACATAACATTTACAGTAGATAAAGACGGAAAAGTTAAAGTAACAAATGTAAATGGTAATAAGGTAGAAGCTAAGGGTAATAAACTAATCGTAACGGATAAAACAAAACCGGTGAATCCGCCGCAACCACCAGAACCTGGGCAAAAAGAAGTACAATTCAGCAAAGTGAACTTA
>NZ_KI271828.1:0-10554 GCF_000469465.1 Gemella bergeri ATCC 700627 | reverse complement strand
AAGAAAAGGTTAATAACTAACCGATAAAAAGGGACGGATAATTATTTTATCCGTTCTTTTTTGGTTCTGTGTCAAATACGAGGCATGGGGAAGTCAAGTTGATAGATAATATCTATATAAATTGTTAATATTACTTTGACATAAATTAAACTTTGAAGTAGAATAAAAATTAATAATTAAAAAATAAAAATTAAAATAACCGAGGGAATATATGGCAAAGAAAAAAGAATTAAAAACAAATGCTATGAGATTTTTAGAGGAACATGGAGTTGAATATAATCATTATGAGTTTGATGTGAAAAGTGATGCGGCAAAAACCGGTGTCGGAGTAGCGGATATTATCGGTAAGGAACACAATCAGGTATTTAAAACAATTATGACAACTGACGGTAAAGGGAATTATGTTGTCGGAGTATTGATGAGTGAAGACAGTATTAATTTTAAAAAATTAGCAAAAGCGGCAGGGCTTAAATCATTATCAATGCTACCGTTAAAAGACTTAACAACAATTACAGGATATGTCAAAGGCGGGTGTTCTCCGTTTTCTATGAAAAAATTATTTCCGACAATTATTGATAGAAAGTGTAATAATGTGGAAACAATTATTATATCAGCCGGTAAGGTCGGGCATCAGATTGAAGTAAAACCTGATGTATTAGTTGAGTTAATCAATGCAAAAATAGCGGATATTTCAGCATAATAAAAAAGAAGTTGATTAACTTCTTTCTAACTTTAAAGCGATGCCGCTACCCAGAATTGAACTGGGAACGGAGCATTACCATTGCTCTATTATACCATTTAACTATAGCGGCTTACTTAATGATTATAACATAGAAAGAAAGTAAAGTACATAGGAAATTTTTCCTTTAATAAAAGTGTTTGTAGAGTCAAAGTAGATGTAGGATAAGAGAGTTAAAAAATAGTAAATTCCGCATAAATAAATACCCGCAAATTATAAAAGGAATTGAAAGGGTTTATTTACCGGCATTCCTTTTAATTTTGTTTAAATCGGTACTTTATTGTTACCTTTTGAATTTTATTCTACAGTGTATTATATTAAATGCTAACGGTTGAAATTTTTAATATAACACTATAAAATTATATGGTGAGGTTTTATTCATATACTTTGCAATAGAAAGGAATTGTAATGTGAGAAAATTTATAGCGGAAATATTATTAAGTATTGTAACGATAATTTGGGGGATAGCTTTTGTTTGGCAAAGTTTGGCGAGCAAGGCTCTTGAACCGCTCAGTGTTGTTGGGTTTCGTTCGATAATAGCGGTAATAGCGATTGGTGCTGTTGCACTTCTTTTTCCCACACTTTATAAAACTCAAGAACCAAAGATTAAAATTAAAAAAGTAAAATACAGCAGTCTTCTTTGGTCGCTTCTTTGTGGAATAGTTTTGTTTTTAGCCATGTATATTCAACAAATAGGTCTTGCTATGACAACAGCGGGGAAAGCGGGGTTTATTACAGTGCTTTATATTTGCTTAGTACCTCTTATCGGGGTATTTCTCGGCGAAAAACTTAATAAATACTTTATTGTAGGTTTAATCTTAGCGGTTATCGGGTTTTATTTGTTATCTGTAAAAGAAGAATTTACTTTTGAAACAGGTGATTTAATAGTTTTTATCAGTGCATTTTTATTCGGTGCTCATATTATAATAATAGGTTATGCTACGGTTAGGGTTAACTCGATGTTACTATCTATTAACCAACTGATAGTAGTTAGTGTTTTAAGTTTAAGTTTAGCAATCTTTAAAGAGAATATTACACCGGATGCTGTAATAAGTGTAGCTGCTCCGCTGCTTGCTTTGGGAGTATTGTCGAGTGCCGTCGGTTATACTTTACAAATTATCTCTCAACGTGATATACCTGCCCATACTGCTTCACTTATAATGAGTTTGGAGTCTGTTGTTGCGGCGATAGCCGGTGTTATAATATTAGGAGAACATATAGGTCTTAGAGAAGTGCTAGGAATGGTTATTGTTTTTATCGGCATAATTATTTCTCAGAAAAAAGATAAAAAAATTGAAAATTAATTGTAATTTAATAAAAAAAATTATGATTTTTAAAAAATAAGATGTGTTTTCTTATAAGTGTTATTATATTTAATAAAGTACGGTAAAAATTATAAAGAGATCGTTTAAAACTTTTTTAGTTTAGTAATTTCAAAATTAATTTTGATATATTTTAAGGAGAAAATTCATGAAGAAAATTTTTAAAATAATATTATATGCAATATTAACTTGTCTTTTGTTATTCGGTGCGTTGGTCGGTTATTTAATGGCGACGGAATATAAACCGAAAGATATTGAAAAATTGTCCGTAGTTGGAACGGGTGGTAAGGTAGTAGAACTTAATAAAGATTACAGTGCGTTAGATTGGAATATAGGTTATGCCGGACTTGATAAAGATGAAGATTTTTTTATGGACGGTGGAGAGATGGTTTTACCTTTGGATAAAAACCATGTTGAAGAAAATTTAGAAAATATTTCGAAAATAATAAAAAATGAAAATACCGATATAACTTTTATTCAAGAAATTGATGAAGATTCAAAGAGAAGTTACAATATTAATCAGGTAGAATATTTGAATAAAGAATTAGGGTTAAACAGTATTTTAGCTTATAATTTTAAAGTAAAATATATTCCATACCCATTACCACCGCTCGGTAAGGTAAATAGCGGTATTTATACAGCGACTAAATATAATATAGATAAGGCTGAGCGTTATCAAATGCCTATACCTTTCAATTTCCCTGAAAAAATAGCTAATCTTAAACGTGGTTTTTCAGTTATTTACAGTAAGATAAAAAACAGCGATAAACAACTGGTGCTTATTAATGCTCACCTTGATGCTTATGATAAAGGTAATAAAGGGAAAATCGCTCAGACAAAGCAATTAGTTGAATTTATAGAAAAAGAATATAAAAAAGGTAATTATGTACTGGTAGGTGCAGATTTTAACCAATCGCTTAGAGAATTATCAAAAGAAGAATTGGGAAAAGTACCTCTTGATTTGTGGCGTGCAGAGAATTTTGATAAAAATTTACTACCAAGTAATTTTAAACTTTATCACGGAACTAATTCAGCGAGATTAACTAATAAACCGTATAAAAAAGGTGAAAAAGATATTTATGAATTTGTTATTGACGGTTATATAGCCAGCGATAATATTGAAGTAAGTTCAGTAGAAACATTACCACATGACTATCGTTACAGCGATCACAATCCTGTAAAATTAAAATTTAAACTAAAAGGATAAAATATAAGTGAAACAAACTCTTTGCTAAATTATGCGGAGGGTTTGTTTTTTTATGTGGAAATTAAGTATATTGGTATAATCGGAATAAGAGATTAAAAAATATAATTTAGTTAGAAATTAATTTTGGCGAGCCGCTTAGCATAGTTTATTAGATTCGAGAAAGATTCTTTAATGTGAATTTTCAAATGAGTAAATTGTGTATCTAAGAAAATTCGATTAGAATTTTTAGTGTTTAAATTAATCCTTTAACCGTACATTTTTGATTTTATTAATATTTTATTTTTTAGCAATAAATATTTTTAGAGAAAAACTATATTATTTTTTGTTATTTCACACTTATTACATATTAAAGTTGTATAATGAAAAAGGATAATTAGTGGACCTAGCAACTAATTATATCCTGATATTTATAACACACTCATAAGAGGGGGTGGGGCTAAGTAAAACATTTACTTAAAACCGCCGCCTTCTTATCTGTATATTGGAATATCATCAAAATAGAATAAAAAGTGAGGAGATAAAAATGGCTAAAAAGAAAAAATTATAGATTAATAATAGAGAAATATACTAATAAAGAATAATAATATTATAGAAATGGAATAAGAAAGACAGAAAGGATTTAAAAAATAATGCGAAATAAGTTAAGTGCAGGTATATTAAGTATATTACTTTTATTAACTACGCTAAGTGCTTCTTTAGGAATTGGTAAAAGTTATGCACAGGAAAATAATATAAGCAATAAAGTTGTTACTGATTTGACGGTAAGTAATAATAGTATTCAAGATGGTGGGAGAACTACCGTTCAATTAAAATTTAAAGAAAACACCGCTCATAATATTAAAGGTGGAGATTATATAGAAGTTACTTGGCAGAAAACCGGTCAACCTACTTTTGAAGGGTATAGTAAAAAAATACAGTTGGAAGTTAAAGGTCAGCACGTGGCAGATTTGGAAGTAACTGTAGATAAGGCTGTAATTAGATTTAATGATAAAGTTAACAATTTAGATGATGTAGAGGGTTGGGCAACTTTTGAAATTACAGGAAGAAACACTACCCAAACTTCAAAAGAAGATGTGAAGACGGGTGATATTGTTTCGGGATATAAAAAGGTGCTGGTTTCTGTTACGAAGCCGGAATCAGGAACGGAAAGTGTATTTTACTACAAGACAGGTAATATAGATCCGCAAGATACGGAGCATATTAATTGGTGGTTAAATGCGAACTTACCAAAAACGGATGTTTATAATGGGATAAAAATTGAAGATAAAATTCAACATGGTCACGAATTAGTAGAAAGCAGTTTAGAAATATCAACGGAAGGACTTCATGGCAGACATACTTTTTCCGGAAAAAATGCTATTAAAGATTTTATGAATAAATATCCCGGCTCTAGCATTAGTATTAATGGGAAAAATATTAATGTAAATATAAGCCAAGGATATGCTTCACGTAATAATTTTATAATTTTTTATAAAACTAAAATAACTAAACCGGAGCAATCAGAATTTGTAAATAAATCAAAAGCATGGTATCACGAGTATAATAAAGAAAAAGTAGAGGGGAAAGATTTTAACTATACTGTAAAAAATATTTATGCAGATGGAGGAGTTACGGGAACTGTAAAAGGTGAACTAAAAATTTTAAAATATTTAAAAGGAACATCAATAGGAATACCGGACGTTGAATTTAGCCTAAAAAAAGAAGATAATTTGCCAATTATAGACGAACAAGATACTATTATTTTAAAAACAAATAGTGAGGGTATCGCTAATATTAAAAATCTTCCCGTTGGGAAATATAAAGTAAAAGAGATTAAAGCACCTAATTGGATTGACTTTGATCCGGCAACAACTCAGACCATGGAGTTTGAAATGAAAGATACGGATATTGAGGGAAAACTTCTAAAAGTATACAACGATGTAAAACGAATAAATATCCGTGTGAATAAGGAATTTAAAGATGAAAAAGGAGAAAATTTAAAAGCTCCTGTAGAAAAAATACTGGTACAACTATATAAAGACGGAGTAAAAGAGGGTGAAGCCAAAGAGCTGAATAAATCAAATAATTGGTCATATACATTTACCGATTTAAAAGAATATGAAAAAGTAGGAACTGGCGTTAAAAAACATGTCTATACAGTTCGAGAAGTAGGAGAAACCGACAAAAAAATACAACTGAACGGAAAAACATTTGACGTTGAGTACATAAAAAATTCAGATAACAATTTCACTATTAAGAACACTTTAAAAGAATCTGAAAAGGTTAAAGTTACAGCACAAAAGACTTGGTCAAACGGCGAAGCGACAAAAGAAGTGGAAATCTTTTTACTTGAGAATGGAGTTTATAAACAAAAACGTCAAATAGCGAAACCTGAAAATAATTGGCATGTAGAATTTTCTAATCTTCCTAAATTTGATAATAAAAATCAGGAGATAAAATATACCGTTACGGAAATTAGACCGGACTTAGATACTAAACAAAATAATACCATTACCTTGGATAACAAAAAATATCAATTTAGTATTACGGAGTATAAAAAATATAATTTTGTAATTGATAATAAGTATATTCCTGAAATACTGCCGAAACCTAAGAAAAAAGATGTAGAAGTAAGCAAAATAAGTTTCAACGATGATAAAACAATATCAGAAGTAGTTGGAGCGAAGATACGAATTTATGAGGGAGAAGATGGAGATGGTAGAATAGTAGATGAATGGATAACTGAAAAAGGGAAAAATCATACGATTAAAGATTTGGAAGTAGGAAAGAAATATACCTTTAGGGAAATATCTGCACCAACGGGTTATAAAGTGGTAACAGATTTTATATTTAGTGTAGATGAAAAAGGAAAGGTAACAATCCATTCTACACTTACAAGTGGAAAAGCGGAGTATAAGGACGGAAAGTTAATGGTTACTGACGATAGGGAAGTAATCCCGACCCCACCGAACCCAACGCCGCCGGCACCACCTGTTCCGACACCACCGACTCCGGTACCGCCAATACCAACCCCGCCAGCTCCACCGACCACACCAATGCCACCGGTTCCAAGTCCCAACACCCCACCGAAAACACCCGATAAACCGACAGATAAAGAAGAACAACCACCGAAATCTAAAGATAATACCCCGAAAAAAAGCAATAAAGCAAGAAAACTGCCAAATACCGGAGAAGTTTCCAACAGTAATTTCGCTTTAGGTATTTTTGGATTAATATTGGTGTTTGTAATAAAAAGAAAATATATAAAATAGGTTTATATTAAGGTAAGTTTTAAAGTAAGTCCCCTCAAAACGGTTTAAGTTTTGAGGGGATATTAAAATTATTATAAATTATTTATTCAACAGTTACCGATTTTGCCAGATTACGCGGTTTATCAACATCAAGTCCACGCCCGACAGCTGCATAGTAGGCGAATAGTTGTGTTACGACAATACTTGCAATAGGTGCAAGGTCTTCATTAACATTTGGAATGGCATAGTCGCCTTTTCGTGCTAATTTTTCCAATGTGATAATTAGAGTATTCGCACCACGGCTTGCTACTTCACTGACATTACTTCGGGTATTAAGATCCAGTTTTGTGCTGGTAATTAAAGCTACTACCGGAGTTTTTTCTTCGATAAGAGCGATTGTTCCGTGTTTTAGTTCTCCACCGGCAAAACCTTCTGTTTGAATATAAGAAACTTCTTTAAGTTTAAGAGCGGCTTCACAGGCACTATAATAGTCAATGCCACGACCTATATAAAATGCGTTTCGTTCTGTAAATAACTCTTCTGCCAATTTTTTAATAGTTTTGGTATCATCAAGAATAGACTCAATAGCTGAGGTTACTACTGATAATTCTTTTTCAATATCAAGTTTCGGTTTACTGTTACGTCTTGTTGCTACTTCATATGCTAAAATGCTTAGTATTGCTATTTGTGAAGTATATGCTTTAGTAGATGCTACGGCGATTTCAACACCGGCATGAAGAAGTAAAGTATAATCACATTCACGGCTTAATGTAGAAGAATCAACATTGGTCAAGACTAAGAATTTGTAGCTGGAGTTTACACTACGAAGTTTAGTAAGAACGGCACGTAAATCCGCAGTTTCTCCTGATTGCGATAAGAAAATAAACATTGGTTTTTTCGATAAGAGTGGTACATTGTAGGCAAATTCACTAGCTAGATGAACTTCCGTTGGAATACCTGCCCATTTTTCGAAATAATTTCTACCCACCAAGCCGGCATTATAGCTGGTACCACAACCGATAATATATAATCTGTCAGCATCTTTAATATGATTAATTATTTCTGTATCAATATTTACATCATGTCCATTAAAGTAATGAGAGATGATATTACGCATTGCTCCGACTTGTTCGTTTGTTTCTTTAATCATATAATGTTCGTAAATACCTTTGTCGATTTCACCTGCATTTAAGTTAGTAGAGAAAGGTTTACGTTCTATGATTTTACCGTCTTTATCTTCAATAGTTACATCATCTTTTTTCACAATAACGACTTCATCGTCATTAATTTCTAAAAAGTTGTTAGTGTATTTAATCATTGCAAGAGCGTCACTACCAACATAGTTAGTAGAATTATCTCCAAGTCCGATTAAAAGCGGACTTTTATTTTTTGCAACATATAAGGTATCTTTGTCTTCAGTATCAATTAAGCATAAAGCATATGATCCTTGTAGTTTAGAAATGGCTTTTTTAAAAGCGTCTTTAGTAGATAAGCCACGATCGCTATAAATTTGAATTAATTGAACAACTACTTCCGTATCAGTTTCACTGACGAGTTCAACATCTTTAAAAAATCTGTCTTTTAATTCTTGAAAGTTTTCAATAACTCCGTTGTGAACCAAAACAAAACGTTTGTTAAAACTTTGGTGAGGGTGAGAGTTTGTTTCATTAACACCGCCGTGGGTTGCCCAACGTGTATGTCCGATTCCGATATTAAAATAAAGGTCGGCAGGAGTCAACTTCTCAAGATTTTTAATGCGACCGACAGTTTTAATAACCTTAGCTTCTTTATCAACTATTCCGGCAATACCGGCAGAGTCGTAGCCGCGATACTCAAGACTGCTAAGCCCGTCAATTAAAAATTTTACTCCATTATCTTCTCCGATAAATCCTACGATTCCACACATATATATAAAATCTCCTTGCTTTTCCTAAATTATAGTTTTAGATTATGTTATTAAAGTATATATTACTTTACAAATATTTTAATAATGGTTAGTAGTGGTATGGACGCCTACAACTAACCCACTACGTGGGTGGATTTTCCGGCTAGAATTTTAGCCAAGGTCTAAAATTCTCCAAGTAAAATGCTTTTGGCATTTTACTATTACCACTACAAACATTGCTATTAAGCTCGTTGCTACTCTTAGTGGAGAATTCCTCGGGGTTGCCTTACCACTATAGAATTAGTAACAAAAAATATTTTGTATATAAATATATAAAATAATATACGGGAAATAATACTGTTTTTGTAGTGAAAGTACACCTTTGTACAGCATTTAACGAAATTCCATTTTCCGAAAAAGCATCCGCCGAATTTTCGATAACTTTTTTCCTCGTCAACTAAACCCCTGTTAATCGTCGGTGCTTAGTTCGGGCGCTATAATTGTAAATAATTTTCTTCCTTTCATAATCATAGTTATATGACAATAATATAACATATAAAAATAAATATGTAAATAGATTTAATATTTCCAGAAAACCAAATTAACCTAAACTCCTTGTTTTAGAAATTTAGGTTAATTGAAAAATATTAATCTGTTTTTAATTCGGTTGCATTTTTTACATCATTAGGTAGGGAAATGTCCGATACATTATTAACATTAGTATAGGAAATTTTTTGAGTTAGTTTCATAGCTGAACCGATGTTGTTTTTAATCTCAAGATCCATTGTTGTTTCAACATCAACAGGTATAAATTTTTTTGTTATAACATATCTAATAGAAACATTTTTAAAGTTAACATCATTAAATGTATTGGTATCGACTTGCTGAGAACCGGAAGCGGAATTAACGATTTCTACCATGAGTTCTTTAAACTGTTCACCGCTACCTGAATAAGTAAGTACGTAATTTCCATTTTCTTCAGTTACTTGAAAATCTTTGGCAAGTTTCTTGTAAAATTCAAAAATTTTTTCAGAGTAAGCAATATTTTTTAGATTTTGGAATTGTGATGTAACGTTGTCGTTAGAGTTTTTAATCCAACTATTCTGTCCGGAAGATTTTGTATAAATAACATTATCTTTAACATAAAGTTCAGATTTTTGTGTTATATTTTGTGATTTGGTTTCGGAAATAGTTTTTAAAGTGAATGGTTCAAAAATAATGGAACCTGAAATTTTGCTGTCGACTTTATGAGTTTGTTCACCGTTTACTATTTCAGAAACATTGGTGGAAACAAAATCGGTATTTTTTATGCTTTTAGCTGTGTCTGCCGTTTTGTTTAAAATGTTTTCGGCTGATTTATTAAATTGTAGCATGCTGCAAGCACTTAGTACGACCGCTAAAATTAAAGTTAAAAAAACAGTGATACTACGTTTGATGTTTTTTGTCATATTTTTTCTCCTTGTTCGATGTATGTTATTATGTATTTTAGCATATAATAAACATGTTTCAAAAGAATCTATTGCTTTTCAAGAGTAAGAAAAATCAAGTTATTTAAAGCCGCATAGAGCCGTCTAATTTTATTCCACAGAAGTGTTATATGTTTTTAAAATATATGGAAAGAACACTTTTATATCAACGTTTATAAGTAATTCTCCTTGTTAAAACTCAACTTTTAATTTTCTATTATAACTATATACTTTTCTAATTCCTCTACTTCATAACTTGCGATTAGTTCCGTAAGGTAATCAGCACCATTATTTACAGGGTATTCATCGAAGCTATTATAATATTTTTCTCTATTAGTAAATTTAATATTTATAGGTAATAGACCATGTTTTATTAATTTAAGGTTTAATAATAACCTACCTTTACTAGTATTGAAAATTTTTCCCCATTCTTCAAGTGTTAAATTCATTTTCTTTCTTATATCAAAAATCCTAGAACCGACAGATTTTTTATTTATACGTAATAATTTAATTTTTTATAAATTCTTAAATATTATTTAAAACAATTATACTATCAAAACTAAAAAAAATAAAGGACTGGTTTTATAATGAAGTGATTTAACTATCAATTTATCAGAAGTGGTCATACTATAAAGGTGATGAAAAAATCAATTAAGTAATAGAATTTAAATTTTTACAATATAATATAAATAATTCACTATAAAA
>NZ_KI271827.1 GCF_000469465.1 Gemella bergeri ATCC 700627 | reverse complement strand
ATAGAATGTCTAACACTATTAAGCATATACCCTTTATACTTTCTCATAGTATTAATAGCCTTACTAACAGCACAAGATAAACCGGTAGTAGATTTTTCAATTAATTCTTTAAACTCCAACTCATTTCTATACCTTATCGCATATCTAATATCCTGAACCCTCTCATAGCTAGCCTTAAATATACAATCTAATCCTAATAAATAATCCAAAATATCACGTCTAGTAACCAAACTCCTAAAACTCCTATTAAAGAAAAACTTACCATGAGTGACATTACTTTCATCTTCTAATATCAACTTCCAATTATTCTTTAAAAGAGTATAGTTAATACCCTTTTGTTTTTTATAAATATTCATTAGCTTAACTCTGGTTCTATTAAGTTCTCTATTAATATTTTGAATAATATGAAACCTATCTATAACAATTTCAGCATTAGGAAACTTACTTCTAATCAACTTCATATAAGGAGTATAAATATCAATACAAATAGCCTTAACATTACTTCTAGCCTCTTTAGAAAATCTGGAAAAATAATTATTTAAAATATACTCTGTTCTACCATCAACTATATCAATAATCTCATGAGTTAAAGCATTAGAAAAGATAAAGCTCATACCATTTTTACAATTTTTAGTAAACTTTAACTC
>NZ_KI271826.1 GCF_000469465.1 Gemella bergeri ATCC 700627 | reverse complement strand
TTACTAAAATATTTGTAAAATAATATATAATTAATTCTACATTGTTACAATAATACATAACCATTTTATATATTAAGTTACTTAAAAAAGGAGACACAATGAGCAATAAACATTTTTCTCTATTAATAGATACTCTTGAACTGGCTGAAGAATTAACCGATTCAAATTTTGAGAATTTTTCGCTGGATAATATAGAAAAAGATAATAACAATAAAGTATGGACTTTTAACTTTAGTGGTAATACATTGCCGGATGTTGCTCACTGGACACTGTTTATTCAAAAATTACGAGATAGTTTTCTAGGAGACTATCTCGTAAATTATCGTTTAAGCATAAACGAAAGAGTAACAGATAAAAAAGTTATAGAATACTGGAAATATGTCATATTAGAAAATTTTGGCGAAGTATCCGGTGTTTTGATAGAAAGTATTTTATTCAGTGAAGTAAAGGTTCAAGATAAAAACTTATTAATAAAAATAATGGCACCGTCAATTTGGAAAAACTTTGTTAGTGAAAGAAAAAATGCTATCTTAGACAGTTATAAAAAATTAGGGATAATTATTAATGATATTGTACCTGAATTTGCTAAAACAAATGTTCGTGATATAGCCGAACAACAAGAAGAAAAAATTTCCAAAGAAATGGAAAAATTAGAACAGATAGAACAAAAAGAAACTGAGAAAAAAACGAAAGATCAACCGAAAAAAAATCGCAGTTTTAATGCGGGGACAAAATACGGAAAAGAAATTCGTGATGCGGAAATAGTAGATATAAAGGACGTTATCGGTTATTCCGGCGATGTAACAATAATGGCTCAAGTATTCGGAACAGAGCAGATTGTTCATAGAAACGGCTCAAGTCAATATAGATTGAAACTTACAGATTATAGTGATTCTATTATATTGCGATTATTCGGTAACAACCCTAACTTTAAATTTCAAAATAATCGTCGTAATCAACTAATTGAATTGATACAAGGTATTAAAAAAGGTCAATGGATAAAAATATTTGGTACTGTCAGTAATGATCCATATTTAAGAGATACGATAATTGAACCGAAAGCTATAGAAGTGGCTGTTAAAGAAGAAAAAAAAGATAACTACAACGGGCGAAAACGAATTGAACTTAATACTCATACAAAAATGTCACAACTGGAGGGTATTTCTTCAGCGGAAGATTATTTGATGAGGGCAACTTCTTGGGGGCATGAGGCAATCGCATTTACTGATACTTACGGTGTGCAGGCATATCCGGAAATTTGTTTAAAATCAAAAGAAAAAGATATTAAAACAATATACGGACTTAATGCGTTTATTATGGACGATAGTCTTACAGCGACAATAAATCCAAAAGAACTTAGATTAAAAGATGCAACATATGTTGTGTTTGATGTTGAAACAACAGGATTATCGGCGGAAAGAGATAGATTGATAGAAATAGCTGCCGTTAAAGTAAAAAACGGAGCTCAAATTGATACATTTGAAAGTTATATTAATCCGAAACGACCAATATCAGAATTAATTACACGTTTAACGAGCATTACTGATGAGGATGTAAAAGATGCTCCGTTTGAAAAAGAGGTAATGACAAACTTTTATAACTGGCTTGATAAAGATGATATACTTGTTGCCCATAATGCAAAATTCGATTTAGGATTTTTGGATAAAAGTTTTGAGCGACTAGGCTTAAAGAATAATAATCATGCAAGTATTGATACACTATTTATTTCACGTGCCGAAAATAAAGAAGCGAAACGCCACGGATTAAGTAATCTTGCAAAGCTATATAAGGTAAAATTAGTTCAACATCATAGAGCTATTTATGATACAAGAGTAACGGCGGATATTTTTATAAAAATGCTTGATCAACTTTATGCACTGGGAATAGAATATCATAATCAAATTGATAACATGATAGATTTAAAATTAGCACACAAACGTTCAAGGTCATTTCCTTGTTCAATACTTGTGAAAAATGCTCAAGGATTAAAAGATTTATTTAGACTGGTGTCGTATAGTTGTACGGATTATTTATCATCCGGGAAACCGACTATCCCCCGCAGTTTGTTGAGTAAATATCGAAAACATTTACTTATAGGAAACGGAAATTCTGATAATGAAGTATTTGAAGAACTACTTAATGCTAAGGAAGATAAGGTTGAGCAAATTATTGATTTTTATGATTATATAGAAGTACAACCCAAACATCATTATGAAAGTTTTATAAGAAGCGAGCGTATTGATGATGAGGCGGAGCTGGAAGAGATTTTAAAACACTTAATCAGTCTGGCTAAGAAAAAAGAAAAATTAGTTGTCGCTACCGGAGATTGTTATTATTTAGATGATTATCAACACGTTTATCGCCAAATTTTACGACTAACTGTAAAAAATAATCCGGGGGCTAGGGATATTAAGCCGTTGGCTACATTTTTAACAACAGAAGAGATGCTTAAAGAATTTTCATTTTTAGACGAAAAATTAAGACAAGAAATAGTTATTGATAACACACATGTTATTTCCGATATGATAGAAAAAGTAGTTCCGTTGAAAGATAAATTGTATACACCGAATATTGAAGGTGCGGCGGATGAGGTAAGAAACTTAAGTTATAGTATGGCACATAAAATTTATGGGGAAAATTTACCGGAAATCGTAGAAAAACGCCTTGAAAAAGAACTTGCATCAATTATTGGGAATGGTTTTTCAGTAGTTTATTTAATTTCGCATAAACTGGTAAAAAAATCACTTGATGACGGTTATTTGGTAGGTTCAAGGGGGTCTGTAGGTTCGTCACTTGTTGCTACGATGATGGAAATTACCGAGGTAAATCCACTATCACCGCATTATGTTTGCCCTAAATGTAAGCATAGTGAGTTTTTTGTTAATGCTGAATATGCTTCAGGTTTTGATATGCCGAATAAAAATTGTCCGCATTGCAATGAGAAAATGAAAAAAGACGGTCAGGATATTCCATTTGAAACTTTTTTAGGTTTTAATGGTGATAAAGTTCCCGATATTGATTTAAACTTTTCGGGAGAATACCAAGCGACAGCGCATAATTTTACAAAAGAGATTTTTGGAGAAGATTATGTTTATCGTGCGGGAACGATTTCAACCGTTGCTGAAAAAACGGCATATTCATTTACACGTGATTATTACGAGAAGCATGAGATTGATAAACGCAGTATTGATATAGAACGTATTGCCGCAGGCTGCGAAGGTGTAAAAAGAACGACCGGACAGCATCCGGGAGGAATTTTGGTTGTGCCTAATGATATGGATATTTTTGATTTTACACCATATCAGTATCCGGCAGATGATGAAACGAGTACGTGGAGAACGACACACTTTGACTTCCACTCAATTCACGATAATATTTTAAAATTTGATATACTAGGGCATGATGATCCGACTATGATAAGAAAGCTTCAAGATTTATCAGGAATAGACCCAAAAACTATTGATGTATCAGATTCGGATGTTATGGGGATTTTCTCAACAGTTGAGGCACTTGGTGTAACACGTGAACAGGTTGATTCTGCGAGTGGAACATTTGGAATACCGGAATTTGGAACAAACTTTGTTATTCAAATGCTTGACGATACAAAACCGACTACATATTCAGAACTTGTACAAATTTCTGGTTTGTCACATGGAACGGATGTTTGGCTCGGTAATGCTCAAGAATTAATACGTAACGGTAAATGTAAACTGAAAGATGTTATCGGGTGTCGTGATGATATTATGGTTTATTTAATTCATGCAGGACTTGAAGAAGGATTATCATTTAAAATAATGGAAAGCGTTCGTAAAGGCAAAGGACTTACAGAAGAGTTTGAACAAGCCATGAAAGAAAATGATGTACCGAATTGGTATATAGATTCATGTAAAAAAATAAAGTATATGTTTCCTAAAGCACATGCTTGTGCTTATGTACTTATGGCACTTCGTATAGCTTGGTTTAAAGTTCATCAACCGTTGATTTATTACTGTGCGTACTATTCGGTAAGAGCAAGTGATTTTGATATTATTACGGTTGTAAAAGGAGAACAGTCACTTAAAGAAAAAATAAAAGAAATTAAAGAAAAAGATAAGAATGAAGTAACGACAAAAGATAAAGATGCACTGGTGAGTTACGAAATAGCAAATGAAATGTTACAACGTGGTTTTACATTCTCAAAAGTTGATTTGGAAAAATCATTAAGTCATGACTATATTATCGAAGATAATAAGCTAATACCGCCGTTTTCTATTGTGCCGGGATTAGGAGATAATGTGGCAAATAAGATAGTTCAAGCGCGTAAAGAAAAACCGTTTTTGTCGATAGAAGATTTATCAAAACGTGGAAGTGTATCAACAACGATAATAGAATATTTAAGAGAAATGGGAACGCTAAAAGGTTTACCGGAAAGAGCACAATTATCATTTTTTGATGAGTTGTAGAAAATGACTAACCCCAAAAGCTAAAAAATAAGGAATATAATTTTAGAACATATTACTTATAATAATGTTTAAAATAGAAAATTTTCATCATTAGAAAAAAAATTCAAACTTTATTTATTTTAAGATTTGTGGTAGTATAGTAACTGTACAAATGTGAATACAGATTTGGAGGAATACACTTGGAAAAAATAGTTGTTAAAGGTGGGGTGCCTTTAATAGGAGAAGTACAGATTTCAGGTGCAAAGAATGCGGCACTTCCGATACTTGCGGCAGGACTGCTTGCAACTGAAGGTACGAGTAAATTTTACAATGTTCCTAAATTATCAGATATAAAGACAATAAGTAAATTATTTGAATCATTAGGAGTAAAAGTAGATTATAAACCGGAAGAAAATACGTTAGAAATAGATGCGAGGAAA
This sequence comes from Gemella bergeri ATCC 700627, assembly GCF_000469465.1. Taxonomy (GTDB): domain Bacteria; phylum Bacillota; class Bacilli; order Staphylococcales; family Gemellaceae; genus Gemella; species Gemella bergeri. The sequence goes on along the minus strand of NZ_KI271826.1, from coordinate 20,354 downwards.
CCATTGTTAACAGAAGCATCGTTTGAATTTGTAAGTAAAATGCGTGCATCATTTCTTGTACTGGGACCGATGTTGGCACGTGAGAAAAAAGCGAAGGTAGCAATGCCCGGAGGATGTTCGATCGGTAGTAGACCTATAGATCAGCATTTAAAAGGATTTGAGATATTGGGTGCAAAAATTATTCAAGATGCAGGTTTTGTTGAGGCAAGAGCGGAAAAAGAATTAGAAGGTGCAACAATATTTTTCGATTTTCCCAGCGTCGGGGCGACCCAAAATGTCATTATGGCAAGTTGTTTGGCAAAAGGTAAAACTACGATTGTTAATGCGGCACAAGAGCCTGAAATAGAAGATATGATTAACTTTTTAACGAAAATGGGGGCTAAAATTTCTGGTAAAGGTACTTCTGTCCTTGAAATTGAAGGTGTTGATAAATTGACAGGTGCTGAGCATACTATTATGGCAGACCGTGTAGAAGCGGCAACATACATGATTGCGGCGGCTGTTACCAAAGGCGATGTTTTTGTAAAAGGGGCGTTATATAAAGATAATATAGCACTTGTTAGTAAAATGCGTGAAATGGGCATATCAATCGAAGTATTGCAAGACGGAATGCGTGTCAGTAACCATCTTGATATATTAAAACCGATAGATGTAAAAACATTACCGCATCCCGGATTTTTAACGGATATGCAGTCAATAGTCAGTGTATTAACATTATTGGGTGAGGGTGTCAGTACCATTACGGAAACGGTATTTGAAAATCGTTTTATGCATGTTGAAGAATTGCGAAGAATGAATGCGAAAATTAGAATTGAAGGACGTAGTGCTTTAATAGAAGGTCCGGCACGTTTAGAAGGGACAACGGTAAGAGCGACGGATCTTCGTGCAGGAGCAGCACTTATTATTGCAGGACTGATTGCCAAGGGAACAACTAAAATTATTGATATTTACCATATAGACAGAGGGTATGTTGATATTGAGAAAAAAATGCGTAAACTTGGTGCACATGTTGAAAGAATTGAAGAGTAGGAACTGCCTATGAAAATAGACAATACTATCCTACGTTATTTACGCAATATAGCCTTGATATTGCTTGTGTTTTATATTGGAACAATTATAGGTTATGTTGTTTTTGGAAAAGGCAGCTTAATGGATGCCGTCAGTTTAAAGTCAATAAAACATATTAAAGATATTATATACAATTAGGAGGAGTAAGAAGATGACAAGTAATTTATTTGTGGAGCTTCAAGAAAAATTAGAAGGGAAAAAAGTTAGAATCGTATTACCGGAAGCATATGACGAACGTATTTTAGAAGCGGCTGTTAAGCTGAGTTCAACAAGTTATGTACAACCGGTATTAATCGGTAAGCGTGAAGAAGTGGAGAAATTAGCACAGCCGTTATTCTTAAACGTATCAGGTATTGAGTTTATTGACCATGAAAACTACGAAAAATATGACGAAATGTTAGCTAAATTCGTAGAACGCCGTGCCGGCAAAGTAACTGAAGAAAAAGCACGTGAATTGTTAAAAGATGTGAACTATTTCGGTACAATGTTGGTTTATATGGGAGAAGTGGCAGGATTGGTATCAGGAGCAATCCATTCAACCGGAGATACTGTACGTCCGGCATTGCAAATTATAAAAACTAAACCTGGTGTAAGCAGAACCAGCGGAGCATTTATTATGTCACGAAACGCATCACGTTTTATCTTTGCCGATTGTGCGATTAATACAAGTTTAGATGCACAAGCATTAGCAGAAATTGCAGTAGAAAGTGCAAAAACAGCTAAAAGTTTTAATATCAATCCTAAAGTTGCGATGTTAAGTTTTTCAACTATGGGATCAGCTGTTACAGAGGAAACTAAAAAAGTAGCAGAGGCTACCAAATTGGTAAGAGAAAAAGCACCAACATTACCAGTTGGCGGGGAACTGCAATTTGATGCTGCATTTGTACCACCTGTTGCAAAACTGAAAGCACCTAATTCAGAAATTCAGGGGGATGCAACAGTATTTATCTTCCCAAGTTTAGAAGCGGGAAATATCGGGTACAAAATTGCTCAACGACTAGGAGGTTTTGAAGCGGTAGGACCAATTTTACAAGGACTTAACGCACCGGTAAATGACTTATCACGTGGTTGCTCAAGTGATGATGTATTAAAATTATCGCTAATTACAGCGATTCAAGCAATTTCAGAATAGTAAAATTAAACAACTAAGAAATTGATTAGCAATTTCTTAGTTGTTTTTTATTAACGACTGATATATTTGTTTTTCTATTAATAATAAATCTTCTTCTTCATTTTCACTTTCGATGTAAAAAATAAAACATTGTGAAAAATATGCGAAAAGCGGACCCATAATTATGCGGAATACTTGAGTAATACTTAAGTTGTTGTTAAAGTGTTTATCGCTCTTTGAAAGAATCAGGTACAACTTTTTTAATTTAGGATTAATAGGGCCGTTTTTAATCATATTTTTTAGATTACTGTTAAACTCTTTATTAATAATAAATTCTTGGAAAAAGATACGTACTAATTTTTGGTTTTTTTTCATAAATTCAAAACGATTAAACACTAGGAGATGAATCATATCTTCAAGATTTTTTTCCTGATTTATGCCGGCGACAAAAGAAGCAAGGATAGGTGGGAATCCGGCAGATATAATACTATTTAGTAAATCATCTTTTGTTTTAAAATATTTGAATAAAGTAGCTTGACTCATACCTGCTGTTTCAGCTATCTTAGCGGTAGAAGTACCGTGAAATCCTTTTTTTGAAAAAAGATCGATTGCAGCAAGGATGATTTTCTTTTTTCCAGCAGGCATATTTGCTTCGGATAAGTATTCTGTATAAGACATTAAGATATTTGACATTAGAGCTCCTAACTGATTTTAAACTTTTCTATAACGACGTAAGCCTATTATATTTAAAATTGTTAATACAACTAGAAAAATAATAAGCATTACAATATTTTGACTTATTTTTCCAAGACTATAACCATGTAAAATAATATTACTTAGTGCTTCACCTGCGTAAGTAAGTGGTAGAAATTTTCCTAAGTTAACCGCCCAAACGCCCATATTTTTTAGTGGAATAATACCGGATAAAAAGAGTTGTGGTATTATTACCAAAGGAATAAACTGCATCATTTGAAATTCTGATTTAGCAAGAGCTGACAGTAATAACCCAAATGATAAGGCGATTAAGGCTAAGATTACATTAACTATTATAACATAAAACAGCTTTCCTACAAGTTCGATTTTTAATAATTTTACTGCAGAAATGACAATAACTGTTGTTTGAATAATAGCTAAAATTCCATATGAGAGCATATAGCCAAAAACTATTTCAAAATGACGAACCGGAGTTGCTAATAATCTTTCCAAAGTACCACTTGTTCTTTCTTTTAGTAATCCCATTCCGGAAATTAGAAAAACAAAGAAAAAGACGATAAAACCAACTATAATCGGTATCATTTTGGTGAAAAAATTAGTATCTTTATTTCCATATTTAAAATTTTCATTAATAGTTGACTTATATTGAAGTATGTTTATTTGTGGTGGAAGTTTTTTTATAATTTCTGTTGTGTTAGTTTTTACCAGTGAACTGATTAATACTTGTCTTGTGAAAGATGTTTTGATTGCATCGGTATTTTCATAAGTTACGGTATAACCTGTATCATTATTATAAGTAATAATAGCATCAACTGTGTTATTATTTAATAAATCGTTACCTTCTTCATTGGAATTAACATCAGTAATAGTTACGTTATCAATAGTTTTTAATGTTTCTGTAACAGAAGTAGGAACATTGTAAGTAGCCAGATTAACTGATACTTTATCACTGCTGGAAAACATCAGATTCATCAACCAGAGAACAAAGATAGGAGCTACAAACATCATAGCCAATGTTCTTTTGTCACGAAACAATTCTTTTAAAATACGGTTAGTTATTGCCAGAATACGCATAATTACCCCCCTTTTCAATGTTTAAAAATACCTCTTCAATATTGGTAGAGTTAAATTGTTTTTTAAGTTTCTCCGGAGTATCGCAAGCTGCTATTTTACCGTCATGTATGAGTGCAACCTTGTCACATAGCTCAGCTTCATCCATAACATGTGTTGTTACAAGAATACCGGTACCATTATTTTTACGTTCAATAAGTTCATTCCAAATAGATTTTTTTAATAATGGATCAATACCCACGGTCGGTTCATCTAAAACTAAAAGTTTTGGAGAACCGAGCAGTGCAATAGCTAATGATAAACGACGCTTCATGCCGCCGGAATATGTTGAGACATTTTTCTTTAAGTGTGCCGTTAAATCAACGACAGCGGATACTTTTTTTATATCTTTAGAAAGTTCCTTTTTAGTCAATCCCTTTAAACTACCGAAAAATTTTAAGTTTTCATAACCGGTTAATAATTCATATAAGGCGTTTGATTGTGCCATATAGCCAATACATCCTAAAATTAACCTATTCGGCATTTTACTGTTAAGTATTAAAGCAGTTCCGCCGTCCGCTTTTTCCATACCTAACATTGTTTTAATAAGGGTGGATTTTCCGGAACCCGATGGACCTAATAAACTTATAATCTCATTATTAAACAAGGTAAATTGTACATTATTTAAAATAACTACATTATCAAATTTCTTTTGTAAATTTTCTAAGTGAATTAATTTTTCCATAAAAGTTTCCTCCTTAATTAAGTTGAGTATCCGCTTACTCTTACAATTTTATTATAGTGAGTAAACACTCACTTGTCAAGGAAAATTATAAATAAATATTTAATAAGAATTTGTTTTACATATTTTTGAGAATATATGGTGTCTACAATTATGAGCTGTTCAATAATCAAACAAATTGCATTTATTAATGTATTTATGGTATTATAATATGATGTATAAATTATGGAGGAAGATATGGTTGCTATAGAATCAAAAGATGATTTATATATAATTAATTTATTAGAAGATTTTGATGAATTTTATCAAATGTTAGAACGATATGCAAAAGAAAATCATGTACCGATTATTGATAAAATAGGCATTCGCTTTCTATTACAATTATTAAAAATTAAACAAGCGAAAAATGTTTTGGAAATAGGAACAGCAATAGGGTATACAGCTCTTAAATTAGCGGAAACTATCGGTTGTAAAGTAACAACACTGGAACGTGACGACAAAATGTATGAAATTGCTACAAATAATGTCAGGGAACGTGGCCTTAGCGAAAAAATAACTTTAATACATGGTGATGCGTTGAAGTTACATAGTAAGGTAATAGCTAATGCACCATACGACATTGTATTTATTGATGGAGCTAAAAGTCAAAACCGTAAATTTTTTGAACTGTATGAACCATATTTTACGGATGATGTTGTAGTAATAACGGATAATGTTCTATTCAAAGGTATGGTAGCAAATTCAGATATTATTGAACATGGTAAAAATTTAAAACAACTATTAAAAAAAATTAATAATTATAATGAATGGTTATTAAAACATGAACAATATGATAGTGTGATACTACCTATTGGGGACGGTATTACAATAACGACGAAAAAGAATAAAAAACTATAATTTTTAGAAAGGGCAGTACGATGACGGTAGAGTTAGTAGTAACACCTAAGAGTATAGAACATATTTATGAACTAATTAACGTTGGAGCTGACGGTTTTGTCATAGGTGAAGAAAAATATGGTTTGCGTTTGGCAGGAGAGTTTAAGCGAGCCGAATTAAAAAAAGCGATTGAGATTATTCATCAAGCCGGGAAAAAAGCATATGTTAGCGTCAATGCTATTTTTCATAATAAGCATTTAGATGATTTGGTAGATTATCTACGTTATTTAGCAACACTGGATATAGATGCTTTGATTTTTGGTGAACCGACCATAATAACAATATTACGTGATGAAAATCTTAATTTCAAGCTACAATGGGATCCACACACTTTAGCTACAAATTCATTTTCATGTAACTATTGGGGTAAACGTGGAGCATATCGTACCTGTTTATCAAAAGAATTAACTATTGATGAAATTTTGGAAATAACAAAAGATAGCGAGTATGAAATTGAAGTTCAAGTACAAGGAATGTTGTGTATGTTTCAATCTGTCCGAAAATTAGTTGATAATTATTTTATGTATAGTAAAAAAGAACAGTACATTGAAGAATATGGCAATTCTAAAAAGTTATTTTTATATAGTCAGGATAGAAATGAGCGTTATCCAATTTTTGAAGATTCAAACGGGACGCATATTATGAGTGCCAAAGATATTTGTGCTATTGAAGAGTTGGATAGATTGATTGAAGCGGGGGTCAATGCTTTTAAAATTGAAGGCGTTCTAAAAGAAGAAGAGTATATTACAGAAGTTACAACAATTTATCGAGATGCAATTGATTTATATTATGAAGATAAAGAAGCATATGAAGATGAAAAACAAGATTTTTATAACGACATTGAACGAATAAAACCAAAATATAGAGAAGTTGATTTAGGATTTTTCTATAAAAAAACAATGTATTAGGAGCATATTTAAAAATATTTTATAACGGTAAAGAGTATTAAAAGTTCAAATTTTCAATAAAGTTTATGATATTAAATATTTGAGCAGGAGAAATTTTAAATTCCAACTGAAAACTAAATTTAATATAGTAATGTTGCAATGTTCACACCGAAGTAAAATATTGTTATAAAATGGTAGAGAAGATATAAAAGGAGGAAGGATCATACTTGAATGTGATCTAACTATATGGCAATAAAAAATATATCAGAAATACAAAATGGGAAACGAGTAATTGTGAAGAAGCCTGAATTGCTTCTTCCTGCCGGGAATTTAGAAAAATTAAAAATAGCTATTCACTATGGCGCAGATGCTGTGTTTTTAGGTGGTCAGGAGTTCGGGCTGCGTAGCAATGCGGATAATTTTACGATAGATGAGATCCGTGAGGGGTGTGAGTTTGCTGCAAAATATGGAGCGGATATTTACGTAACGGCAAATATTATTATGCATAACGAGAATTTTGCGGGGTTGGATGAATACTTAATAGCCTTGCAAAATGCCGGTGTGCGTGGTATTATTGTAGCAGATCCGTATATTATAGAAAGATGTAAAGTGGTAGCACCGGAAGTTGAAATACATATTAGTACCCAACAATCAATCTCAAATTACAAAGAAGTACAATATTGGGAAAGTGAGGGGGTACATCGTGTAGTATTGGCACGTGAAACAGGATATGAAGAAATTAAAGAAATTCGTGAAAAAACAAATGTAGAAATCGAAATGTTTGTCCATGGTGCGATGTGCATTGCATACTCAGGGCGTTGTACATTAAGTAATTATATGACAGCTAGGGACAGTAACCGTGGTGGTTGTTGTCAATCATGTCGTTGGAATTATGATTTATATGAAGAAAGTGATACGGATGATATAAAATTATTTGATACCGGAGCAAATCCTTATGCTATGAGTCCCAAAGATTTAACACTAATTGAGGTAGTACCTAAAATTATTGAACTCGGTATTGATTCGTTAAAAGTAGAAGGTAGAATGAAATCTATTCATTACGTCGCAACAGTAGCAAGTGTTTACCGAAAATTAATTGATGATTATTGTTCAGATCCGGATAATTTTGTAATGAGTTCAGAATATAAAAAAGAACTGTACAAATGTGCCAATCGTGATACTGCTATGTCGTTTTTTTATGAAATACCGCAATATACAGAACAAATGTTTGGAAATGAGGGTAGTAAAAAAACTAACTATGATTTTGTAGGGCAAGTATTACATTATGATGATGCTACAGGTATAGCAACTATTCAACAACGTAACTTTTTTAAAACGGGGCAAGAAGTTGAATTTTTCGGACCTGAGATTAATACTTTTAGGCAAGTAATCGGAGAAATTTACGATGAGGACGGAGAGTTGCTTGATGCAGCACGTCATCCTTTACAAATTATCAGAACTAAATTGGATAGTAGAGTATTTAAAAGTAATATGATGAGAAAGGAAATGGGACGCTAATGAGTGCAAAACGACCTAAAATTATCGGAATTGTCGGCGGAAGCGGTAGTGGTAAAACTACTGTAACCAAAAGAATAATAGAAGAATTAACGATAGATAAAGTAGCGTTAATTGAGCAAGATTATTACTATAAAGATCAAAGCCATATGACAATGGATGAACGTGTTAAAACAAACTATGATCATCCGAGTGCTTTTGATAATGAACTGTTATACAATCAGTTGTTAGAATTAATCAACGGTGAAGCTGTAGAACTGCCGGTATACGATTACGTTAATCATACACGCAGTACAGATAAAAAATATCAAGAACCGAGAGATGTCATTATTATCGAAGGGATGTTCGGTTTATATTCGGAAAAATTACGAGAATTAATGGATATAAAAATTTTTGTTGATACACCGAGTGATTTACGTATTTTACGACGCCTTCTTCGTGATATTAACGAACGTGGAAGAACTGTTGAGTCGGTAATTAATCAATATTTATTATCGGTACGTCCTATGCACGAAAAATATATTAAACCAACCAAACAATATGCAGATATTATTATTCCTGATGGAGGATATAACGATATTGCGATTGATATTTTAATTACAAAAATTAAATCACTACTAGCAAAATAATAAAAAAAAAGATATAATAAGTAAGAAGACTTAACAAAGGAGCATAAGTATGGCATTAGAAGAAAAATTAGAATATCAAATGACCCAAGAGGGGTATGATAGACTTGTTGAAGAATTAGAACATTATAAAAAAGTAAAACGTCCGGAAGTAATTGAAAAAATTAAAGTGGCTCGTAGTTTCGGTGACCTTTCTGAAAACTCGGAATATGATGCTGCAAAAGATGAGCAAGGGTTTATTGAACAAAAAATTCTTGAAATGGAGCAAATGATTCGTTATGCGGTTATTGTCGAATTAGATGAGAAAACGAGTGCTATCCGTTTAGGAAATACAGTAACATATCAAGAACTACCGAATGGTTTAACAGAAACATATAAAATTGTCGGTAGTGCCGAAGCAAATCCTTTTGAATTTAAAATTTCAAACGAAAGTCCGGTTGCACAAGCATTATTAGGAAAAGAGGTAGGAGACATAGCTAAAGTTTCGTTACCTACCGGACCCGAAGATTCAATGGATATAAAAATCCTTGCCGTTGAATAGGTAGACGTATGATAGCTTTAATCGGAGCAATGCCTGAAGAAGTGGCAATTATTAGAAAAAAAATTAAAAATCTTAAAGAAAATAAGATAGCTCATGTCAATTTCTATGAAGGGCAGTATGAAAACAAGGATATTGTACTTATGCTAAGTTTACCCGGTAAAGTTAATGCAGCAATAGCGACAACGCTTTTACTTGACAATTATGATATTGATTATGTTATTAATATCGGAACGTGTGGTGCATTGCAAGGTGATATGGAAATAGGTGACATGATAGTAGCGACGGAGGTAAGGCATTTTGATGTTGATGCAACGGAATTCGGTTATGAGATAGGTCAGGTACCGCAAATGCCGGCAAAATACGAAAGCGATAAATATTTACAACAGTTAGCCGGTGAGATTGTGCTGCCAAATCATAAAATTCATTTCGGTTTGGTGGGAACATCAGATTCGTTTATTTCCAATAAAAAAATAAAGGAAAATATTTTAAAAAATTTTCCGACTATGCAGGTAGTAGAAATGGAAGCTGCGGCAATAGCACAAACTTGTTATCAATTTAATACTAAATTTATAGTTTGCCGTAGTGTAAGCGATAAGGCAGAAGAAGGTAATAGAGTAACTTTTGACGAGTTTTTAAAAATTGCGGCACTTAATTCATCAATATTAACAACAGAACTTATAAAGAAATTATAGTAACTAATTAAGTAATAAAAATATTTATTATCATTCCGATAGTGAATATTTTTATTTTATCTTATTTTTATAATTAATAAAGAAATTAAGTTTATTATTTGTTTCAGATAAATAAATTATATAAGATTTTTCTTTAATCTTTTAATAATTTGAATTGAAAAAAAGGCGATAAAATGGTATATTATAAATTAGGAAAAATATTTATTTAAGGAAAATAATATGCACAATATAAAAAGTAAGAAATCCTTTAATTATTTAAAAGGTATTATTCAGATAATTTTGGGATTAGCGATATTTTATTTAATTTTTTCCTACTTTAAAAAAGAAATCACAAGTTTAAATTTTCGACAAATAAGAGAGTTAACTTTACAATTAGGTTATGGAAAGTTCTTTTTTATTTTGTTGTGTGGTTTGTTTGGAATAACTATTTTATGTCTTTATGATTATTTTGTTTTAAAAGCGATAAATATAACAAAACATATGTCATCATTTCGAATCTTTAAAATAAGTTTTATGACAAATACACTAAACATGGTATTAGGTTTTGGCGGATTTATCGGTGCAGGGCTAAGGTATTATATGTATAAACCTTATACAAAAAGTGGGAAGACTTTAGTGACGGCAATAGGAATGATTTTAATTTCGATGTTATCAGGAATTAGTCTATTATCTATTTTTGTTATTTGTGATGTTTTTCCGGGAGAGGCACTTTATAAAGAAAAAACGATATTTTACTATTGTTTGATATTAATGTCCTTTTTCTTACCGTTATATTTGTTTTTCAGTTTAAAAAAACCGAAAATAAAAGGCGACAGATATTTAAGTGTAAAACTTACTATTATTTCTTTTTTTGAGTGGGTTTTTGCGGCGATTATTATATTAATTATCCTCTATTTCTATACAGGAAAGTCAGTATATAATAAGGAGCTTCAAATAGTCGGGGTCATTATTATAGCATCTATAATAGGACTTTTAACGATGATCCCGGGAGGATTAGGCACTTTTGACACATTAGTTTTAATCGGTTTAAAAAATCTTGGCATTAATCCTGAAGTAATCGGTGCAACGATAATAATATACAGACTTTCTTATTATGTAGTTCCGTTTTCAATAGGTTGTTTGATGCTTGCGTCAGAAGGATTAAGAACGATAAAAGAAAAGTTCAGAAAGAGAGGAGAAAAATTATGATTATAAATATTGTTTATTTTGTTCTAGCTTATTTTTTAGGGAATATAATGGGCGGAAAATTATTAGAAATTATTTATAGAGAAGAGTTTACCAATAAGGGTTCCGGAAATGTCGGAGCAAGGAATGCCGGAAGAGTTTTAGGACCTAAATCATTTGTTTTTGTACTCGCCGTTGATTTTTTTAAAGGTTTTTTAGTAGTTATTTTATTAAAAATATTTAATATAAATGCCACTATTATTTATATCTGTATTATTTTGGTGATTGTCGGACATATTAAACCTGTTGTTTTTAAATTTAAGGGAGGAAAAGGTGTTGCAACGTTTTTTGGATGTATGTCTGCATTATCGCTGCACATGTTTTTGGTGTTAATACTTTGCACTTTAGTTATAGCAATTATTGTAAAGAGTTTAACTTTAGGATTTTATGCCAGTCTTACATTGGGAACTTGCATAAATTATTTAGAAAATCCATCATTTATAATTTTAGGATTATATATATTATTAGTAATTATTCTTTGTATTACGGCACTAGGTGATATAGAAGAAGCATTTGAAAAATATTTTAGCGTTAAGAAGAATAAATCGGTTCGTTAGTGAGCTGATTTATTTTTTATGTTTAATAGTCATTTTTGTCGAAATTTTTCAATTTGGCAAAATCTCCTTTGCCTTTTTTGATATTGTTCAATCTAATATTTGTTTGTATAATGAGAGTATAAATATTAATAATAATTTTTAAAAAGGAGAATTTATACTTATGAACGAAAATAAAAATGGGCTTAAAGTCTTAGTTCAAAAAATTGGTACGGCATTATCAAGTATGGTTATGCCGAATATAGGTGCATTTATCGCCTGGGGACTTATTACCGCATTTTTTATAGAAACGGGATGGACGCCAAATGCTGAACTTGCAAAATTAGTAAATCCTATGGTATTTTTCTTACTACCGCTTCTTATTGCTTATTCAGCCGGAAAAAATGTTTATGAAGAACGTGGTGGTGTAATTGCCGCTATTGCAACAATGGGTGTAATTGTCGGTACGGTTACTATTAATGAGAAAGGTTTAAGTGGAACACCGATGTTTTTGGGTGCCATGGTAATGGGACCTATTGCAGCAGTTCTAATGAAAAAATTTGATAAAGTTGTTCAACCAAAAATTAAAACAGGTCTTGAAATGTTGGTTAATAATTTTTCATTGGGTATTTTAGGTTTTATTCTTTCTATTATTGGATATTTTGGTATAGGACCGATTGTTAAAGCTGTTACCTCTGTATTAAGCAGTGGTGTTGACATAATTATCAATGCTCATTTATTACCACTTGCAAATCTATTTATTGAACCGGCAAAAGTTTTGTTCTTAAATAACGCAATTAATCATGGTATTTTAACTCCTATTGCGACCGAACAGGCACTAAATACGGGGAAATCGGTGCTTTACTTATTGGAAACTAATCCGGGTGTCGGGTTAGGTATTTTACTTGCTTATATGTTTTTCGGTAAAGGTACTGCTAAAGCATCAGCACCGGGGGCAGCAATAATCCACTTTATCGGTGGTATTCATGAAATTTATTTTCCATATATCTTAATGAAACCGTCATTAATTATAGCGGCTATGGCTGGTGGTATAAGTGGAACAGCTACTTTCCAATTTTTAGGTGCAGGTCTTCGTGCTCCTGCTTCTCCGGGCAGTATTTTGGCGGTATTGGGACAAACCGCAAGTGGAAGTTACTTTGCAGTAATTTCCGGTGCAGTAGTATCTACATTAGTGACATTTATAATAGCTGCTATTATCCTTAAACGTGACAAAAGAGAGGGGGACCTAGCTGCAGCACAAAGTCAAGTAAGTAGTATGAAAGCAGAATCAAAAGGTATGAAGATGGAGAATTCTTCACAAGAAGTAAATGAAGTTTCATATTCTGATGTTAAAAAAATAATCTTTGCTTGTGATGCGGGAATGGGCAGTTCAGCAATGGGGGCTTCAATTTTACGCAATAAAGTAAAAAAAGCCGGCTTAGATTATGAAGTAACAAATGTAGCTATTAGAAATTTGACACAAGAGGACGGGTTACTAATTGTAACACAAAATGAATTAACACCTCGTGCAAAAGAAATGAATGCAAAAGCATTACATATTTCGGTAGATAACTTTTTGAGCAGTCCAAAATATGATGAAATCTTAGAAAATTTGAAAAAATAGATAAAAGTTAATATAATTTAGTTGATAATATAAATATAATTGATTCAAAGAAAGAACGTTTAGCATAAATTAAAAAATAAAATTTACGTAACAAAAGAGTTAATTCTATACCGTGGGTATTTAAGGCTTCTTTTTGAATGATTAATAAGTATTACAGGAAGAAGCCTTACATAATATGGAGGCCAAAATGTTTAATGAAAGAGAAAAAATATTACTGCAGGTTTTGTTAAAAACAGGTGAAGCATTAAGTATAAAAGAACTTTCAAAATCAACTAAAATAAAAGAAAGAACATTATATAGAGAAATAAAAAATTTAGAATTATCGTTAAAGCAATTAGGTCTTATACTTCTTAAAGAAAAGTCAAAATATAGGTTGGTTGGGGATACTTTTGTTTTAGATGCTTCATTATTAAAAAGTGATTTCATAGATCACGCCTATTCAATAGACACAAGATTAAATTTAATTTTATGTTTTTTAATACTTAATGAAGATACCTCAATTAAAGATATTTCGGAAAAACTGCTACTCAGCTATAATACGGTCGCTACTACTATAATTACCGTAGAAAAAATATTGGCAGATTATAAATTATCTCTTGTTAGAAAAAAAGGACAAGGGATAGAGTTGATAGGAAAAGAAAGTGACAGAAGGGTACTTTTAATTTCAATTTTATGTAACGAAATTAATGATGAAGAATTTTTCTCAAAAATAAATAAAAAAGAAAGTTTATCTAATAATCCTTTTATAAAATTTTTAAACTTTGATTTTTTGGCTGAATTATTTAATAATAATAAAGAATTGAAAATATTTAATTTATATACCGATTCAAGCATAAAGAAAATTCTTATAAGTTTAAATGTTATATTTTTGAGAATTTCCTATGTGACAGATTGTGAAGAGAATTTTTCAACTACTGAATACAATTACGTTATTGCTTTGTTAGAAACTGCAAAAAAATATATAGAATATGATATTACGAAAGATATGGAAAAATTTTTAATAAGAATTTTAAAAACCTGTCGTTTAATTGAGCAACTTTCATATTTTAATGATAAATATTCTTATATACTCGTTTATAAAATTAATTTATTAATAAAACACGTTTCTGAAAGAATGAATGTTGATTTTACTCAAGATACCAATCTTTCAAGCGGTTTAATAGCTCATGTAGAATCTGCAATTAAACGCTATCAGATGAAACTTAAGGAAGAAAATGAAGAATTATTGGAGTTTGTTTTAAAAAATTATAATGAATTATATCTTATTATAAAATCGGAGTTATTAACAGTTTTTGATGAAATTAATTTTAGTTCAACGGAGCTCAGTTATATCGTTATTCATTTTGCTTCTTGTTATGAACAAATCTATCGTAAAAATTTTATTCGTGCTTTAGTAATTTGTTCCAGTGGAATAGGGAGTTCTAAAATATTGGGCAGTCAAATTAGAAAAAATATACCGGAAATTAAAAATCTTGAATATATCATCCCCGGCAAATTAGGTGAAACTAACCTGAATAACTATGATGTTATTATCTCAACTATTGAATTAAATAAAGAGATTGATTATCTCCTTATTCCGACGATATTAAAAGAAAAAGATGTTGATACTATTAGAGAGAAAATATTGAATAGTAGAAGTTTTAAAAGAAAAAAACTAATTCCAAGGGAAAAAGTAAATGAAGAAAAATTTTTACTACCGGCGTGTGAAGAGATTTTAAGGAACGTTTACGTCAGTGAACTTTTTACTGCGGATACTGATATAAAAAATATGTTAGTGGATATTTTTAAAAAAGTAAATTTAAAAAGTGGAAATCAGCAAAATATTATAGAGAATCTTATAGGTAGACATGAAAAGAGTTCAGTGGTAATACCAAAAACGAAATTGGCGCTATTTCATACATTGGAAAACAGCTTAACAGAACCATTTGTTATAATTTGTAATTTGAAAAATGAAATAGAGTTAATTAATGTGTCTTTAAATAAGGAAATGGTTAGAACATTTTTTATAATGGTAAGTCCAAACGAAGAGAGATATACAAATTTTCTTGGGCAAATTAGTATCGCTATATTAAATGATGAAGTTTTAATAAAAGCTATTAACAGTAAAAATAGAGAATTTATAATGACAAAATTAGAATTAATATTAAAAGATTACATAATACAAAATGATTAAGGAGAGTTTTAAAATGAATTTAACACATAAAGATATATTATTAGGACAAAAAATCAGTACAAAAGAAGAAGCAATAAAAAAAGCGGGAGAAGTGTTAGTAGCTAATGGTTATGTTGATACCGACTATATTTCGGCAATGTTGGAAAGGGAGAATATAGTTTCTACTTATATGGGTAATTTTATTGCAATTCCTCATGGAACAGATGATGCAAAAAAATCAATAAAAAATACGGGAATTTCTATAATTCAAATACCTGACGGAGTATCATTTTCAAATCCTGATGATACGGAAGATAAGATGGTGTTTATCATCTTTGGAATTGCAGGTAAAGATGGTGAGCATTTAGATTTATTATCAAAAATTGCAATTTTCTGTTCAGAACAAGAAAATGTAATAAAATTAGTAAATGCAACTACAGAAGATGAAATAATAACTCTATTATCAGAAGTGGAATAAAATTAAACTTAACGGGAAATAAAAAATATATTTTTTATGAATATTATAGTAAATTAAAGAAGGTAATAAATAATGAATAATTTACATTTTGGTGCCGGTAACATCGGGCGTGGTTTTATCGGTGAATTATTAAATAAAACAGGCTACCACATAACATTTGTTGATATTAACGAAGAAGTTGTTAATGCACTTAAACAGCGTGATAGCTACACAATAAAGGTATTAGATGAAAACATAGAAGAAGTATTAATTAATAACTTTGATGCTCTTAATATTTCAAATGAAAAAGATACTATCTATAAAAAAATAAACGAAGTAGAATTAATAACGACCTCAATAGGTCCTAATGTGCTACCAATTATTGCAAAAGATATTGCACAAGGTTTAAAAATAAAGGTAGCCCAAAATAATACAAAATTTTTAGATATTATAGCTTGTGAAAACATGATAGAATGTACAGATTTTTTAAAAAATGAAATTTTTAAATACTTAAATAAAGAAGAACAAGAATTTATAAATAATTATGTAGGGTTTCCCAACTCTGCGGTTGATAGGATTGTTCCGGCACAAAAACATGATAACATTCTGTTAGTAGAAGTGGAAAAATTTTGTGAGTGGGTAGTAGAAGAAGGAAAGATAAAGGTTGAAGTTAATAAAAATATTTTAGGAGTTCATTATGTTGATGATTTAAGTCCATTTATAGAAAGAAAACTATTTACGGTAAATACAGGGCATGCGGCTTTAAGCTACATTGCAAACTACCTTGGTATAGAATTGGTATCCGAAGGGGCAAAAGACGAGAGGGTAAGAAGAGAATTTATTGCCGTTTTGGAAGAAACCAGCACCTTGCTCGTTAAAAAATGGAATTTCGATAAGGAAGATATGGCTAATTACCGTAATAAAACTATAAAACGTTTTGAAAATAAACGAATAGTTGATCATGTATCAAGAATATGTCGTACACCGATAAGAAAATTAGGCTTTAATGAACGCTTTATTAAGCCGATAAGAGAAACCGCTGAACTGGGATTAAAAAACACGGCGTTGTTAAAAGTGTGTTCATATATTTTAACTTTTAAATCAAGTACAGACGAACAGGCAGTAAGATTACAAAAAAGCCTAAAAGAGAAAGGAGTAATTGCTACACTCAAAGAGGTCACCGAGTTAACTAATGAGGATATTTTAAATAAAATATCAGAAGGATATAAAGAATTAGTATAGAGATGATAGAATACATTAAGTAAGATAATAAAAATAAATATTCTTTATGTAATAAAAACCCGAAAGAATTTTCTTTCAGGTTTTTGTTGTTAGTTAGCTGCTTGCGTAATACGATTTTTCTTAGTATAGAAAATATAATTTAGAACTAAGAACACAATTCCTAAAATCGTTAATACTAACATTGAATTATTATAAATATTGTTAGTTAGTCCACCAAGAACGGCATGTCTAACTGACATATCTGCGTAGTAAATCGGTGTAAACGGAATTAAACCATTGTATAACGCCGGTAACATTTGAGGTGGGAATAGCGGGGTAGTTAGCACAAATTGTAATGCTACTAGTGAAATATTGATTATATTACCTATTTTACCAAATGTAAATGTAAAGAAATGAGTTATAATCATAAATATTATTGCTGATAATAATAATCCTGAGAAATACATTCCGAAATATTCAACCTTAAAATCAAAGAATAATTTCATAGAAATTACTTCTATTACTACTTCTAATAGGGAGAATATAACCATAATTGACAGTTTACTGATAAACCAAGTTGGTGTGGAAATACCGGCTTCTTTTTGATATATTGGATATAATATATTGAATATTACAGCTCCTATAAGTAGTCCGAATACTAAGAAAAATGGTGCTAAGGCATTACCGTAGCTGGTTTCGTTGGATATATCACCGATGTTGGTTTTAATCGGATTTGCCAACATTTCTGAATTTTTATCTCCGGTATGAGCTGTGTTTAACTGAGTAGCTCCATTTTCTAAACCTGTTGTTAATCTATCAGATCCTTCTTTAGCTTTTTGCATACCGTTCAAAAGTTCAGGAGTTTTAGCTTTCATATCGCTAATACCTTTGTGTAACCTTTGTCCACCGTCATCAAGTCTTTGAATACCGTTTAAAAGTTCAGGGGTTTTAGCTTTCATATCACTAATACCTTTGTGTAACCTTTGCCCGCCGTCATCAAGTTTTTGAATACCGTTCAAAAGTTCAGGAGTTTTAGCTTTCATATCACTAATGCCTTTGTATAACCTTTGCCCACCGTCATCAAGTTTTTGGATACCGATAGAAAGCTCAGGAATTTTAGATTTTAATTTTTTAAGTCCACTATTCAAATCGGCAGAACCTTTTTGCAGGGCTAGAGTATTATCTGCCAATCTTTTTACCCCTTGAGCCATTTCGCCGGTTGTTAAGCTGGTAGCTGTCTCATCAACTCCATTTTTATATCTTTCAAAACCGCTTGTAAGTTGAGGACTTTTAGAAATAAGTTCTTTAATTCCATTCGCCAACTTACCGCTTGTTAGACTGGTAACAGTTTCATCGACTCCGGTTTTATATTTGTTAAAACCGTTAGTTAATCTAGGAGTTTTTTGATTCATAATAGAAAGTCCCTCTTTTACTTTAGAACTTCCTACAGCCAACGGATTAACACCTGCTTTAATGTTGGAATAACCATCAACCAAAGATAGCAACTGAGTTTTTATATTACCGACATCTACTTTATCTATTTCCTTACCAAGTTTTCCGAGCCTTTCTAATGATTTATGAAGATCTTGGTAACTTTTCATAATTTGAGTAAGTTCGGCTTTAATATCATCGTTGTTATTTATTGTTGTATTAGTAGTTGTTGAAATTTGAGAATTACTTACATCACTTTTAGCGGCATTTAAAATAGCTGTTTTTTGTTCTTCGGTTAAAGAAGTGGAATTTAACTGCTGTTTTAAAGATGAAAATGATACATCGGCAGATTTAACGGTTGTAGTTGTTGCATTATTTTTTAAATTTGTTTTATCAATAAGTTTTTCAAGTTTAGTAATTTCGTTCCCAAGTTTTTCAAATTTTGATGATATAGAGCTGTTTAGTTGTCTTGAACTTATTTTTAAATATTGTAACTTCTCGGTTAAAGAAGAAAGTTTAGCTTTATTATCAGCAAGCTCCTTATCCGACGGGAGTTTTCTATTAAGTAAATCAAGACCGTTAGCAATTTGGTCAGCTCCATTGGATAATTTGGGAACACCGTCAGCTAATGTATTAATTCCATTTGCCAGTTCAATTCCGCCGGTAAGAAGTTTTGTTAAATCTTCTTGCTTAGCATTTAATCCGTCGCTGATTTGTCTAATACCTCCGGTATAACGAGAAATGCCATCAGCTAGAGAATTTCCTCCATTAATCAAGGCGTTTAGGTTGTCTTTTTTAGAAAATAATTTTTCATTTAAAGTAAGAATACCATTAGTATATTGAAGTAAGCCGGAATGAAGTTTATTATCTCCGTTAAATAATAAATCAATTCCGTTAGCAAGCTCATCTTTTTTACCGTTAAGGGTACTAAGTCCGCCTGCAAGTTGCCCTGAACCGTCATGAAGTTGGTCAACCCCGTTACCCAAACGTTTACCACCGTCATTAAGTTTTGATAAACCGTCATTAAGTTGTCCTGAACCGTTTGCTGCCTTACTAAGTGAAACTCCAATGTCGGAAAGTTTGTTATACAGTGTAGAACTATATGTTTTTACAACTTGATCTTTTACTGTATTCGTAAGATTACTTGCAACAGTTTCCATGATTTTTTCCCCATTTTTACTTTTTGTAAAATTGGTTTTAAAATCAATATTCATCTTTTCCGGATTTTCATTTGATAAGGTAGTTGCATTTTTAGAGAAGTTTTCCGGTATGGTAACTATCATATAGTAGTCACCTTCTCGAAGTTCTTTTTCAGCAGTATCCTTATCAACGAACTGCCAGTTTATTTTCTTATTTTCTTTAAGTTTGTCTACCATAGATTGTCCAATTTCAAGTCGTTTACCATTAAAATCAATGGGTTTATCCGTATTGACAACAGCAACCTTTAGATTACTCGTATTATCATAAGGAGTCCATACAGATTTTAAAAATGTTCCTGCATATAAAATTGGAACGAGTGCTACTAACGATAGAGAAACAAGAAGTTTTTTACTTTTAAGTAAATGTTTGAATTCTTTTTCTATCATAGAACCTCCTAACAAGCTTAGTTATAAGCTACATATTAATTTTAATTGAGAAAAACTAATTGAAACAAAAATTTTTAAATTATATTAGTTAATCTCGTAATGAATATTTTAAACCCATTTACACTAAATGTCAAAATATTTTTTAGTTATAGTGAAAAAATTAATTTTAATATAATATATAAAAAAACATAATAAAGATAGAGAAAGTAACTAATATTATTTTTATTGTTTCTGAAAAAACTGT
>NZ_KI271825.1 GCF_000469465.1 Gemella bergeri ATCC 700627 | reverse complement strand
TGCACTTTATTTTACAACTTATCATTTAAAAACATGTATAGAATTTTTAAAATACTCCAAACCTGAAAGGATAGTTAAAATAACGGAAATCCAAAGTAAAATATAATCTAATTCAAAATGCCACATATTAAAAATAGGATTCCCCAGTAAAATAAGTATAATAGCTAACAATTGACTTACTGTTTTCAATTTACCCAGCATACCGGCAGGTATAACTTCACCCTTTTCTACCGCCAATAGTCGAAGTCCTGTTACAGCAAATTCCCTTGCAATAACGACAACAACCATCCAACTATGCATCATCCCCAGTTCAACCATTACAATAAACGCACTTCCTACAAGCAGTTTATCCGCTAGCGGATCTAAAAATTTCCCCATATTTGTTATAAGATTATATTTTCTCGCTAAATAGCCATCAATAAAATCTGTTATAGAAGCAAAAAGAAATATTAAAGCGGCTATAAAGGTGTTTAACTTAATAGATCTTCCATTTATTATTGATATAGAACCACCCATATCAATTAGTAAAAAAATTATAAAAACCGGTATTAAAATTGTTCTAAATAATGTTATTTTATTTGGTAGATTCATCGTAATTAATTATCCTTCTAACTTTTGTTTTATCTTTTTTAATGTACTAATTTATTATAACATAAACAATGATTAGCTACAATATAAAAACAATGAGAAAACCATTACTTTAAAGGTTTTCTCATCATTTTGTTAATTAAACATATTATTGGTTCTTTTGATTATTAGGTACAGTCGCACCTGAGTTTTGTCTTGCAGGTTGAGTAGGAGTAACAACAGGCGGTGTTGTTTGTCCTTGGGTTGCTTGACCGTTAGTTTGATCTTGTGTTTGTGTAGAAGGTGCAGCTTGTTGTGCATTGGCTGCTGCCAGAACCTCATTATTTGCTACTAGTACATTTGCTATTGTTGTTAATGTCGTTGCACCATCTCCCTCATTTTCATATATCACGTTTTTTTCTTTTTCAATAGTTGCTTGTAACGTATTTAAACTGTTTTTAGCTGAATTAACTTTTTCACTATCTTGTTTATCTACTTGTGATAATGTATTATTCTGAATTTCTTTTTCTATTAAAGATGATAAACTGGTACGCATTTGTTTAAGTACATCATTAAATAATTTAATTTCGTCATCTTTATTTTTAGAAGTTATCTCATCTTTTTTATCAAGTAATGTTTTAAGTTCAGATATTTTTTTATCTAATGTATCAACTTCATTAAACTTGTTCAAACTATTATTTATAAATTTTGTGTTAGCTGTTTCTTGTGAATTATTGTTACTTGTTACAGGTTTATTATTTTTGTAGTTTTGTTCTTTATTATATGCGTAGGCAGAAAGCCCTCCTATAATAAATAATAATGCAACAAGTATTCCCGATAATAATTTATTATTTTTTTTCATTATTTATACCTCTTAATATTATTTAAGTTAACATAATTTAATATATGTAAATAAAATTTTATTCGTTATCTTCCGAAAATTCTTTTTCTAAAAAAACCTTTCTAGGTTTTGCACCATCTGCTGGTCCTATGTAGCCGTCTTCTTCCAACATTTCAACAATACGTGCAGCTCTATTATACCCTATTTTAAACCTTCTTTGCAATAGTGATGCAGATGCTTTTTGTGTTTTTGCGATAAATAGTAATACTTCTTTATAAAGAGGGTCTATTTCATTATTCCCTCCCCCACTATTTTCTCTTGTTGTTTCACTTGGCGTCATATTTGGATCATATTGTGCTTTTGATTGACTTTTTACATAATCTACTACCTTTTCAACTTCTTCGTCTGATAAATAAGCGCCTTGGATACGCACAGGTTTATTTGAATCAGCCGACAAGTAAAGCATATCGCCTTTACCAAGCAATGTTTCAGCACCTGATTTATCAAGTATGGTTCTCGAATCAACACTGGAACTTACCGCAAAAGCTATACGTGACGGAATATTTGTTTTAATTACTCCTGTAATAACATCAACCGATGGACGTTGTGTGGCAATAATCATATGAATACCCGCAGCACGTGCTTTTTGTGCTATTCGTGCTATTGATTCTTCCACTTCTTTCGATGAAACCATCATCAAATCAGCAAGTTCATCAATTATAACGACAATATATGGTAATTTTTTATAATCCGGATCTTTTTCGGCTATTTTATTATAGCCCTCCATATTTCTAACTCTAGCACGTGAAAATTCACGATATCTATTTTCCATTTCAAGAACAACCTTATGTAGTACGTCAGCAGCTTTTAACGGATCGGTAACAACCGACGTTAGAAGATGCGGAATACCATCGTAAATGGAAAGTTCTACCATTTTAGGGTCAATCATTATTAACTTAACTTTGTCAGGTTTATTTTTGAGTAAAATGCTGGTTATTATCGTATTTACACAAACCGATTTACCACTACCGGTAGATCCTGCAATAAGCAAATGAGGTGTTTTATCCAAGCGTGTAAAAATAGCTTCTCCTGAAACATCTTTCCCCAAAGCCACTGATAATGGTGAATTGTCCTTACCGTTAACAAACACTTCTTTCATTGTTACAAGTTCATTAACTGTATTTGGAATTTCTATGCCTATAAGTGATTTACCCGGAATTGGAGCCTCAATACGAACATCTTTTGCTGCTAAATTTAGAGCAATATCATTGCTTAAATTAACAATTTTACTTACTTTTGTACCCGGTGTCGGTAAAATTTGAAACTGTGTAATTGATGGACCTACTATAGCCTTAACAATTTTTACTTCTATACCGAAGTTGTTAAATGTACTTTGTAAAATTTTTGATTTTTTAACAACATCACTTTTAGTTATAGTTTGTTGTTTTGTAGGATTGTTAAGCAAAGATATGGAAGGTAAAATATAACTGTCATAAGATTCTTCTTCGTTTTTTACGTTATCAAACTCAGAAACTTCTTCATTAAATTCTCTTATGTCAACTTCCAATTCCTCATTTTTTATTTTATTATAGCGTTTTTCATTGGAATTTTCTATTATCTTATCATCTTCAGAAATTATTACTTCATAATTATCTTTATTTTCACTTTCTGATTCATATACATTTTTATCAAATGAGTTTTGTATGGTATTTTTTACTTTTAGAACAAACATTCGATGATAAATATTCAAGTATAATATTATTGTCGTGATTATCACTGAAATAACAACAAGCAATGCTCCATAATATGACAACAAATATATAAGCAATTTTACGGGAAAATATGAAATCGCTCCACCTCCATAAAGTGATACTTTATCATTATAAATGTCACTAAAATTGATATAGTTCATATCTTTATTACCAATTAAAATTAGTTGGAATAAAAAATCAATAAGCACTAATATTACAATAAGAAAAATTGGTGATTTCAATTTTTTATTAAGTACATGATATACCGGAATACTAACTAATATTAAATACAGCAGATAACTAAAATTACCAAAACAGTATTTAAATGTAGCATCAAAAAATTTTCCAATAATTCCCATTTGTAAAACTGATAAAATTACTATAATTATAGAAATCACAAAAAATATTGAACGATATGTTTCTTTAGAAAGTGTAGGAATATTATTTTTTTTTGATGATTTTTTTGTTTTTGCAGATTTTTTCTTTTTAGGTATTGCTCCTATATTTTGTGTTTTTACTTGTTTTGTTTTTTTCTTTGTTGTAGTTTTTTTAGTACTCAATCTGCTCTCCTTCCTTATTTTCTTCCACAATAACTGACTCAGTAGGACAATTTTCACACGCTTCTTTTATTAAACTTTCATATTTTTCAGGAATAATTGCACTCATAGAATTATTATCAATATGACAAAATGCTATACCGTCTTCATCATAATCGTATACATCCGGACAAATTGCACTGCAATTTCCACATGCAATACAATCTTCTCTATTTATTTTAGTTTTCATTAATTTGTTCCCTTAAATAACCTGCTAATTTGTTTAAAGAATTTTTTCTATGACTAATAGAATTTTTCTCTTTATTACTTAGTTCAGCAAATGTTTTATTTAATTTTTTTATGTAAAAAATTGGGTCATAACCAAATCCGTTATTACCACGTTGTTCTGAAATGATTTTCCCATGACATTCTCCTCTAAATGTTATCTCTTCTCCATCAGGAGTTACTAAAGCTATAACAGATACGAAATGTGCCGGAGATTCTTTCCCATTCAGTTTTGTTAATACTTTTTCAATATTTTTTTTATCAGTTTTTTCCTTTGAATAGCGAGCAGAATAAACCCCCGGTTCACCATTCAGTAAATCTATTACCAACCCACTATCATCGGCTATTGCAATTTTTTTAGTATAATTAGAAATAATTCTCGCCTTTATAAGTGCATTTTCTTCAAAAGTAACGCCATCTTCAATAATTTCATCAAAAAATCCAACATCGGCAAGGCTTAGTATATTATAATTTGCTAAAATTTCTTTAATTTCTTCAATTTTATGTGCATTATTTGATGCTAATACCAACTCTTTCATGATATACTCCTTAAATATCCACTACCTGTGCAATAATATCTTGTTTTAACCATTTCGAAGCTATATTATTAAAATTTTTTCCTTCTTGAGATATAAAAAATTGATGTGCGGTTTTATTCAATTTTTTTTGATGTAATTTTTCATAAGTAAGGACGGTACTCACTTCACGCGCGGCTTCTCTACCAGAAGAGATAACTTTAATATCCTTACCATAAAATTTTTCTATTTCTTTTTTTAATATAGGGTAATGTGTACAACCAAGAACAACAGTATCCATATCTAATTTTTTTGTTTCATCCAATGCTTCCTTTAATAAATTTTCGGTAGCATGCGGAATAAGATTACCTTCAGCTTCAATAAAAGGGCAAAACGTCGGACATGATTTATTATATACAGTCATTTCCGGATTAATATTATCGATTTCGTTATTATATACTTTAGATTGTGCGGTAAAACGTGTTCCCAATACTAATACTTTGTTGTTTTCCGATGCCTGAATGGCACGTCTTGCACCCGGTTGCACTACCCCGATTATCGGAAGTTCATATTTATCATGCAAATAATCAAGAGCCGCCGCTGTCGCAGTATTACACGCAAGAACAATCATCTTAACCCCTTTACTAATTAAAAACTCCACGGCTTTTTCCGTGTACTTAATAATTTCTTCCTTTTTTCTGTCTCCATATGGACAATTTTTCACATCACCAAAATAATAGATAGTTTCATTTGGTAGTTGTCTCATAATTTCTCGTGCAACTGTTAAACCACCTACACCACTATCAAAAACTCCTATAGCACTCATTTTTATAAAATCCTTTCTACTAAATAGAGTTAAGTAATTTCTCCAACTCTATTATTTTCGGGTATGATTTTGTTTCAATTCCAACATATTCCTTAAACAATAAGTTACAAAATTCAAATAAGGAAACTAATTCTCTATCGTTAATATCCAATGCTTCTAAAAAATTTATCGGTTTTATACTAAAGTAATAAACCAACTTTACAAGGCTGTTAGTTATGGTATAACATCCTTGATCTAAATGATTTTTATCTACAAAAATACTATATCTAAAACTATATGCCACATAATCTAAATCTGTTTTTTGATATTTAAAATTAAAGCCGTGTATCTTTAATAGATTAATTAAGCAATAAATCGTAACCAAGCGCTCAGATATGTTATGATTTATGTAATCCAAACATTTACTTAGAAGTTTATATATATTTAAATATGTATCATTGCTATATGTAATATACTCTATTATGTTAGTGACATACGCATTTTTCATAACATCATAAATTATTGTGTTATATATATTTTCTATTTCCAGTGTTATTATTTTATTCATTCCACCTGTTGGAAAATAATTAATCAAAACTTTGTATGGGATATTTACCTTTGATTTTTTTTTATTTTTATAAACATTTTCATAAAAAAAGCTTTCAACACATCCATGTTCTGTTAAAACATGAAGTATCTCATGATAATCACGATATTTTATTTTTTTTATTATTATTCCTGTTACATGATTATTTCTAGTCAAAGACATCATCCCTATAGCCTAAATCACGAATTAAATTAGGTTTTGAACGCCAATTATCAATTACTTTTACCCATAATTCAAGAAATACTCTCTCACCAAGCAGTATTTCAATATCTTTTCTGGCACGAGTACCAATCTCTTTTATCATTTTCCCTTGTTTTCCAATAATCATACCTTTTTGTGATTTTCGTTCAACAACTATTGTAGCTATAATATTTTTCTTCTTATCTTTTTCTTTTGAAATTTTATCAATAACAACCGCGATAGAATGTGGAATTTCCTGTTCAGTAAGTTGCAAAACTTTTTCACGAATAAATTCAGAAATAACAAAATATTCAGGAGAATCTGTAATAACATCATCAGAATACATTTTTATACTTGGAATTAAATATTTTTTAGTTGTTTTTAATAGATTGTCAACATTAATAGATTTCAAAGCTGAAATAGGAACAATCTCTGCAAAATCATATAAATTTCTATAAAATTCTATAATTTCTAATAAATTTTCCGGACTAATTAAATCTATTTTATTTATTAATAAAAAGGTAGGAACATTAAGTTCTTTTATAATATTGATAATATGTTGATCACCACTACCGAATTTTTCATTGGCATTAATTATTAAATAAACTATTTCCGAATCTTTAATGGCACTATTAGCCAACTTCATCATATAATCACCTAATTTATGTTTTGGTTTATGAATACCCGGTGTATCGATAAAAACAATTTGAGAATCTTCATCAGTATAAACACCATTAATAATATTACGAGTAGTTTGTGGTTTATCCGACATAATAGCTATTTTTTGTTTAAGAATATTATTTAACAACGTTGATTTTCCTGCATTAGGTCTACCGATAATTGTTATAAAACCGGTTTTGACCTTTTCTATTGACAACATACCTATCTCCTTAATCCAAATTTTTCTAAAATAATTTCCTGTTTCTCAAACATTTCTTTTTCATCATCTTTGTTCATATGATCATATCCTAAAAGATGTAAAAAACCGTGAACTGCTAGGAATCCTATTTCTCTATCAAAACTATGATTATATTCCAATGCTTGTTCTTTAGCAATATCAACACAAATGATAACATCACCAAGGGAGTTGATTTCATTTTCTAAACCGATAATATCAATTTCGTCTTCGACTTCATCATTTAAAGCGAATGAAATAACATCAGTTGGAACATCTTTTCCGCGATATTCACGATTTATATATTGAATTTCATCTTTATTAACAAACGTAAGTGACATATCAGCAATATCGGTATTTATATTTTCATATTCAGCAGCTGTGTCCAAAAGTGACAATAGCATTTCTTTTATATTATCTTCAATCAAATTATTATTATCAATAATATCTACAAAGCCCATAGTATCTCCTTAGTGTAATTCATTAAAATTTTGTTGTCTTAATGCTTCATATATAATTAATGCTGCTGTATTTGAAAGATTGAGAGATCTGACATTATCACTCATAGGAATTCTTAAAGTTTGCTCATGATATAACTCTCTGAAATCCCTGGGTAACCCTTTCGTTTCACGACCAAAAATAAAGTAAATATCTTCATTATTCCTATTGGAAAAATCAAAATCAGAATATATTTTCTCTCCGAATTTTGTTATAAGATAATAACATTTATCATCAGTAGCAGCTAAAAATTCTTCAAAACTGTCCCAAACGACCAAATCTAAATCACTCCAATAGTCAAGACCTGCACGTTTTACATGCTTATCATCAATAGAAAAACCGAGTGGTCTTATAAGATGTAACCGTGTGTTTGTTCCAACGCATGTACGTGCAATATTTCCGGTATTAGCTGGAATCTCCGGTTGAAATAAAACTATATGATTCATACTTTTCTAAAATGGAAGTTTGCCGCCAAACATTTTTCCAAGTCCCTTTCTTTTTGATTTATCATTCATAATACCGCCAAATTGTTTCATCATTTTACGCATTTCTTCAAATTGTTTAATTAACTTATGTACTTCACTTATCGGTCGTCCGCTACCTTGTGCTATGCGTTTTCTGCGTGGAACACTAATAATATCAGGATTTTGACGTTCTTCCGGAGTCATTGATTTAATAATCGCTTCAATATAAACAAATTGTTTTTCGTCAACAGAATCAAGATTTATATTTTTTATTTTACCCATACCCGGTAGCATACCTAATATGTCTTTAATACTACCAAGTTTTTTTACTTGTTCAAGCTGTGTTAGAAAATCTTCAAATGTGAAACTTTGATTCATTATTTTTTCTTGCATTTTTTTAGCTTCATCTTCATCAATAGACGCTTGTGCCTTTTCTATCAATGTTAATACATCACCCATCCCTAATATTCGTGATGCCATACGTTCCGGATGAAATAATTCAAGGTCGTTCATCTTCTCACCCATACCAACCAATTTTATCGGTTTTCCGGTAATAGATTTAATAGACAAAGCAGCACCGCCACGAGTATCACCGTCCAGTTTTGTTAATACTAAACCTGTAATATCAAGTTGTTCATCAAATGACGTAGCTATATTGACAGCTTCTTGCCCTATCATTGAATCAACAACAAGTAAAATTTCATCCGGTGTGACAGCTTGTTTAATATTTTTTAATTCATCCATTAATAACTCATCAATATGTAAACGACCGGCTGTATCAACAATTACATAGTTAAAATAATGCTCTTTGGCATATTCTAACCCTTCTTTTACAATATCGACAGGGTCTTTATCAACATAAAACACTTCAATATCCAATTGTTTTCCCAGTGTTCGTAATTGTTGAACAGCTGCCGGACGATAAACATCGGCTGCGATAAGCAATGGTTTTTTCTTCATCGTTTTTTTTACTTTTAACGCCAATTTTCCGGCAGTTGTCGTTTTTCCTGCACCTTGTAGCCCAACCATCATAACGGTCGTAATTTTTCCACCTTGATTTAATTCAACATTGGAACCGCCTAACAATTCAACCAATTCTTCATTAACAATTTTTACAATTTGCTGAGCCGGTGTTAGTGATTTCATAACTTCCGTTCCTACAGCTCGCTCACTAATTTTTTTTACAAAACTCTTTACAACTTTAAAATTAACGTCAGCTTCCAATAATGCAAGACGAACTTCTCGCATCATTTCTTTAACATCCGTCTCAGAAACTTTTCCTTTACCGGTCAATTTAGCTATCGTATTTTGTAGTCTTTCCGACAAATTTTCAAATGCCATATTTTCGCTCCTAATTTTCAAGTTTTTCCAACTGATAAATGTAATCTAAAATATCCCTGTTATCAGTTATTTTTTTTATTTCATTTAATAAAAATAATCGTTCATTATTCAATTTAATTAAATTTAATTTTTCTTCAAACTGTTCTAATTCAGCTACCGTTCTTTTAATATTATTCGAAACAGCTTGTTTTGATATTGAATAATTTTCTGAAATTTCTGTTAGTGATAAATCATAAAAAAAATAATCATTAAGATACTGTTTTTGTTTTTCACTAAGTAATTCAGAATAAAAATCATATAGTTGTGTAATTTGAATAATTTTTTCTATCTCCACAACTGCCCTCCATCCAATTTAAAAGTATATTTCTATATCATTATATTATACGATAAAATCGCATTTTTTTCAAATTTACCAAGTTGTAAAACCGAATAAAAATACCTAACTCAACCATCTTTAATTTTCGTAAAAATATAAAGGTTGTCCTAAAAGTAAAAATCATTGATTATTTTGTATTATTTTACTATGTTTTGTACTTTATTTTCATTTATTAATTTCATTAAAATAGCCTCCAAAACTTGGACAAGTTTTGGGGACTATTACCTTTTATATACAATTTTTTCTTACTCAAGGTTTGTCAAATATTACTCATGTATATCATTTTTAATTATATCTGTAGCTTTAGCCGTTTCAGATTTAAGACATTTATTCTTGTATATTAGAGCAACAATTAAAGGTAATACTACAACGGGTAAGTATATAAGTCCTCCTATAAAAGCTACTCTTCTATAATGATTTTTTGTAGAACTACTCTCCGAAATATTATTAAGAAAATTTGCCGTGATATTAAAAATTTCACCGTCACTTATCAAAAATAATAAAATGCACTCCATAGAAAATAATATCAAAAATATAATAATCACTTTCTTTGCAACTTTACTACATATATCCATTTTTGTTTTCATATCAAGAAATTCTGCACTAGGTATATTGCGAAACCACTTTTTTGCACGCTCTTCTTTTGTCACAATCTGTTCTCCTCAATAAATCTCAATTTATTTCTCAACCCTTATATTTATTATATCATATCTTCAAATTCTTTGTTTATTATCATTATATTTTCTTTTAAAAATAATTTCTCCATTTTGAAAATATTTTCCATTGAAACAAAACTTGGTGATTGTCTTAAATTAACTGTTGTATAATTTGAATTTAAGATAATAGTGTTATTTATAACTTGTATTAATTCAAGTTCTTCGAAAATTTGTATCATTATTTTTAAACTATCAACATTTGTTGCCAATAAACTCAATAATTTCTGCAAAGTTTTTGTTATATTAATTTTTTTTTCTTTAGTATGAATTAATAAATTAAATAACTTAATTAATCTAGCTTTATCTATTTTATAATAATCTGATATTACTTGTTTTTCTCTGCATACAACATATATTTTTTTAGGTTGTAATTTCAATAACTCTAAAATTTGATCTCTTGATTGTGGAACATCTAGTAAATATATATTATCAAACACTCCATTTATATTGGAAATATCTTTATATTTAAAGTAATTGTTCTGTGGATTATCCAATTTTTTAGATATTTTTAAGCTGTCAGTCTTAATATTATCAATGTTGAACATTGTATTTCTCAAGTCTTCAAATAAAAATTCTTTTATTTCTAAATCAATAATTTGTGCTTGTAACTTTGTACGACCGTTAAAATTATTTTTATCTAGTGTACATAGTAAGTCAATTATATCATTTTTTTCAACAGACCTAAATAAGGAATTATCTTTAAAACTAACACATTCTAAGGCACTTGTTTCATCTGATACAATTAAACGTAAATACTGTTTATCTTTACCAAAATATACCTTGTCTATAACATTAACATTTTCCAGTAATATAGTCGGCTTTTCGAAATCCATTCCATACGGTTTAAGTGTATCTAATGAACTTAAAAATTGATAACTTACTTCTTCTAATTTGGTGACAATATCAATTTTTTTATCTAATTTTAATTCATGAGTACTAATATATTCTTTATATTTTTTATCTAATCCTTGTTCTATTAGTTCAAAATTATTCTTTTCGAATGAAAATCCGGCTGCGAGTGTATGACCGCCATAAGCATTAAATAAGTTTCCTATTCTATTTATAGCATCATAAATATTAAAATCATAAACACTTCGTGCCGATCCTTTTAAAATTCCCTCATTATCTTTCATAATAAGAGCAGGTTTATTGTATAATTCAGTAATTTTTGAAGCGACTATACCAAGAACTCCCTCATGATATTTTTCACTTGCTACCATAAGTATATTTTTATCTTTTTTACCTGTTGTTTCTATTTGATTAATAACATCTTTGACAATTGTTTCAGTTACTGTTTTTCGATTTATATTGTATTCTTCTATTCTTTGTGCTAATTGCCTAGCTTGTTCAATATCTTCCGTCATTAAAAATGATAGTCCCGGTTTTGCACTATCCATCCTTCCGATAGAATTTAACTTTGGTGCAATGTAAAAACCAATCGTCTGTTCATCAATTTTTGTTGTAATGCCGGATAATTCAAGTAACATTTTTATTCCGATTCGTAAATCTTCATTTAATAATTCCAAACCTTGTTTTACAAAAATTCTATTTTCATCAACTAAAGAAACCATATCTGCAACGGTTCCTATGGCAACTAAATCTAATAAAAAATCCGGATAAATCTCCAAGAGTGCATGTGCCAATTTAAATGCAACTCCCACTCCTGCCAATTTTTTAAAAGGATATGTTCCTTTAGGGTGTTCCGGATGAATTATTGCATAAGCATTCGGTAATGTATCTTGAATTTTATGATGATCAGTAATAATGACATCACAACCTAACTTATTGGCAAAATCTACTTCTTCTATGCCGGCTATTCCATTGTCTACTGTTATAATAAGAGTAATACCTGATTCTATTATTTTTTTAAACGCTCCTTTGTTAGGCCCATACCCTTCATCAAAGCGATTGGGAATATATGAAGAAACATCAGCCCCCATAGAAATTAATGTTTCTACTAAAAGTACTGTTGATGTAATACCGTCAGCATCATAGTCACCATATACCAATATTTTTTCTTCATTACTTATTGCCTGATTTATTCTATCAACAGCTTTTTTCATATCATAAATTAAAAATGGATCATATCCCTCTTCATATTCATCAGAAAAATATTTTTTTACATTTTCGATTGCCGAAACACCTCTTGCATTTAATATTTTACCGATATTATTTGAAATATTATAGGATACAACTTCCTTTAAAAATTTTTCATTGTATTGTGGATAAATCCAATTATACTTTAATCCCATATTAGCTGTACCTCTTTAATTATTATTTTTATCATTAGAGTTTTCTTCCAATTTTTCTTTTGTAAATAATAATTTTTCTGTTCTTTCCCATTTTTTTTCTAATGTTTTATATTTTGAATACCAATAAAAACTAGCTATTCCTATTCCGATAAAAAAGCATATAAAAAATAGTAATGTTAACGGTAATTTTACAGTAAAAAATATAAATGAAACAGGAACTGAGTTATAATTCATTATAAAAAATGTTATTATAGATACAAATAAAATTACTAGACCAAAAATTTTATAAGGTAATTTATTATCCATAGTTACACCTCTTTAATTAAATTTATAAATTCTTCTTCACTGATTACAGAAATATTTAATTCCTTTGCTTTTTTTAATTTTGAACCGGCTTTTTCACCTGTCACTACTAAATCAGTATTTTTAGTAACACTTCCCGTTACTTTTGCCCCCAAACGTTCAAGACTTTCCTTAGCTTCATTGCGTGTTAAGCTGATTAGTTTCCCGGTAAGGACAACAGTTTTTTCGTTAAATAAATTATCTTCACTTATTTTCTCTTTAGTATAAGTGGGGTTAATTCCTAATGCAATTAAATCACTAATAAATTTTAAATTATTTTTATCTGAAAAATAATCAATAATTGACTCTGCCGTGATTTTTCCAACATCTTGAAGCCCTATCAGTTCCTCCATAGTAGCTTTAGAAAAAGATAATAATGTCCCGTAGTTTTCAGCTAATATTTTACCAGCTTTTTTACCAACATTCAAGATGCCAAGAGCATAAATAAGTCTGTCCAAACTAATATTTTTAGAATCTTCAATTGCATTTAGAAGATTATCAACAGATTTTTCACCCATTCGTTCCAAGTCTATTATTTTTTCTTTTTTTAAACTATACAAATCAATAACATGTTGAATAAGTTTTTTTTCATATAGTGTAGCAACCACCTTATCGCCAAGACCTTCTATATTTAAAGCATCACGACTGGCAAAATGAATTATTTTTCTAATATTCTGTTCAGGACAATTTGGATTAACACAGCGTGTAAACGGATCATCTTCTCTTGTTATCGTTTTTTCTTTGCATGAGGGACATATATTCGGCATTTCATATTTTAGTGAATTTTCTTTACGTAATTCTCTAACAACCCTTACTACTTTAGGAATTATTTCTCCTGCTTTTTTCACTATAACCATATCACCAATATGAATATCCAATTCGTTAATAATATCCTTATTGTGTAAAGAAGCTTTTGAAACAACAGAACCTGATATATTAATAGGTTCTAAAACAGCTACCGGTGTAATTATTCCTGTTCTTCCTACGCTAAGTTCAACATCAAGCAATTTTGTGGCAAGTTCTTCTTCAGGAAATTTATAAGCTGTCGCCCAACGTGGACTTTTCTGGGTATAGCCTACTATTTCTTGTGAAGAAAATGAGTTAACCTTTATTACTATTCCATCTATATCATAAGGTAAATTATTCTTATTTTCTTCCCAATATTTTATATACTCTCCTACTTCGGTGATGTTTTTACATAATTTATAATTGGTATTTATTGGAAATGAATATTCTTTTGCCAGTATTAACGCTTCTTCTTGTGAATCAATATCATTTTCACCGACTACAGAATAAATAAATGCTGATAATTTTCTTTTTGCGGTAATTTTTGAATCTAATTGTCTTAAAGAGCCGGCTGCTGCATTTCGTGGATTTGCAAAAAGTTGTTCTCCATTTTTTTCACGATTATTATTTAATAATTCAAAAGATTTTTTCGGGAGATAGACTTCACCGCGTACTTCAAAAGTTTTATTATCTTTTAAGATTTTAGGAATAGAAAAAATAGTTTTTATATTTTCTGTTACATTTTCTCCAATCATTCCATCTCCACGTGTTGCAGCTTCTATTAATTTTCCGTTTTCATAATTTATAGATATTGCTAACCCATCTATTTTTAATTCACAAATATACTCTATCTTATTTTCCGGTAATAGTTTTCTAATTCTACCATCAAAATCATTAATTTCATCAATAGAAAATGTATTTGATAAACTAAGCATAGGTATAGTATGGGTAACTTTTTGAAATTCTTCCAATACAACATCTCCTACACGTCTTGTAGGTGAATTTTCCAATATATATTCCGGATATTTTTTTTCCAATTTTTCTAATTGTTTATATAAAGTGTCATATTCTGTATCGCTAACTGTTGGATTATCGTCAACATAATATTGATAGGAATATTTATTCAAAAGATCTACCAGTTTTAATATCTCATCTTTAATATGTTGCATTATTTATCCCCTTCTTGTCAACTTCACATATTCTATAAGAAGTATCTTAACTCCAACTTCTTCGAAATCCACCTTAACACTATCAGGTTTTATTTCTACCACTACACCATCTCCAAATTTTTTATGATTAACTTTATCGCCAACGGAATAATTTGTGCTTTTAGCATTAACTTTTGGCTTGTCATCAATTTTTATTTTTGGACTAAGTTTACTTATGAATTTATTTACACTTTGTATTTTATCATTAGTGCTTTCCGATTCTTCAAACGATGATTCAAAGTGCATTAAATTATTAGGTACTTCATCTAAAAATCTGGAGCGTTTATTCATTTTTATATTACCAAATTGCATACGTCTATTGGCGTATGACATAAATAATTTTTCTTTTGCACGAGTTATAGCTACATAGGCTAATCGTCTTTCTTCTTCCATTTTATTTTTTTCATCTTCTGAACTATCGGCATCACGAATAGAAGGAAAAAGATTTTCCTCAAGCCCCATAATAAATACCACTTTATACTCAAGTCCTTTAGCTGCATGAACTGTAGATAATGTTACAGCATCATCTTCATTTTCATCATCAGAATCGGAAGTAAGCGACATTTCAGAAATAAAATCAATTAGATTATCATTCATACTTGAAAACTGTTTTGCTGATGATACTAATTCTGAAATATTTTCTATTCTACTTTCAGCATAGACATCAGCAGATTCTTTTAGCATACTTTCATATCCTGAATCTTTATAAATTCCTATAATTAATTCTTCAATAGAATAATCTTCTATTTGCGAATATTTATCAAACAATTTTACGAACAACTTAACATTTGTAGATATTTTCTTAGAGAGTTTTATATTTTCAATTTCTTTAAGTGCTTGAAATAATGAAATATTGTTTTCTCTAGCATAATTTTCTATTTTGTCCATAGAGCTGGCACCTATACCACGTTTAGGGGTATTAATGATTCTTCTTAGACTAAATTCATCATTTGGGTTTACCAAAACATTCATGTAAGATAGTATATCTCTAATTTCTTGTCGTTGTAAGAATTTTAATGAACCAATTAACTTGTATGGTATACCGAATAATACACAAGAGTTTTCTAAAGAACGAGACAGATAGTTAGCTCGATATAGTATTGCTATATCTTTATATGAATTTCCTTGAAGTTTTAACTCCATGATCTTCTTAGCAATATCATCGGTTTCATCTCTATCATTTAACGCAGCATAAACTGTTATTTTTTCACCACCTTTATTCTCAGACCATAATGCCTTTTCTTTTCTATCAGTATTGTTTTTAATAACTGAATTTGCTGCATCTAATATTGTCGAATTTGAACGATAATTTTGATCTAAAAAAATAATTTCTACATTATCAAAATCTTTTTCAAAATTTATGATATTATCACTACATGCACCACGCCAACTGTAAATACTTTGATCGTCATCTCCTACAACACAAATATTTTTATGAACAGCTGTTAACATCTTTATTAATTTATATTGTATTATATTAGTGTCTTGATATTCGTCAACATGGATGTATTCAAATTTATTTTGGTAAATACCGAGTATATCACTATTTTTTTCAAATAATTCTATAGTTTTCAACATTAAATCATCAAAATCTAAAACACTATTTTTTTTCAAGTATCTTTCATATTGGCAGTATATTTCTGCTACATTTTTCATAAATCCGAATTTTGATGTTTCTCTCATTTCTTTAGAGGTAACCATTTTATTTTTCGCGTTGGAAATAATTTTTAATATGCTATTTGGTTGATAAGAATCTTCCGGTAAATTTAATTCTTTAATTATATTTTTTATTACCGTTTTTTGTTCACCGGTATCTAAGATTGTAAACGTCTTACTATAACCTAACAAATCAATATGTTTCCTTAAAATACGCACACACATTGAGTGAAAAGTATTTATCCAAATAAATTTAGCCGTTTCTCCTACTAGTGAATAAATTCTTTCTTTCATTTCTTTTGCCGCTTTATTTGTAAACGTAATAGCAAGAATGTTACTTTCTAATACATTTTTTTCTGAAATTAAATATGCTATTCGATTGGTAAGTACCCTAGTTTTGCCACTTCCGGCTCCTGCTATAACCATAACCGCACCATCTGTTTTTAAAATAGCTTTTAGTTGATTATTATTCATATTTTGAATTAAATTCACGATTTTATTCTCCTATTTAACTTATATCATAAAAAGAAAGAGGTGAGGTTGAAAGTATTACACTAACGTCCACTCACCCCCGTATAATTTACTAATAATTATTAACAAATTATAGCTATTAATATTATTTTATATTGTGGTATTTTTTATCTTAGAAATATTGCAATAGCTGAAGCAAAACCACCAATTAGCATTGCAAATATCATTACCCATAATACTATTTTAAATACTTTTTTATTCATCTATTTCCTCTAACAATTCATTTTCTTCATCATTACCCGAATTTATAAGTTCTTTTGTTTTTTCTGATTCTGTATTCATAAGTTCCGCTCTTACCGCATCACGAATTTCTTGGTATAATTCTTGGTTTTCCTCTAAAACTTTCTTTGCATTTTCCTTTCCTTGACCTAGTTTTTCTCCATTATAAGAGAACCATGAACCCGATTTATTTACAATATCAAGCTCAACACCAAAATCAATTAACTCTCCAAGTTTAGAAATACCCTCTCCAAACATAATATCAACTTCTACTTGTTTGAACGGTGGAGCTACTTTATTTTTAACTATTTTAATTTTTGTTCTGTTACCTATTACATTCTCTCCGGAATTTTTAATTGCAGAAATTTTACGAACTTCCAAACGAATAGATGAATAAAATTTTAACGCTCGTCCTCCTGTTGTTACCTCAGGATTTCCGTAGGTTACTCCAACTTTTTCACGAAGTTGATTAATAAATAACGCAATTGTATTAGTTTTATTAATATTTCCTGTTAATTTTCTAAGTGCTTGTGACATCAAACGTGCTTGAAGACCAACGTGTGATGCACCCATTACTCCATCAATCTCCGCTTGTGGAACCAAAGCGGCGACTGAATCAATAACAATAATATCAATAGCACCGGATAAAATTAATTTTTCTGCAATATCTAATGCCTGTTCTCCACTATCGGGTTGTGATAAAAAGAATTTCCCGGGCGAAAAATCAACACCTAACGCTTTAGCATACTCTATATCCAACGCATTTTCCGCATCAATAAACGCAGCTATACCGTCTTGTTTTTGCACTTCTGCAATAGCGTGTAATGCGATTGTAGTTTTTCCGGATGATTCCGGTCCAAATACTTCAACAATACGCCCTTTCGGATATCCGCCTATACCAAGAGCCGAATCAATTGCCAACGAACCTGAAGAAATCGATTCAACTTTTATGGGATTATCTTTAGAAAGATCCATTATTGCACCTTTCCCAAATTCTTTTTCAATAGCTTTTATTGCATTAGCTATCGCTTCTTGTCTTCCTTTTGTATCTTCTCTATCAATTCTGGTAACTTTATCTTTTATTTTAGATTTAGCCTTTGCCATAACTCATTTCCTTTCTTATTCACCTATAATGGTTGTCAAT
Organism: Gemella bergeri ATCC 700627; assembly: GCF_000469465.1. Lineage (GTDB taxonomy): Bacteria > Bacillota > Bacilli > Staphylococcales > Gemellaceae > Gemella > Gemella bergeri. The sequence continues at coordinate 8,973 of NZ_KI271825.1, read as the reverse complement.
GTTCCTATACCTTCTACGGTTATCTTCACTTCATCGCCTTCTTTTAAAAAGCGTGGCGGTTTTTGTGCTTGACCTACTCCTGCCGGAGTTCCGGTTGCTATAATATCCCCTGCTTCCAATTCAATAATTTTACTAATTTCTGCAAGAACATCATCAACTCTAAATAACATTTCTGAAGTCATAGCATTTTGTTTAATTTCACCATTTACTTTAGTAACAATATTCATAGATTCCGGAGAACTTACTTCGTCTTTAGTTACAAGATACGGTCCGACAACTGCAGATTTTTCCAATGATTTTCCTAAGAAAAACTGACCATGTTTATACTGAAGATCCGTAGCTGTAATATCATTCATAATTGTATATCCGAAAATATAATCCAACACTAGCGGACGTAAAATATTTTTACCATTTTTCGCAATAACTACCGCCAGTTCTCCTCCAAAATCCAGACTATCTGTAATATCTTTACGTGACGGAACAACTTCATTATTCCCTGCCAAAGCTGTAGTAGATTTTGTAAATATAAGGACATCTTTAGGAGTTTTTGCTAATTCATCTCCAAGTTCATTGACGTGAGTTGCATAGTTATGACCTACACATAATATATTTTTTGGAGTTCTTGTTATAGGAGAACGCCAGATAATTTTATCAAGTGGAATTTTATAATCTTTAGCTGTTTCCAGTTCTTCAACGTGTTTTAACACTTTTCTTACTTTTTCTATAAATGAAACTCCATAAATTTCAACAGCTTCCCTTAAAGTTTTCGGAACTATCTCATCGTTGTCAAATTTTTCTAATATTTTAATTAAATTCCACGCGTTTTCTTCACGTTTTACTTTTACTCCGTACAATTCTCTATCTTCATATCTAAAAGATAAAAATTTCATAGTCTGCCTCCTAAATACCGTTAATCTTTTATAGTATTATATCATAATTTTTTAAAATATACCATAGTATTAAATTAAAAAATTAAGTTATCCGTACTTTTTAATTTTATTTTTTACAATTCTTCTTTTAATCTTTTTATAACCTCTTTAGGGATCCCAAGATCATAAAGTTTTTCATAAGGACAATTTTTTATTTCTTCCAATGAAGAAAAGGTTTCTAACAATACCTTTTTCCTAACTTTTCCTATTCCGGAAATACTGTCGAGTTTTGATGTAAACATATTTTTTGTTTTTGTTGCACGATGATATGTAATTGCAAATCTGTGTACTTCATCTTGAATCTGCTTTAAAAATAAATATTCTGATGAACGTTTATCCAATTCTATAATTTCAAAATCATCAGTTACGATGTACTCCGTTACGTGCTTATCGTTTTTTGCTAAACCTATTATTTTTATATCTAAATTAAGCTTGTCATGAATAATTTCAATAGCGGCACTAACATGATTTTTCCCGCCGTCAATAATGATGAGTTCAGCATCTGTAACCTTATCTTTATAATTTTTATATAAAACTTCTTTCATCGTTTTTATATCGTTTATTCCTACGGTTTCCTTAATTTTAAATTTTCTATAATTATAAGTATTTTTTTTACCATTTGTGAAATTTACTTTAACCGATACAGCATCAACTCCCATAATATTTGAATTATCAAAAGCATCTATGCTATTAATACTTTTTACCCCGATTTTTTCTGAAAGACTTTGAAGTGTTTCCTGTAATTTTATTTCTTTTTGCTCTTCTATTTTTAAATTATTTTCTAAGAAATAGTTAGCATTATCCTCTACGATCATTAAAAGTTTTTTATTATTACCTCGTTTAGGAGTGATAATTTTAGTTTCAATAACTTTAGAAAGTAATTCAATATTAACATTATTTATATAAATCTCTTTCGGTAATTTGTTAAGTGTATAATACTGAAGTAAATATGAATATAATATTTCCTCCGGAGTATCATATAAGGTAAAATATTCTACTTTTCGCTCAATTATATTCCCTAGACGTGATAAAAATATTTGAATACATATATATTCTTCGTTATAACAGTATCCCACATAATCTTTATCCACATTATTTACATCTGCAACAATTTGATTTTGAATTGATACTTGAATTGAGTTAATGTAATTATGAATTTTTTCTGCATTCTCAAATTCAAGATTTGTGATGTAATTTTGAATTTTTTCGTTTAGTATTGTTAATATTTCTTTAGTGTTTCCCTGTAAAAATGATTTTATTTTAGATATTTGCTCTTTGTATTCTTCTTGACTAACATATTTTGCACATGGGCCTATACATTCTCCTATTTGATAATACATACAAGGGCGTTTTTCAATAGGATTACATTTACGTAATGGATATATTTTATCGAGAATTTTTTTTACTTGTGTTGCTGATTTTATATCAACATATGGACCAAAATAAATATTTTTATTATTTTTTTTATATTTTCTAGTTAACACCAAACGCGGATGTTCTTCTTTTGTTATCATGAGATACGGATAAGTTTTATCATCTTTTAAACGAATATTGAAATATGGTTTATATTTTTTTATTAAGTTATTTTCCAGAAGTAATGCCTCTTTTTCAGAGTTAACGATTATATATTCTAAATCGTCTATCTTAGTTACCAACATCTGAGTTTTCCTATTATGGCTTCCTGTAAAATAACTTTTCACTCTATTTTTCAAATTTTTGGCTTTTCCTACGTAAATAATCTCTCCGATATTATTTTTATATAAATAACACCCCGGATTATTAGGAAGCAACTCTAATTTTTTTTCTAATGTTGTATTCATTTTTTCACCATAAAATTTTATTTTTAAAAATGGGAGTGCCTTTAAAAATCATGATTTCTTCGAAATCATTTTTTTAAAAGTCACCCCCGCGAGATTTATAAGATATTCAGAAAGATTTGAAAAGCAAATTTGAATACCGATAAGCTACTGTACTTAAATTGGATATTAATATTTTTCTAGGTCACTTCTTTTTTAATTACCTGAATTATTTTGATCTGAAGTATTATTTGAATTTCCTGAATTTTTATTTTTATTATTCTGATCTGAAATATTATTATCGTCTTCCTTAGTTTTATTAGTTTTTTCTTTTCCTTTTGAAACAGTAATTACTAATGATTCCTCACTTGGAATGATACTTGAACCGCTTTGAATGCTTTGAGAAATAACTGTGCCTTTCTCTTTATCTGAGTATTCTTCTTTATAAGAAACACTTCTAAAACCATAAGAATTTATCACTTTTTTAGCATCATCCTCAGTTTCACCAATAAGGTTTGGCATACTAACTTTTTTCTTACCTGTTGATACTTGAATAATAAGCTCTTTTTCTTTCGGAACTATTTGTGTTCCGGCAGGAATACTTTGTGCAACGACTTTGCCACTATCATATCTATCACTTGCTACTTTTTCTACAGTGACATTTTTAAAACCTAATTTTGATACATTACGTTTAACCGTTTCTTCATCCATTCCGATAAAATTCGGCATATCAACCGTAGTTTTTCCTGAAGAAACCCGTAAATCCACTTTCGACCCTTTTCTGACCTTTTTACCGGCTTTAGGATCACTGTCAATTACCGTATTTTCTTTGACTTCATCACTGGCTACCTTTGTTATATCTCCAACTTCCAAGCCGGCTTTTACTATTTTAGCTTTTGCTTCGTCTAATGTTTGATTTTTAACATCGGGTGCTGAAACACTGTCTGCACCTACTATATAATTATATGCAAAAAATGAACCTACAGCTATAAGTATTATTGCTAATAATGCCAGAATAATATGCTTCCCTTTAGACACTTCTTTTTTATTTTTCCCAACATTATTATAGTTATTTTTTTTATTATTATGATTAATTCTGTTAACATCTTCATAATTATCATAATATTCATCTGGTTGATATTGTTCTTCATAGTAAGGTTCTATGTTCCTACTGTCAATATACTGGGTCTGATTAAAATGTTGACTTTCATCGGTTGGAATTTTGAATCCGACATACTTATTTTCATTTAATCTTTCAGGACTTAGACAAGTAGAAATATCCCGTGCCAATTCTTTAGAACTAATATAGCGTTCGTTAGGATTTTTCATTGTAGCTTGAAGGACAATATTTTTTACACTTTGTGGCACATTATCACGATATTTATCAATATCCGGAAGTTCCTCTTGAAGATGTTTAAGTGCTATCGCAACTGCCGATTCACCTTTAAACGGGATTTGTCCTGTTATCATTTCGAAAATTAGAATACCAAGAGAATAAATATCACTTTGTGCTGTTGCTACATTACCTCGTGCTTGCTCCGGCGAAAGATAGTAAACTGTACCTAACATTTGATTGGTTTGAGTAAGTGTAGTATCTCCATAAGCACGTGCTATCCCAAAATCTGTAATTTTACATGTAAGATCCGGTTTCATAAGTATATTTTGCGGTTTTATATCACGATGAATAATACCATTTTGGTGAGCGTGGCTTAATCCATCAGCAATTTGCTTAGCAATGTAAATAATCGTATCAATCGGTATTTTCGGATTTTTCATCATATAATCCTTCAAAGTCATACCTTCTACATATTCAAGCATTAAATAATAAAAATCGCCTTCATTTTCTACATCATATATCGAAACGATGTTAGGATGCGATAAACTGGTAACAGCTTTCGCTTCCCTATTAAATCGTTTTACCGCATCTTTGTCATTTGCATCTATTTTAAAAGTTTTAATTGCAACTTGACGATCTAAAATTGTATCGTAACCTAGCCAAACGGTTGCCATTCCTCCGGTTCCGAGATGATCCAATACTTTGTAGCGATTGCATATCATTTTATTAATCATTATTGCCACCCCTTAGATTTTTTATGATTGCCACTGAAATATTATCAATGCCACCACGTTCTACACTTAAATTAATTAATTTCTCTATGCTGTCAGATAACTCTTCATTTCTAATTATATTTTTTATTTCTTCAGTTTCTATCATATTAGATAACCCATCAGAACATATTAAAAAATAATCGAATTTTTCTAATGTATCAGTATAAGTATGGAGATTTATCTTTTCTCTTGTTGCTAAAGCTTGTGTTAAAATATGTTTTTCCGGATGATTTTTTGCCTCTTCTTCTGTAATTGCTCCTGCATTAATTAATGCACCGACAAAAGAATCATCTATAGTCAATAATTTCATATCATTATCTATTGTTAGACCATATGCTCTACTATCTCCGATATTATAAACTACAACTTCTTCTTTGAAAGTAGCTACTACAACAATGGTTGTTCCCATTTTTTTACTACTTTTTTTAGATTTTGTATATAACTCTATATTTAATTTTTCAATTTTATCATAAAGCCAATTTTTCATATTTTTAAAATTAGCGAAAGACATACTTTGCCACTCTTCTTCTAAAGTTGTGACAATATAATTGCTGGAATATGCAGCATTACTATGACTGCCGACACCGTCACAAATAATAGCTAAAGCATAACCTTTGCTATTCTTTACAACACTTACGGCGTCTTCGTTTTTTGTTTTTCTACCCTTATTACTATTATACGAATATACTAGTGGCATCTGGGATTCCTCCTTCTACCTCATCTTTACGTTCTTTTGCACGTAATTGACCACAAGCAGCGTCAATATCATCTCCTTGAGTTCTTCTTATCGTTACATTGACCTTATTTTTCTTCAATACTTTTTCAAAAGCAAAAATATCATTTTTACTTGTTCTTACATAATTTCTTTCCGGAACATAATTTATTGGAATTAAATTGACATGACAGTTTAATTCTCTAATTATTTTTGATAATTTTTCCGCATGTTCTTTTTGGGCGTTCACTTTACCCATAAGCCCATACTCAAAAGTTATTCGACGATTTGTTGTTTTTTGATAATACTTTAATGCTTCCATTAATTTATCAATACTATACGCTCTATTTACCGGCATTATCTTACTTCTTAATTCATTTGTCGGTGCATGAAGTGAAACGGCAAAATTAATTTGAATATTTTCATTCGCAAAGTCATATATTTTAGGAACAATACCTGACGTAGAAACTGTAATATGCCTTGCCCCAATATTAAAGCTCTCATTACTATTAATTATTTTAATAAAATCCATCATTTCAGAATAGTTTTCAAATGGTTCACCAATACCCATAATCACAATACTTGAAATGCGTTCACCACGTTTATCAAGTTCTTTTTGAACTTTTAATACTTGAGAAACAATTTCACCGGCCTCCAAGTTTCGTTTTAATCCACCGAGAGTTGAAGCACAAAAAGTACAACCAATTCGACACCCCACCTGTGTTGTCACACATAGTGAATTACCATATTTATTTTTCATTAAAACACTTTCGATAGTAAATTTATCTTGTAGTTCAAATAAAAATTTCATCGTTCCATCTGTTGATTCTTGCTTAATAATAGTTTTTAAGGTTGTTATTTGAAATTCCTCATTTAATTTTTCTTGTAAATTTTTAGGTAAATTTTTCATTAAGGAAAAATCAGTAACTCTTTTTTTGTATAGCCAATCAAATACTTGTTTAGCTCTAAATTTTTTTTCACCAATACTAAGAAAATAGTCTTCTAATTGATCTAATCTCAAAGAATAAATTGACATTTTCTCAAAATCTTTAAGCCATCTTGACTTCTTGTAACCTTTAAAATCCGAAATTAACATTTTTCCTCCACTTTTCTTAATTTTGCAATAAAGAACCCGTCGCAATCATACTCATCGGGTAATATTTCTAAAACACCATACATGGTTGCCTTTATTATACTATTTTTTAGAGCTATTTTTTCTAATTTAAAATTTTTATTTTTCATTAAAAATTTTTTTATATTTTCAATATTTTCTCTTTTATCTATTGTACAGGTAGAGTACATAAGTATCCCATCGTTCTTTACGTAGTTTTTACTAATTTCTAAAATCTTATATTGAAATTTTGCAATATCTTCAATGTATTTATCAGTAATTTTATATTTTATTTCCGGTTTGTTCTTTATTACACCCATTCCGGAACAAGGGACATCACAAATTACTATATCAAAATTATCCTCAAAGTTCTCATTACTAACAGTTGCATCTTGTTCTAATGTTATAATATTCTTTACGCCAAGTTTTTTTATATTTTCATCAATTAACTTTAACTTATGTATATATTTATCACATGAAATTAAAGTCGAATTAAAATACTTAGCAGCGATATGTATGCTTTTACCGCCCGGAGCAGCACACGTATCTAAAATTTTATAATTTTTCTTCTCGTCTTCAGTTATTGAACAGGCTACTAAAGAACTAGCCTCATCTTGAACAATATAATAACCTTTTTTAAAATATTCATTATCCAAATTTTGCTTAGTTAATATTAAATTATCTTCGCAAATATAACTTTTTCTTGCGTTATCACCCAATAATTTTAATAACTCGTCTTTAGATATTTTTGGAGGATTATAACGGATACTGTTTTCGCTTTTCGTGTTAAAAGATAGAACTATGCTTTTTGCCTTTTCTTTTCCATACTGTTTTACCAATATGTCAAATAATTCTTTAGGACAACTTTTTTCAATAATAAATTGTTCATCTGAAGTTCTATATTTTAAATTATCTTTATTAAAACTACGTTCTATATTTCTAAGTATCCCATTAACAAACTTTCCGGTAATATTTCCTGCAACATCTTTTGCAAGTTTTACACTTTCGTTAATAATGGCAAAATTCGGAGTTTTATCCATAAATAACAATTGATAAATACCCATTAACAAAATTATTTTTACCTTTGGTTTTATTCTCCCCTTTGAGTAATGTTTAATTATATACTCTAAATAAATTTTATTTTTTATAGTCCCATAAACTATCTCACTAATAAATCTTCTATCTTGTTCGTCTAAAGAATTTTGTTTAAAATATTTATTTAATGTGATATTACTATATCCTTCTTCTAATATAATATCATATAATACTTTATAAGCGATTTTTCTTGCATCAATCTTAGTCATTATTATCACCAAGAATTATTCCGACATAATCTTTCATATTAGACAAAAAATTTACAACAGGCATTCTTTTTTTCCCTGCAACTTGTAATTCTTTAATTTTAAGTATCGTATTGTTTCCACAAAGTACATATAAAAATTTTTTATCTTGCTTTACTATTGTACCAGCTTTTTTATTATAATTTTCCTTAACAGTTATCTCTTCTGCACTCCAAATTTTTAAAATATTTTTATCTAAATATGTAAATGCTCCAACATTAGGATCTAATGCACGAACTTTATTAAAAATCACTCTTGCATTTTCTTCCCAAGATATTTTTTCATCATCATGAAGAATATTTCTAGCAAAAGTTGCCATAGAATTATCCTGTTTTTGTGGAGAAATATCTCCTGAAAATATTTTTGGTAAAGTTTCTTTTAATAGTTCACAGCCCGCATATGACAATTTATCGTGAAGTGTTTCATAGTTATCACTGTCAAAAATATCAATTTCAACTTTTGAAATCATATCTCCGGCATCTAATTTTTTTACCATATACATTATTGTCACTCCTGTTTTTCGGTGATCTTCTAATATCGCATACTGAATCGGTGCCCCTCCTCGTAATTTTGGAAGTAAAGAACCATGAACATTTATACATTTGTACCTAGGTATTTCCAATATACTATCCGGCACCAGTTGTCCATAAGCCGCCGTAATTATTATATCCGGATTTATTTTTTTTAGTACATTTAATATTTCTTTATCGTTAGATATTTTTTCCGGTTGTAACACCGGAATATTATTTTTTTCAGCAATGACCTTTACCGGCGGAGCTGTTACTACTTTTTTTCTTCCAACTCTCTTATCCGGTTGAGTAATAACCAACTCTACACCAAAATATTTTATTAACATTTCCAATATTGGAACAGCAAATTTAGGTGTACCCATAAATACTATTTTTTTCTTACTCATTTATTTCTCCTGTAATAACTTAATCTCATTAATTATACCATACTTTAAATTATTGTTCTA
>NZ_KI271824.1:9231-41346 GCF_000469465.1 Gemella bergeri ATCC 700627 | reverse complement strand
AAAAAAATCGCAGAAGAGTTTATCAATTATATCTTCTGCGATTTTGTTTGAAAATTTAAAAATTAACAAAATATATTTTAAACGATATTATTCATCAAGTTTATCAATGGATTGCTTTATTATTTTTTTAGATTCATTAATGTAAAGCATAGAAGTATCACTGTTTGAATGACCCATTTGAGTCATTATAATTGGAATGTTACCATTTGTTTTTAATGCTAATTTTGTACCATAACTATGACGGAGTTTATGTGGTGACATTGGAACATTAAACGCATCGGTATATTTCATTACTAATTTTTGAATAGCGCGAATTGAAAGACCGGTTTTATTTTTAGACGTAAAAACAAAATCTTCTCTGGTTGGTTTTAATGCTAATGAATTAAAATATATATTCAATTTACCAAGAGCAGATTCCGGTATAATTACCGTATCTGTTTTATTTCCTTTACGAATTACATTAATTTCACTATTAAGAAAATCAATATCTTTCACTTTAAGATTAGCCAACTCATTGACACGAATACCACTTTTTAAAAAAAGGGTAAGTATGGCTATATCCCTTGTTTTATCACGTAAAAAAAATATTTTAGCATGCTTAGAAAGTGTATTTTCATATTGATTTTCGACAAAATCAAGAAATTCTTCATCTTGTGAATCAAGAAAAATTTTTTCTGATATTTTTTTTGAACGTGAAGATAATGTTTCCTTAACACGAGTAATAGGTATTTTAAGCATAACATTACGCTCAAAATAAGCACGTCCTTGTTCATTTTCACTGGTTACAGTAAGAAATTTATAAAGAGAACGCATAGCAGCTTTATAATTGTTTATCGTTGTTTGTGTGCGATATTTACCGTTTATTGCCTCGCGAGAAAGATATTTAAAATAGCTTTCCATTTCTTTTTTTGAGATATTTTCTAGCGTAGAAAGTTCTACATTTTTCATTATATCAGCAGGAGAAATAGTTTCACTAATTAACCAAGAAAGAAAATTTTTATATGTTTCTAAATATCTATGTAATGTAAGTGGCGATAAAATATCATAATATGTGTCAATAAAATCCTCAATATAATCAGGAAATTCAGGGATAAGTTTATTTATTTTTTGACGATAATAATCACGTTGATTCCGTACCATTACTATAATTCTCCTTTATACAATAATTTATACATATAATATGTATTATACGAACAAATATATTATAATATATTTGTTCTATTTTTGCAAATACTTTATCGTCAATTAAATTTTCTATTTTCTTTTGGACTAATGCTCTTACCTTTTTTAAAATTACTCTACAAAAAAAATAATGAAAATTTCAGCATTATCTTATTATCTTACCTTTAGTTTATGTATAGTAAAAAACTACCTAAGTTTTAGCTTAGATAGTTTAAAGTTTATCGCTTAATTATACACGCTCAACTTTTCCAGATTTTAAAGCTCTAGCAGAAACCCAAACTTTTTTAGGTTGTCCATCTACTAAAATTGTTACTTTTTGTAGATTAGCTTTGAATTTTCTTTTTGATGCGTTCATTGCATGTGAACGAGTATTTCCTGAACGTGCTTTACGTCCGGTAACGTAACAAACTTTTGCCATGAATTAATCCTCCTTTTTGGAAATAGTTTATTCATAACATTTACTACATACACAAAATATAATATACCATATCCTAACACGTATAGCAAGTGATATTGTTTATAATTTTTAAATTAACTGAGTTGTGCTAATAATAAAACTATTATAAACGCAATTATACTGGTAACACTTGTACCAAAAGTCCATGTTTTAAATGTTGATTTTAAATCAAGGTTTAAATATTGTTTGAATAGCCAAAAACCCGGATCGTTAACATGTGAACAAAATATACTACCTGCAGTGATACTAAGCATAACTAATACCGTAGAATAATTTAGGTTGAATGACAGCAAGTATTGTTATCGCTGAAACAGTGCTACTACCAAGTGCAATACGCAACATTGCAGCAACGATAAAACTGATCAACAATACAGAAATATTAAATTTTGAAGTTAATTTTATTACTTCATCTGTAATTTCCGCTGCTTTTGAAGTATTCAGTAAAGTACCCAACATTGCTCCTAATCCTAAAATAAGTGATAGATGCCCTAGTAATGCCCCATTCCCCTTTTCTATTGAGTCAATAATTTCTATCGGTGATAATCCGAGAACTAATCCCATAATAATTGAAATTAACAAAATAGATATAAACGGTTCAACGTTTAATTTAGTTACTAATATAATCAATGCTATAATTCCAATAAAAACCGTAAATAACCGTATTGAATTATTTAATATATATACTGTTGGTATTATTAAAAATAATACGCTAATAATATATAACTTATTTTTCTTTAACATACTCACTCCTTAAAATTTTTATAAAATTTATTATAACACTTTTTCAAAAACGTTTCTAAAATTTGAATTGATAAGTAAATTAATATTAATTAACATTTGAGCCATTTTACTACAAACATTACTATAGTTTTATACATTATTATTTAATATCTTCACTTTATAAAACTTTTTTCGCTTTACTAACTTGTAAATTTAAAAATAATATGTTATTATATAATCAATTCATTACCGAGGATAATCTCGGTATAACAAAAATTTATAAGTGGAAGAATATTATGTCGGCAAAAAGATTAAAAAAAGAAGAAAGAAAAAAATTTTTACAAGATATAGCAAAAGAATTATTTTTAAAAAAAGGATTTAAAAATACTACCATGCAAGATATAGTAGTTGCTTCTGAAATGTCCATTGGCGGTTTATATCACCATTATAAGAGTACAGGCGAAATACTTTACGATATAATGATGGAAGGAAATATCTACAGAAAAAATATTATGTTTGAAAAAATTAATAATAATACAGTTACAAATAAATTATTAGCAGAATTAATAGTTGACAAAATGTTGGCTGATAATGAATTTACACCACTATATGCTATGTTTTTACAACAATTAAATGAAGATGAAAGTTTAAAAAAACTTTTTGAAAAATTAAAAAAAGATTCTATAAATAGCCTTAAGAAGCTTTTTGAAAAAATTAATTGTATTTGTTCTCTTGATGAAATACTTGAATTTATTACATGTATAATTAACACTTTCGCTCTAGGATGCGAGTTAATTGATATTAGAAAAAATTTTATAAAAAATAGAAATCAGCTAGAATTTATGATTGAATCATATTTAACAAAAAATATTATTATAAAATAATCAATGAAAGGAATGATAAATATGGATAAAAATAGTAAGGAGTTACTGACTGCCACTCCGCTTAATATTATGGTTAAATTGTCTATTCCTGCAATTATAGGAATGATTGTGATAGGCTTATATCCTTTAATGGACGGTATATTTGCAGGACAACTTTTAGGGCAAGATGCAATGACCGCTGTAGGTGTTGCAATGCCTTTTACATACTTTAATACAGGAATTGCAACACTAATTGGTGTAGGTTCAGCCTCTGTCTTATCTCGTGCTATAGGAGAAAGAAATCAAAATACTATTGATAAAATTATGAATAATTTACTTTATTGGGTTATTCTATTGTCAGTTATTATAACAATTATAGGTTTTTTATTTTCAAAACAATTTTTGAGTATGGTAGGAGCAAGCGGTAATATATTAGATTTAGCTACGCGTTATTTAAAAATTATATTTATAGGCTCTCTATTTGTCAATTTTGCACAAGCAGCCAATATGGTTATGCGTGGTGAAGGATTAATGAAAAGAGCAATGATAATTATGGGAATCGGCGCTGTAATCAATATTATTTTAGACCCTATATTGATGATATCAATGGGAGATAGAGGAATTGAAGGTGCAGCCATTGCAACTATTACAGCACAAATAATTCAAGCGATTATTACATTCTATTATTTTAAATATAAAAGTAATACTGTCAAAATTAATAAGATTATAAGAGAAACCAGTATTTATAAAGAAGTATTTTCTATTGGAGTCTCAGCGATGTTAATGCAGGTTTTAACTATTATTCAGCAAAGTTTGTTATATAATCAAGCATTCAGATACGGTGAAGATGAAGCCGGATCAATAATGGCAGCTTCGCTAAGAATATTAGCATTTTCATTTATTCCAATTTGGGGTATGAGTCAAGGGTTACAACCGGCAATAGGAGCAAATTTTGGTGCAAAACAATATAACAGAGTTAAATCAATTTTTAAAATATTTACAATCTACTCTATTGTGTTAGCTGCTATTTTTTGGATACCGTCAATTATTTTTACTAAATCACTATTAAGTCTTTTTGGTTTAACAGGAAATTCTTTAATAAATGGAGTAACAAGTTTTAGAATACTTTACAGTGCTTTCATTTTATATGGAGTAATGATAATGTTGCTAACATTTTTCCAAGCGATTGGTGATGCAAAATCTGCCGGGCGTTTGGTTATGTTAAGGCAAGTTATAATATTTGTACCCGCAATGATAATATTACCAATGTTTTTCGGCCTTAAAGCTGTTTGGTTTACAACACCGATTATAGATATTTTAATCGTTATTTTAGGTATGCTTACATATTTAAAAACAATAAAAAAATTTAATTAAAATCGAATTATTATGACGTTATACATACAAAAATAACCATTTGAATTTACAAATGGTTATTTTTTGACAATTATGCTCTTGATACATAGTTACCTTCTGCTGTGTTGATAACTAATATATCCCCTTCTTTTACGAATAACGGTACTTGTAATGTATAACCGGTTTCTACTGTTGCAGCTTTAGTAGCACCTTGTGCTGTATCCCCTTTTACACCCGGTTCTGTTTCTGTAACAAGCAATTCAACCGTTGTTGGTAAGTCAATTCCTAAAATTTCATCTCCAAACATTAAAATTGAGACTTCCATATTTTCTTTTAAGAAGTTCAATTCATGAGTAAGGTTTTCTTCCGGTACTTCTATTTGCTCATAAGTAGTATTATCCATAAATACATAAGCATCACCTGTTGAATATAGATAAGACATTTTTTGATTGTTTATTTGTGCTTTTGCAACTTTCTCGCCTGCTCTAAATGTTTTATCATTTACGGCACCAGTTCGCATATTTCTAAGTTTAGAACGAACAAATGCAGCTCCTTTTCCCGGTTTAACGTGTTGAAATTCTAACACTTTCCAAATGTTACCATCAACTTCGATAGTAACACCGGTTTTAAAATCATTTACTGAAATCATTTTTAAATCTCCTTTGAATATTACTAACTATTATTATAATTAATTTCTTTTATTTAATCAATACTAAATTTACAGTTATATTTACATAAATAAAAATATGTAAATATTAGCGTAGATTTTTTACTTAATTTTCTTTTACGGCTTCTACCATATAAATTCTATTACCTTTTTGGATAAACTTATCCTCATATTCAGTATGAACATTCTCTTGTTCATATATACTATTTGTCAAATCTAACGATATTTTTTCAAAAGTAAAATTATTTTTTGCAAAACTCATAAGACTATATTCAAATAACCCTTGATTGTCAGTTTTTTGGACAATAGTCTTTTTATTATTTAAGATAATTTCATAACGTTCTAAAAATTTACTAAATGTTAAACGTCGTTTTTCATGACGTGTTTTAGGCCATGGATCTGAAAAATTCAGATATAGCTTACTTATTTCAAATGGTGCAAAATAATCTAACAAATCTTCTGCATTACCTGAAATAAGTTTTAGATTATCTCGATATGTTTCTTCAACTTTATCCAGTAAAAAGCTAAGTACAGTTTGTTGTGCTTCCATTGCGATAAAATTAATATTTGGATATTTTTCCGCTAATGTGTGAATAAACTTCCCTTTCCCACTTCCTATTTCCAGATGTATAGGATTGTTGTTCCCAAAAATGTCTTTCCATTTTCCCTTGTTATCCTTTGGTTGCAAAAATACGAAGGGACTGTTTTCAAGACGTTCTCTTGAATTTGATCTGTTACGAACTCTCATTCATATTCCTTTCTTAGTTTAATTCTATTATTTTACTGAATAATTTTTTATTTTCAATTATTTTTTCTTTTGAACCTATAATACATTTATGTGAAAATCTAATATTTTTAAGTTCCTCTGCAATTTGGCGTAAATCTGAAACAGTAGTATTTTTGACTTCATTAACAATTTTTTTATAAAAATCTTTTGGACTATTCGTAAGATATTTAGTTAAAGAATAATATGCTTTTGCATTTGGTGACATAAGTGTGTCGAGAGTGTTAAGCGTACCGATAATGTATTTATTTAAAGTTTTATCATCTATTTCGAGATTTTTAATATAATTATAAATATTATAATAAATTTCTAAGGTTTCTTCTAAATTCGGATCACGGTATGACCACAGACCGAAATTCCCATAATTATTAATAATCATTCCGGCACCGTAAGCACCATTCTTAACTCTAACATTATTCCATAAATAATCAAGGCTTAATATATGACGTAATACTAAATATGCTCCTGAATAACTACTAATATTATAACCAACACCAACATATTGAACCAATGTATCAAAATAAAAACCTTCTGAATAATTTTTATCTTTTAATTCAACCTTAAATCCACCTTGATCATTAATATTTTTTGGAAATTTTTCCACTAATTTAGAAACATCTTTTTTAAAGTTTTTATATTCTCTTTTATTACCAACAAAATTAACTAAAAGTCGTGAACTGTTAAAAATTAATTTGGTAATATTTTCTAAGTTTTCTTTTATATTCTCAAACTCAGTCTCAAAATTAGCTACTAAATTTTCGATAAATAAATAGAAATTATATTCTGAAATCTGTTCGGATAAAGCACCTTGTACGGTATAATAGCTGATAAGTCGTTTTGATACGAAACTATGCCCTGCTTGTTTAAATCTATTTTCAAGCATAAGTTTAAGTTCTAATAGTACATTATATATAGAAGTTTTATTTTCAAAATCAAAATTTAGTATGGTTTCTTCTAAAATATCAAATAGTTTTTTTGATTTTTCTACAAGATATTTTGCCCCTATTATAAAACTAATTGAACAACGTTCACTTTCGAATTCTCTAAAAATTTCAATACTTGAACTAATATTACCTAAATTAAAATCAATTTCTTTTATTATTTCAGTTTCTGTTTTATTTTTAGTGTTTAGATTAAATAACAAATAAGTTAATAGTGAAGAATATTGTAACTGTGGTATAGTAAAATCAGTTAT
Organism: Gemella bergeri ATCC 700627; assembly: GCF_000469465.1. Taxonomy (GTDB): domain Bacteria; phylum Bacillota; class Bacilli; order Staphylococcales; family Gemellaceae; genus Gemella; species Gemella bergeri. Next base: position 34,125 of record NZ_KI271824.1, on the reverse strand, counting down.
ATCAAATAATAATCTTGAATAAGAAATGCCGTTAGTTATTGTATCAAAATGTGAATATGTAACATCCTTTACTATTTCAATCTCAGTTTTTTCCAGTGGATTTTTCAATTTTACAGTTTTTGCATCAACACTTTTTATTTTTCTCAAGTCTTCTTCGCTATCCGGTGTTTCTTGCCAAACTTTCAAGTCGTTTGTTTCTTTAATGATGTTATTTATTTCTTCAGCAGATAAAGTTTTTTGATAAGAAACTAAATCTCTTTCCGTTTTTTCTTTTTTATCAACAGGTAATAGTTCAACTATACTTGATTTTTCATTATCTAATAACCATTTTTTTGCCATTTTTTCAAAGCATTTATTATCACAGTTTTTCTGAATATTATTAATAATTTTATCAATATCAAAGCTATCTAACGGATCATAGCCATAATTCCAAGCACGCATAATTTTTACAGCATAAGATATTCCTTTAGGAGAGGCGGTTTTGTTAATTTCCTCTTTAACAGAAAAATTCTTTTTATTAATTGTCGCTTGAACTTGTTCGTAATCAAATCCGGTTGTTATTATTCTGCTTAAGGTATCTTTATAAAGTTTATCTAATTTGCTAAGTTGATTATCATTTACATATTTAAAGATAATATTATATACGGCTTCTTTGCGATCCTTATGTAAATAACTATATACATCTTCACAAATATTATTATCAATAAAATATTTTCTAAATTCCGTATTACTGCTCCCTAATAAAATATCATCAATAATATCTATATTATCTATTTCTACACCGTTATTGCTATCTCCTAATATATAACTATATGCAACATACCCTTTATTATCAGTTTTTTCATTAAAATAAGTACGTTTAAAAACTTTATCAGAAAATTCATTTTGTGAACTTATTTGATAATTACTGTAATCTTTATATTCATAATTATTTAGATAATTATCAATTTTTTCAAGATAATTATCAATTTTTAAATTACCATAAAGAACAATATAACTGTTACTTGGATGATAATTATAGTTATATGTATCAATAAATTCTTTATATGTAATACTGGGAATGGCTTCAGGTTTACCGCCGGATGAATAACGATAAGGTGTTTTTGTAAATAACGCTTGTGATATGTAGTCATCAAGTACCTCATCAACAGAAGAATAAGCACCTTTCATTTCGTTATAAACAACACCTTTATAAGTTAATTTATCATCAACACTTTCTAAATGATAGTGCCATCCTTCTTGGGATAAAATATTTTTATTTGTTTTTAATTTTGGATTAAATACTGCATCTAGGTAAATATCAGTTAAAATTTCAAGATCTTGATCATTTTTAGAGGCTACAGGATACATAGTTTTATCAGGAAATGTCCATGCATTTAAAAATGTATTAAAAGAACCTTTTAGTAATTCTACAAAAGGCTCTTTTACCGGATATTTCTCTGAACCACATAAAACAGAATGCTCTAAAATATGAAAAATACCATTATCATTATAAGGGATAGTTTTAAATGCAATACTGAAACTTTTGTTTATGTCATCATTTTCCAGAAAAATCAATTTTGCCTTTGTTTTTTTATGTTCATAAACGTAGGCATTGGTATTTATATTATTGAGATATTTTGTTTCTTTTAGTTCAAATGTCATATTAATATTTTAGTAGTAGATTACATTTTTAGTAATGTAAGTACATCATAATCTTTTAGTTTATCCATTCCGTTTAAACCGTCTAATTCAATTAAGAATGCAATACCTACTACAATTCCTCCTAATTGTTCTACTAATTTTATTGATGCTTCAATAGTACCGCCGGTTGCAAGTAAATCGTCGGTAATTAAAACACGTTGACCGGGTTTAATAGCATCGGCGTGCATTGTTAATGTGTTACTTCCATATTCTAAATCATATTTATAGCTAATTACTTCACGTGGAAGTTTGTTAGGTTTTCTCACCGGAACAAATCCTATTTTTAATGAATATGCAACCGGACAACCAATAATAAAACCACGAGCTTCCGGTCCGACTACTACATCTACTTTTTTTTCTTTTGCATAATTAACAATCTGGTCAGTTGCATATTTATAGGCTTCACCATCTGCCATTAGCGTTGTAATATCTTTAAAACTTATTCCTTCTTTTGGCCAATCTTCTACGATTGAAATATATTTTTCTAAATTCATCTATTTTACTTGTTCTCCTAAAAGTTTTCTTAACTAATACATTATACTATATTTTAGGTAAATAAGCAATTTTAACAAGTGCTAAAAATAAGTGTACATTTAAACAAAAATAAGGCGATATATGACAAATATTATTTAATTGACAAACCGGTAAGTTGTATTGATATGTTATTTTTTCGGAGTATTTTTATTTAGTTTTTCCACCATGTATATACCTACATCAATAATAGGTAATGATGTTATTTTTTTTAATTCATTTTTTATATAGGGAAAATGTGTACATCCTAACACAATTGCTTCAATCTGCATCTGTTCAAAATAATTTAATAAATGTATAAAGTTAAACTTAGCGACTATTTCACCGGGTTTTTGTTTTTCCTCAATTGCTTTAACAAGTTCTAACATTGTTATTCCTAGTATTTTTAATTCAGGGTTTGCAATATAAAGATTATTTTCAACGCCTACTAAACCGTGGGAGTTAGCTGTTATAACCGCTAGATAACAATATTCAAACCCAAGAGTACGATACATCTGCATAGGAGTTATTATTGTCATATTGTATTTCTTTGATAATTCATCAAAATTAATAGCTGAACTAAGAGAATTACAATAAACAAAAATTTTAGTACAATTCTGCATTTTTAGCTTTTTAATATATTCAATAATTACTTTTTCTTTTTCTATTTTTTTCATTGCTTGAAATGTTGTTTGTTCAATAGGATTTTTCGATATTGGTATGACAATGAGATTATTATAACCATGCTTTTTTAATAATTCTACTCCCAAATTTGTATCAACAGGTGTCCCTGCCATAACGGCTATTTTCATAGTATTCCTCCTAACTATACTTAATCGTTGATATGATTATACTATAAAAAGATAAAAAAAAGGAAGTAAAATTTATAATTTTGATAAGTTCATTTTTTATACTTAATCTATAATTTCATACTATTTTTGTTTTAATTTATAATATTAATTGATTTATCCAATAAAAAAATCGGAGATAAATATTTCTAAATATCTCCGATATAATGGAATTATTTTATATTATTTTATATTAATTAATAATTCATTATTATAATCAAGTTCAATCTCCATACCATCTTCAATACCATGGCGAATTAATTCTACTGACAGTTTATTTTCAATTTGACTTTGAATGAAACGTTTAAGCGGTCTTGCACCAAATTTTATGTCAAAACCTGCTGTTGCAACCCACTCTGCCACATTAGCTGTATAAGTTAGTATAATATTTTTATTTTCTAAACGAGCAACCAACTCATTTAATAATTTATTTGCTATACCTTTAATATTATCTTGAGTAAGCGGTTTAAAGATAATAATATCATCCATACGATTTAGAATTTCCGGTTTAAAGTAAGCGTACAGTTGGTTAGTTACATTTTTACGTGTTTGTTCACTAATTTTTCCATCTTTAACTTCTTCTAATAATTCTAATGAACCTATATTTGATGTCATTATAATTATAGTATTTTTAAAATCTACGACAACACCTTTAGAATCTGTTAATGTACCTTCATCCAGTAGTTGAAGCAAGATGTTAAATACATCAGGGTGAGCTTTTTCTATTTCATCCATTAGAATAATGCTATATGGATTACGACGAACACTTTCTGTTAATTGTCCCCCTTCTTCATATCCGATATATCCCGGAGGCGCTCCGATTAAACGACTTACTGAATGTTTTTCCATATATTCACTCATATCTATTCTAACGATATTTTTTTCATCGTCAAATAGATTAAGTGCCAATGCTTTAGCCAGTTCTGTTTTACCTACACCGGTTGGTCCAAGGAATAAGAAACTACCTATAGGTCTATTGGGATCTGCAATTCCTGCACGTGAACGTAAGATTGCATTTGTAACGCTCTCTACCGCTTCATCTTGACCAATTACTTTTTTATGGATTGTATCTGCTAAATGTAGTAATTTTTCTTTTTCTGTTTCGACCAAACGTGTCACAGGAATGCCTGTCATTTGGCTTACAATAAAACCGATTTCATCTTCCGTTACTTCTTGTTTTAAAAGTTTATATTCTTCTGTTTTTGATTTTTCTTCCAATTCATTTAATTCTTGTTGCAATTTTGGCAAGGTAGAATATTGCAACTCTGATGCCTTTTCTAAATTATAGCTATTTTGTGCTTGTTCCAACTCTAATTTTACCTTATCAATTTTTTCACGTAAATTTTTAACTGCCGATAATTTTTCTTTTTCATTATCAACTTGTAGTTGTAAAGCATTTTGTTCTTCTTTTAAATTTGCTAATTCTTCACGTAAGTGTAACAAACGTTTTTGTGAAATTTCATCATCCTCACTACTTAGTGCTTTTTCTTCAATTTCTAATTGCATCACTTTACGGTTAATAGTATCCAGTTCGGCAGGATTAGAAGAATTTTCAGTTTTTATTGTTGCACATGCTTGGTCAATTAAATCAATAGCTTTATCCGGTAAAAATCTATCGGTTATATATCTGTTAGATAATTCAGCGGCTTCTACTATTGCTCTGTCAGAAATTTTTACTCCGTGATAAACTTCAAAACGTTCTTTAAGACCACGTAAAATTGAAATAGTATCTTCTACAGTTGGTTCTTTAACTAATACTTTTTGGAAACGACGTTCTAACGCTGAATCTTTTTCAATATATTGGCGATATTCATTAAGAGTGGTCGCCCCTATACAGTGCAATTCCCCACGTGCCAACATCGGTTTTAAAATATTACCCGCATCCATTGCACCATCAGTTTTACCGGCTCCGACTAACATGTGAATTTCATCGATAAATAATATAATTTTCCCCTCTTGTTCTTTAATTTCTTTTAATACGGCTTTTAAACGTTCTTCAAACTCACCTCGATATTTAGCTCCAGCTACCAGACTGGTTAAGTCTAACTCAAATACTGTTTTATTTTTTAAACTTTCCGGTACATCACCACGAACAATACGCTGTGCTAATGCTTCTACTATCGCCGTTTTACCTACACCCGGTTCTCCGATTAACACAGGATTATTTTTTGTTTTACGTGATAAAATTCGCACTACATTACGGATTTCTTCATCACGTCCGATAACAGGGTCAATTTTACCGTTTTTCGCCTCTTCTACTAAATCTCGCCCATATTTTTCTAATACTTCGTAATTATTTTCAGGATTTTCATTCATTACTTTTTTCCCTCCTCTGATGTCATCAATTATAATTGATAATTCTTTTAATGTTGCTACTTTATCTACATATTTTTTTACAATACTATTTTTCACATAACTTGCCAATACTATATGTTCACATGAGATAAATTTATCCTCATATTTATTTTTATATTTATCTGCTTCTATTAATAAAGCATTTAAATCATTATTTAAATAACCGCCATATTGTATATTATCTCCGTCTACGACACTTATTTTATTGATTTCATTTTTCAAATCATTTAACAATCCTGCTTTATCAATATTTATTCTTCCTAATATATCACTATACAAATTATTACCAGCTAACGCTTCATAAAGAAACATTTCACTCGTAATACTTTGACTTTTTTTCTCTATTGCTTGTTGTGAAGATTTTGCTAATATTTCTTTAACACTATTTGTAAAACTATTAATATCCATAGTAAATCTCCTTAAATTATTTTATATTTAGGAAAAAAGGTTAATTATTTTGACCTTTTTTGACCTTAATTTAATTATATCACTTTTGACCTTTTTTGACAATGATTTTTTTAAAAAAAATTAAAAATTAAGCGTTAATTTTACTTAATTTTTAATTTTTACATTTTATAATATTTTTATTAGTTGTTCAACATCTTCTTTTTTAGTTGACCAATCTACAACGAAGCGTATAATTGTATGTGTATCATCATATTTTTCCCATTTTGCAAATTGAACGGTTTTTTTAAGTTTTTCCATTCTATTATTTTCCACAATAATAAATTGTTGGTTAGTAGGTGAATCAATGTAGAATTTACAACCTTTATCTTTTAAACCTTTTTTCAACAACTCTGCCATTTCAATAGCATGTTTACTTATATTAAAATATAAATTGTCGGTAAATAATGTATCAAATTGTACCCCAAGAAGTCTACCTTTTGCTAATAATGCCCCTGCTTGTTTAATAATTGTTATGTAATTCTCTGGTACTATGGTTTTATTAGTAAAAACAACTGCTTCTCCACATAATGCTCCTATTTTTGTTCCTCCGATGTAAAAAACATCACATAAATCAGCAAATTCTTTAAATGTTATATCACATTCTTTAGCCATTAAGCCGTAACCTAAACGTGCGCCGTCCACAAATAAAGGTACACTATATTTTTTGCATATTGTATGCAGTGCTGTTAACTCTTCTTTACTATATAGTGTTCCATATTCTGTAGGATATGAGATATAAACCATACCGGGTTTTACCATATGCATAAGATTGGCATCTTTACCAAATGTATCAAAATACTCTTCTACATCTTCAGCACATAACTTACCATTATAATTAGGTAGTTCTATTACTTTATGTCCTGTGTATTCAATTGCACCTGCTTCATGGGTACTGATGTGTCCTGTATTTGCTGAAATTACTCCCTCATAAGAACGTAGTAAAGATTTTATTACAACGGCGTTTGTTTGTGTCCCGCCGACTAAAAAATAAATTTCAGCATCTTCTTTTTTGCATGAAAGACGAATTTTTTCTTTTGCTCGTTCACTATAACTATCCATTCCATAACCATATTCTGATTCTAAATTTGTTTGGGTAAGTTGCTCTAATATTTTTGGATGAGCACCTCTTCCATAATCATTTACAAAAAATAATGTCATTTAGTATCTCCTTATATCCTTTTTAGTTTATATCATCCAAAAAATATTATATAATAAATAAACTTATTAATCAATAAACAGTAGAAAGAGTATAACATGAATTTTAAAATTTTACATAATTACCAAAGTGTAGAACAATACCTAAAAATTTTTCTGAAATTATCTAAAAAAAGCATTCATGCTATCCGTATGAATAGTCATCACAATAAAGAAACTATAATAATTAATAATAAACCGTCAACTTTAAATACGCCGTTAGAAAAAGATGATATATTAATTATTAATACATTTTCTACACAATCAAATTATATTGTAAATACTTCATTAAATATTATTAAAGAATATGAAGATGATTATTTACTTGTGGTATCGAAACCGGCTGGAATAAAAACACACCCTAACGATATTAGTGTAGAAGATGATACACTTGTCAACTTTTTGATTACTGATTATGTATATCTTGAGCCGATACATCGTTTAGATACTGATACGAGCGGACTCGTTATTTTTACTAAAACCCCTTTTGTAAAAGCAAAACTTGATTTAATGTTAGAACAACGCCTAATAAAACGTTATTATAATGCGTTAATAAAAAATAATCTCAGCCCGCAGACTATTAAAACGAATATCGGACGAGATAGACATGAAAAAAATAAAATGGCTGTTGTTCATAACGGAAAATCAGCAGTAACTCATATTCTTAACTGTAAAAAAATAGAGAATGGACGTTATATTGCTACACTTTCATTAGATACAGGACGAACTCATCAAATTCGTGTTCATTTAGCACACTTAAAATCGGCAATTATAGGCGACAGATTATATTCTAATGATGGATTAAATATGATAAAATGTATTTAGGAGCATTCAAAATAGATTTTAAACACCCGATTACTAATAAAAATATTACTATTATATCACATTTAAAAGATGAATTTTATTAATAATGTGTATAAAATCTAATATGAGATTATTCTTTAAAAACCAACCTCTAAACCTTAGACAAGTTTTAGAGGTTGGTTACTTTTTGTATCTTGTATTTATTGTACAATTACATTAATTTTTTATTTCCACAAATCTTCTAATAAGTGAGTTTGTGTTCTATCCGGTCCGGTTGAAAATACTGAAATTTTCACACCTACTAATTCTTCAATTTTTTCTAAATATTTCCTTGCATTGGCAGGTAATTCTTCTAATGATGATATACCGGTAATATCTTCGTTAAAACCTGGCAATGTTTCGTAAATTGGTTTGCAATCTTTTATAATATTTTCATTTGCAGGGTATTCTGTTAAAATTTCTCCTTTATAGTCATAAGCCGTACAGATTTTTATCTCTTTAAGACCTGACAATACATCAAGGCAATTGACCGACAAGTTTGTCATACCTGATACACGTGCTGAATGACGCATTACAACGGTGTCAAACCAACCTATACGACGCGGACGTTTTGTTACCGTTCCGTATTCATGCCCTACTTCACGAATTGTATCTCCAACTTTATCAAATAATTCCGTTGGGAATGGTCCGTCACCGACACGAGAAGTGTATGCTTTACAAATACCAAGGACTTTAAAACCGTTTGTCGGAACAAAACCGTTACCTACAGTAATACCACCGGCACTTGGATTTGATGATGTAACATAAGGGTATGTCCCATGGTCAATATCAAGCATTACCCCTTGTGCTCCTTCAAATAAAATATTTTTACTTTCTTTTTGAGCATCTTCTAATACTTTTGATGTATCAGTAACATATTGTACCAGCTGTTTTCCGTATTCAAAATATTCATCAAAAATTTCGTCAGTGGTAAAGCCTTTAACACCGTAAATTTTTTCAAATACTTCATTTTTTTCTTTCAGATTTTGTTCTAATTTTTTCTTAAATAATTCTTTATCTAATAAATCAGCAATACGTATTCCACAACGTTTATACTTATCTACATAACATGGACCGATACCTTTTTTAGTAGTACCTATTTTATTATCCCCACGTCTTGCTTCTTCTACTTCATCAAGTTTCAAGTGATATGGTAATACTACATGTGCTCTGTTAGAAATCCTTAAACCGTTACATGTTACATCACTTTCTTTTAGACGATTGATTTCACCACAAATCCATTTTGGATCAACTACTAAACCATTACCTATAACAGATAATTTCTCATCATTAAAAATACCGGATGGAATAAGTTGTAGTTTATAAGTTTTACCGTCAAACTTAATTGTATGCCCTGCATTATTACCGCCTTGATAACGTGCTATAACATCAGCACTCTCTGCTAGAAAATCGGTAATTTTACCTTTCCCTTCATCACCCCATTGTGAACCTACTACTACAATTATTGACATTAGTTGTGCCTCCTGAAAGCTATTATTTTTTCCATTAATTATTATACCACAAATACGGATATTTGCGAACATTTTTTTATAATTTTACGGAAAATTATGTAAAATATAATATAAAAGTGACTTTACATAATTTTTTCGTTATTTTTATTATAAAAAAACGATTATTATGTATAAACTGCGTCTAAATTACTTTAAACAAAAACGAAATATAAAAATAGCGTTTCTTATTTATATCTAGTATATTATATTGGAGTTGGATACTATATTAAAAACTATTTGAAAAATGCTAAGCAACACTGTGTTACATAGCATTTTATCCTTATTTTTTCTCATACCCTGTATTTAACACAGGACTAATTTTATTTGATTAATTATTTTAGAATATTCCTAAAATTGTTTCTGTTTCTTCATCTATATCGATATTTAATGCACTTGGTACTTTTGGTAATCCCGGCATTGTCAGTACTTTATTAGCGTATACTACCACAAATCCCGCTCCGCTACGTAGTTTTACATCACTGATTGTAATATTAAATCCGCATGGACGACCTTTTAATTTTGAATTATCAGAAAGTGATAATGGTGTTTTTGCCATACAAACCGGTAAATTTCCAAAACCTAATTTTTCGATTTTTTCTATTTCTTCTTTTACTTCATCAGTAATATTTACACCATCTGCACCATAGATTTCACGGCAAATAATTTCGATTTTTTCTATTATTGATGCTTCATCCTTGTATAGTAATTTTAACTTTTTACCATTATTTTCCACAACTCTTACTACTTTTTCAGCTAAATCTATTCCTCCTAAGCTACCTTTTTCCCAAACTTCCACACGAGAAAATTCAACATTTTTTTCTTTTGCCCAGTTTTCTAAAAATTCCAGTTCTTTTACTGTATCGGTAATAAAAACATTTAAGGCTATTATAACAGGTAAATTAAACTTATGTAAATTTTCAATATGTTTTTCTAAATTTTTTACCCCTTTTGCCAATGCTTCCAAATTTTCTTCTTTTAAATCTTTTTCTTCGATATCACCATGAAGTTTTAATGCTTTAATAGTAGCCACAACCACAGCAGCTTTCGGATTAAGCCCTGCCTTACGACATTTTATATTTAAAAATTTTTCAGCACCAAGGTCTGCTCCAAACCCCGCCTCTGTAATAACATAATCAGTATATTTTAAAGCTGTTTTCGTTGCTAAAATTGAGTTACAGCCGTGGGCAATATTCGCAAATGGACCTCCGTGAATAATAGCCGGATTATTTTCTAACGTTTGAACAATATTAGGTTTAATTGTATCTTTTAATAGCGAAGTAATAACTCCTTCAATCTTCAAATCTTTAAGATATATCGGATCACCTTTTTTATTATAAGCTACTAATATATTACTTAGTTTTTCTTTTAAATCACCAAGATTTTCTGATAGGCATAAGATTGCCATAATTTCACTGGCAACTGTAATATCAAAACCATCTTCACGTTCCAATTCTGTACCTACATTGATTTTTATATGACGTAAATCACGTGCATTCATATCCATTACACGATTAAAAATAATTTTATCAATTTCAAGTTCATTACCTTGAAATACATGATTATTAACAAGCACCGCTATTGCATTATGAGCGGTTGTAATAGCGTGCATATCACCGGTAAAGTGTAAGTTGATATCTTCCATAGGAACAACCTGTGCATATCCTCCACCTGCTGCACCACCTTTTCTTCCTAGTACAGGGCCTAATGACGGCTCGCGCAATGCTACACACGATTTTTTACCGATTTTATTTAGAGCATCTGATAACCCTATGGTAACAGTTGACTTGCCTTCTCCACTTGATGTTGGGTTGATTGATGTTACTAATACTAAATTAGCATCTTCTTTAATATTCTTTTTTATATTTTTTGTTTGAATTTTGGCTTTATAATTACCATATAAAATCAAATCATTTTCACTTATTCCTAATTTATTTGCCACTGTTTTAATATCTTGTTTTTTACATTCATTTGAAATTTGAAAATCTGATTTCATTTATTATACCTCTTTCCTATAAGGGTTATTTTTTATAATAAATCACGGTGTTTGAAATTATTCTTCCAATCCCGGAATACGTTTATAAATTTTATCAATATTTATCAAATGAACATTTAGGTCAAAACAACTGTCTAATACTTCTTTTGATACCGTTTTTTGAATAATTTCATTTTCTTCTAATAATTGTTTAAACGGAATATTTTCGAACCATGATTTCATTGCCAGCGGTTGCACTAAATCATATGCTTCTTCACGAGAAAATCCATAGTTTTTAATTAGATTACTCATAGTTCTTTGAGCAAAAATAACGCCATTAGTTGCATAAATATTTTTAATCATATTATCGGTAAATACTGTCAGATTTTTCACAACATTTGTAAAACGATTTAACATATAATCCAACAATGTTGTTGCATCGTTACTTAAAATACGTTCTGCACTTGAATGTGAAATATCACGTTCATGCCATAAAGGAATATTTTCATAGGCAGCTAACATATAACCACGCATAATTCTGGCACAACCTGCCATATTTTCACTGGAAATAGGGTTACGTTTGTGCGGCATTGCACTGGAACCTTTTTGTTTTTTTGAAAAGAACTCTTCTGCTTCACGAACTTCTGTTCTTTGCAAGTGACGAATTTCTACCCCTATTTTTTCAATAGAACTTGCAATTAATGCCAATGTTGCATAGTAATCAGCGTGTCTGTCACGTTGTAGAGTTTGTGTCGAAATATTACTTGACCCTATTCCTAATTTTTTACATACATAGTCTTGTACTTCCGGTGGCGTATTAGAAAATGTTCCCACTGCTCCGGAAATTTTCCCTACTTCAATAATTTTCCTTACTTCACTAAAACGTTTAAGATGACGATTAAACTCATCATAGTATAGTGCAAACTTCAAACCGAAACTACTTATATCGGCATGAACTCCATGAGTACGCCCAATACACGGAGTAAATTTGTACTGCAATGCCTTTTCTTTTAATACTTCTTGAAATTTTAACAAATCTTGATACAAAATATCGTTTGCCTGTTTATATAAATATCCATATGCAGTATCAACTACATCTGTTGATGTTAAACCGTAATGTACCCATTTTTTTTCATCACCTAAGTAACTTGATACATTGCGAGTAAAAGCTACTATATCATGTTTTGTTTCTTTTTCCAATTCAAAAATTCCTTTTAAATCAAATTTTGCATTGGTAAATAATTTTTCCACATCTTTTTTCGGAACAACTCCTAGTTCACTCCATGCTTCGGTAGCATATAATTCAACTTCTAAATATGCTTTAAAGCGATTTTCATCACTAAAAACATTACGCATTACTTCTCTGCTATATCTTTCAATCATTTAAAATAATCTCCTGCCATTAATAAAAATACTGTAGGATATCTTAACTGTTGCACTTTATTTTACAACTTATCCAATTATTATGTATATTAAAAATTATTAATATCAATAATAAACCAATATACTGATACATTTTTATAGGGATAAATGACCTATATCTCGTCTGAAAAATAGTTCTTCACATTCTATTTTTCCTATTTCATTATATACTTTTTCTCGCGCTTCTTGCAAGGTTTTTCCATTTGCGCAAACCAATAAAACACGTCCACCATTTATAACGATTTCACCGGATACCTTTTTTGTTCCCATGTGAAAAATTGGTGTTGATACCTTATCTAAACCTTTAATTATTGCACCTTTTTCGCTATGTTCCGGATAACCTTTAGCTGCCATCACCACTCCGATAAAAGCATCACTATTCCATTTTAGTTCAATATCTTCTCCATCAATCACATTGTTAGCAATATCATACAAACTACTTTCTAATTTCAGTAGTAATATTTCACTTTCAGGATCTCCAAAACGAACATTAAATTCAATAGTTTTAATACCATTTTTGCATTTCATGAGCCCGGCATATAAAATTCCGTAAAATGGCATCCCTTCATCACTCATTGCATTAACAATAGGTTGAACTACTTTTTCAATTCCTACTTTTATGTCATCTACAGTGATTTTTTTCAGCGGAGTATAAGCTCCCATCCCTCCGGTATTTAATCCTTGATCATTATCAAAAGCTCGTTTGTGATCTTGTGCAATTTCCATTGGATAAACTTTTTTATTCGAAACGAAGCACATTAATGAAAATTCTTCCCCTTGAAGAAATTCTTCAATTACGACTTTAGCGCCTGCTGAATTAAATTTGGAATTACACATCATTTCTTTTAATTCATATTGTGCTTTTTCTAAAGTATTCGCAATAATAACACCTTTACCTGCTGCCAAACCGTCAGCTTTTAAAACTATCGGTACTTGTTGTTCAGCTAGATATTCACTAGCTTTTTTATAATCACTAAAACTTTCATATTTAGCAGTTGGAATATCGTATTTTTTCATCATCATTTTTGAAAATACTTTACTTCCTTCTAATTGTGCAGCTTTTTTACTTGGGCCAAAAGCACGGATATCTTTTTCTTGAAGTTTATCAATAAGTCCATTAACTAATGGTACTTCCGGGCCGACAAATACTAGGTCTATATTGTTTTCTTTTGCATAACTTGGTATTTGGTCTTCATTTATTGTTACGCACGTTCCAAACTCTTCAACCGCAGGATTAATTCCTGTCATAAATATTTCGTGACCCTCTTTATAAAATTTATATGCAATAGCGTGTTCTCTTCCGCCATTACCGACTATTAATACTTTTGCCATATCTAGTGTTTAAAGTGGCGAATTTTACTGAAGACCATTGCCACTCCTTTCTCATTACAAGCATCAATACTTTCTTGATCCCGAATAGAACCTCCCGGTTGAACTATTGCTGAAATTCCATATTTAGCCGCCAAATCTACACTATCACGCATTGGAAAGTAAGCATCTGATGCTAAAATTGCACCTTTTGCATTTTCTCCAGCATGATCAAGAGCAATTTTACATGAACCGACACGATTCATTTGTCCTGCCCCTATTCCCAAAGTTTGAGAATTCTTCACTACCACAATAGCATTTGATTTTACATGTTTTACTACTTTTAAACCAAATTCTATATCTTTTTGTTGTTCAGCGGTAATTTTTTTATAAGTTACATCCATATATTCATCAGCAAGTTTATCATTAAAATCTTGAACCAATATTCCCCCGCGAACACTTTTAATTTGTTCAACTGAATTATTGTTTTTCTCACTTAACTTATAGATACGTAAATTTTTCTTCTTAGTCAATATATCCAATGCTTCCTTCTCATAATCATTAGCCAAAATAATTTCCAAGAAAGTTTTGCTCATTTTTTCAGCCGTACGGATATCTATTACTCCGTTAATCGCAATAATACCGCCATATATTGATATAGGGTCTGCCTCGTAAGCACGACTATACGCTTCAAAAACATCTTTACCAACAGCAACACCACAAGGGTTCATATGCTTAACAGCAATACAAGTAGTTTCATCAAATTCATTCAATATATCTAATGCAGCACTTGCATCTTGAATATTGTTGTAAGACATCGCTTTACCGTGTAATTGAACGGCATTGTGCAGTGCATAACTTTCATTGTTATTTTGAACATAATGATATGCTTTTTGATGCGGATTTTCTCCATAACGTAAAGTATCTTGTAATTTATATGAGATTGTTAATTTTTTCGGAACTAAATTATCTTTTTTATTAAAATAATTTGCAATAGCTGCATCATAACTTGCTGTTGTGTTAAATACTTTTATTGCTAAAGAACGTCGTGTTGGCAAAGAAATGCTACCATTTTCTAATTCCTTCAAAATTTTATCGTAATCAGCGATATCAGTTACTACAACCACATCATTAAAATTTTTTGCAGCACTTCTTAGCATACTGGGACCGCCAATATCAATATTTTCAATAATTTCTTCTTCAGTTACACCAATTTTTTTTACCGTTTGTTCAAAAGGGTATAAATTTACACAAACTAAATCTATATATTCTATATTATTTTCTTCTATGTGCTTATTGTGTAATTTATTCCCACGTTTTGAAAGTAATCCTCCATGAATTTTAGGGTGTAGTGTTTTTACACGCCCTTCTAAAATTTCAGGAAAATGTGTTATATCTTCAATACTTATACATGAAACACCGTTATTTTTTAAATGAGTAAATGTTCCTCCTGTACTAATAATTTCATATCCGTATTTCTCTAAACCTTTCGCAAATTCTACAATATTCGTTTTATCACTCACACTAATTAATGCTCTTTTTGTCATAGTTCCTCCTCTAATAATTTTAAGATGACATTTGGATAGAGTTCATGCTCTAATTTATGAATTTTTTCAGTTACTGTTTTTAATGTATCGTTACTTGTTACTTTTAACGAACGTTGTGCTATTACCCTACCACCATCTAATTCTTCATTTACATAATGAATACTTATACCAATTTTATTTTCCTTTGCATTAAATGCCTGTTTAATGGCGTCTTTCCCTTTGTATTTTGGTAACAATGACGGATGTAAATTTAAGATTGTTTTTTTATAATTTTCTAAGAAATATGGAGAGATAATTCTCATATATCCTGCTAAAAATATATAATCAAAATTCTTAACTTTTTCAAAAATTTCTTTTTCGTAGTCTTGTTTTGTCGAAAAATCTTTTGTAGAAAAAACATAGGTTGGAATACCTCTAGCTTGTGCTTTTTTAATAACTGCAGCATTTTTTTTATCACATACTAATAGTTCTATTACCATTTTTTCTTTTAAACGTTTATCATCTGCTATTTTTTCAAAATTACTACCTGTCCCTGATGCAAAAATGGCTACCTTCTTCATACTATTTTTATTCCACTTTCATTAGTTACTTCTCCTAAAACAAAGGAATTATCCAATAACGATAAAGTTTTTCCTACATCTTCTTTTTCTACTACAAGTACCATACCAACACCCATATTAAAAATATGATACATTTCTTCCTCGTCTATACCGCCTTTTTCTGCTAGAAAGTTAAAAATTTTTGGTACGGTGTAAGAAGATTTGATTATTTTCATCCCTAAGCCATCTTTTAAACAACGTGGCAAATTTTCATGAAATCCTCCTCCGGTTATATGAGCAATTCCTGCTACTTTTACTTCTTTAAGAACCCTTAAAACTTCTTTAACATATATTTTAGTAGGTGTTAAAAGGGTTTCCCCTATTGTACTATTTTCAAATTTTTCATTTAAACTGATATTATTATCTTTCAAGATTTTCCTTACTAATGAAAAACCGTTTGAATGAACACCACTAGACGCTAAACCGATAACTGCTTGTCCGGCTTTAGTATTTTCGGGATTAAGTAACAATTCTTTTTCTTGTGCACCGACACAAAAACCTGCAATATCATACTCACCATCCTCGTAAAAACCGGACATTTCTGCTGTTTCTCCTCCAACTATAGCACAATCAGCCTGTACACAACCTTCAGCAACACCTTCAACAATAGCTTCCACTTGTTTAGGATAATTTTTCCCAACAGCTAAATAATCTAAGAAAAACAAAGGTATCGCACCTTGAGCAAGTATATCATTGGCACACATTGCCACTACATCAATACCGATAGTATTATGAATATTCAATTCAAATGCCAATTTTAATTTTGTTCCTACACCATCAGTTCCACTTACTAAAACGGGATTTTTAAAGTTATAGGCACTAAGATCAAATGCTCCACCAAATCCCCCGATTGCTGACATCATACCCAAATTTTTTGTACGTTTTACATGTTTTTTTATTCGTTCTACCGATTCGTATCCGGCTTGTAAACTAACACCACTTTCCTCATATTTTTTTCTCATTATTTTTACCCCTTTCTTGTAAAAATTTTTTTTGAATATCTGTCATTGAATTTACATAATTATCCTCATAATTATATAACCCTGCCGAGTAATTCCCATTGAAACAATCCATACATAACCCTGTATATGGTGCATCATAATTAAGACCTATTGCTTCTACTAAACCATCTTCACTTAAAAATCCTAGTGAATCAGCCCCTATTATTTCTTTAATTTCTGTTATTGTTTTATTAGCTGAAATTAATTCTTGTGTTGTTGAAATATCTATTCCGTAAAAACTGGGGAACATCAGTGGAGGGCAAGCTATTCTTACATGTACTTCTCTTGCTCCCGCTTCTTTAAGTAATTGAACAATGCGTTTACTTGTAGTTCCTCTCACGATTGAGTCGTCTACCATTACAATACTCTTACCTTTTACCACACCTTTTACAGCGGATAATTTCATTCTAACTCCCTGCTCTCGCAATTTTTGAGTTGGTTGAATAAAGGTACGAGCTACATATTGATTTTTTATCAATCCCATTTCATAAGGTAACCCACTTTCTTCCGCATAGCCACTTGCTGCCGATAATGATGAGTTTGGTACTCCAATAACCATATCAGCATCCGGAGTTGGTTGTTCTTTAGCCAAACGACGCCCGGTTCTTTTTCGTGCCGAGTGAACGTTAATTCCTGCAATGTTTGAATCAGGACGTGCAAAATAGACATACTCCATAGCGGCAATAGCTACCAAGGTATTATTGGTATATTTTTCAATACGAATTCCATCATCATCAATTATAACCATCTCTCCCGCACCGACATTACAAACAAATTCTGCACCTACAACATCAATAGCACAAGTTTCACTAGCTGCCACATATGCTCCGCTCTTTGTTTTTCCTATTGCTAAGGGTCTTAAACTATTTGGATCTACTGCACCATATAAAGCATCTTTGGTTAGAAGTAAATACGTAAAACCACCCTTAATTTTTTGCAAACTTTCTTTTAATTGTTCTTTAAATGTTGATTTATCACTTCTTCTTATTAAATGAATTAAAACTTCCGTATCTGATGATGAGTGAAAAATTGCCCCATCTTGCTCTAATTCACGTCGTAAAGTTTTAGCATTAATTAAATTACCGTTGTGACAAACACCTACACTCATATCATAAAAATGGTATAAAAAAGGTTGAATATTTTGAATACTATTGTTACCCGATGTTGCATATCTAACGTGCCCTATTGCACTGTTACCTACAAGATGTTCTAATTTTTCCTTATTACGAAATACCTCTGATACCAAACCAAGATCTCGATATCCTCTTAAAGTATTATTATCGCGTGAAACTATTCCAGCTCCTTCTTGACCACGATGTTGTAAACTGTGTAATCCAAAGTATGTTACATTACTTGCAGATGGATGATTCCAAATACCGAATACGCCACACTCTTCATTAAGCCCTCGCATCTTCTAATCTCCTTAAAACTTCTTCATAAGCCTCCATCACTGAACCTAAATCTCTTCTAAATCTATCTTTATCCAATTTTTTATTTGTATCTTTATCCCATAAACGACAAGTATCCGGAGAAATTTCATCAGCTAAAATAATATTTCCATCCTTATCACGACCAAACTCTATTTTAAAATCTACCAAAACTAAATTGGCTTTTAAATATAATTTTTGAAGTAAATTATTAATTTTAAGTGCTTGCATTCTTATATTTTCTAATTCTTCTTCCGTTACAATTCCCAATGCGACGGCATGATCGTTATTAATTAACGGATCATTAAGCTCATCATTTTTATAACTAAGTTCAAAAACCGGTTTTGCCAATTTTTTTCCTTCTTCAATACCATATTTTTTAGCCATTGATCCTGCAACTATATTGCGAATTATTACTTCCAGCGGAATAATTGTTACATGTTTACAAAGTTGATCTGTTTCATTTATTTTTTTTATAAAATGAGTTTTAACACCTTCTTTTTCTAAGTATTCAAAGATTAATGAAGTAATGGTATTATTAAAAACCCCCTTTCTTTCAAACTCTTTTTTTTTTACACCGTTGAATGCTGTAGCGCTATTTTTGTAGTGAACATAAATTTCATCATCGTTAGCACATTCGAATAATTGTTTTGCTTTTCCTTCATATAATAATTTCATTTTATTTTTCCCCTTTAAAATAATTTACACCATTTTTAAAAATATCTTGTTTTATTTTTATTGTATTAGTTTTATATAGAGTTTTTCCATAACGCTCACTATGTCCCATTTTTCCTAATATTAATCCATTTTCGCTTATTAAACCTTCCGTAGCCAATAATGAACCGTTTGGATTAAATCTTCCGTTTAAAGTCGCATTCCCATCGAAGTCGCTATATTGAAAAGCGATCAAATGTTTGAATCTTTCAATATTTATTCCGACTACTTTTCCTTCACCGTGGCTGAACACAACTTCATGTTGTTCACCAATATTAAAATCTTGTAACCAAGGAGAATTTGTGTTGGCAACACGTGTAAAGGCTGTTGTGGAAATATGTTCATAGCTGTCATTACGATATAAAGTTAAATCATCTTTCGTTAATTCTCTAATTTCTCCATATGGAATTAATCCCGATTTTAACAATGCTTGAAATCCATTACATATACCTAAAATTAATTTTTTTTCTGCTAAATGTTTATGAATTGCATTTTTAACTTTAATATTTTTTAAGAAGTTAACAATATATTTAGCACTTCCGTCCGGTTCATCACCACTAGAAAATCCACCGGGGAACATAATAATATGTGACTTCTCAATAGCATTCACAAACTCATCTATTGATTCATTAATATCATTTTCACGGGTATTTCTTATAACTACTGTTGTAGGAGTAGCCCCTGCTTCTATAAATGCTCTTTCGCTATCATATTCACAATTTGTTCCCGGAAATATTGGAATAACTACTTTTACATTTTCTACATATTTAGGATAGTACACTTTTTTATTGTGTTCGGTATGTAGATTTTCAACAGTTCCTTTATCTTCGTTTTGATATATTGGATAAATATCATTTAATGTTTTTGTGTAAGCATCGTATATTTCTGTACGCATAAATACTTCATTATTAATGATTATTCTTTCACTGACAACCCCCAATTTTTCAAAAGGTAATTCTTTTACCGATTCTACCACTAATGATGCAGGATCAAAGTTTAGGATGTTATCTTTAGCTACTTCAAATCCCAAATCATTACCTAAAGACATTTTAACCAACGATGCAACCACACTACCTTCTTCTTGAACATATGCTGAAACAATAGTTCCATCTTTAATATATTTACCTATTTTTTCATAATTTTTTAATGTTTCTTTAATATTCGGATATCCTTTTTTATCTTTTACCACCGGAATATAATACAAATGATTACCTATTGTTTTTAATTCCGGTGTTATAATATCAGCTATCTTTACAGGAGTACAAGCAAATGAAATCAGTGTTTCAACTACATTTATATTATTGAACGTTCCTGACATACTGTCTTTACCACCTATGCTAGGACGACCAATTTCTTTTTGAGCATAAATACTACCCAATAAACTTTGAGTAACTTTTCCCCACTTCGTACTATCTTTACCCAATTTTTCAAAGTATTCTTGAAATGAGAAGTAAAGACTTTCTGTATTTCCACCTACTGCATATACTTTAGCGACTGATTCTAATACAGCGTATATAGATGATAAAAATGGTGAATAATGAGAAATTTTCGGAATAAATCCATAAGTCAAGATTGTTGCCGTATCACTTGTTGAATGGAGTGTCGGTAATGCCTGAACACTAGCTTGAACCGGTGTTAGTTTGTTTTTTCCAGAAAACGGCATAAGTACCGTACTAACTCCGATTGAGGAGTCAAATTTTGACGCTAAACCTTTTTGACAAGTAACATTTAACTCACCCAATTCAGATAAAATATTTTTTCTTGATACATTTTTATCTGTAAAAGGATTTTCTCCCATATTATCTTTTAGTGTCGCTATTGCACGTTGGCGAACACCGGCTGTTTCTAAGAAGTCAGCCCCCATATCTACTACTTTTTCCCCATCGTAATACATTTCTAAACGACGTTTATCAGTTACAGTTGCAACGTGAGAATACTCAATGTTTTCCTTTTCGCATTCTTTAATAAATTTTTCATAATCTTTTTTATCAATTGCCACCGCCATACGTTCTTGTGATTCACTGGTAGCTAATTCCGTTGCATTCAATCCTTGATATTTAGTTAAAACCTTGTCTAAATGAATTTCTATACCATCTGATAGTTCTCCAATGGCTACACAAACACCGCCGGCACCAAAATCATTACATTTTTTAATTATTTTCGTTACTTCCGGTTTTCTAAATAAACGTTGTAGCTTTCTTTCTTCAGGAGCATTCCCTTTTTGTACTTGACTTGACATTGTTTCCAGTGAATTATTAGTATGTTCAAGACTTGACCCGCTCGCTCCTTGAATACCGTCACGTCCGGTACGTCCACCGATCATAACAACAATATCTCCGGCTATTAAACTTTCACGCTTATAATCACCGTCTTTAACCGCCCCAACAACAGCACCTACTTCCATATGTTTTGCTACATAACTGTCATCATATAGCTCTCTAACAAAAGTAGTAGCCAAACCAATCTGATTGCCGTAAGATGAATTACCGTGTGCTGTACCTTTAGCTATTTCTACTTGTGGCAGCTTATACGCTAACGTATTCTCACGTTTTTGTAAAATATTTCCGCTACCTGAAATACGCATAGCTTGATAAACATAACTACGCCCTGATAACGGATCACGAATAGCGCCACCTATACAGGTACTTGATCCACCAAAAGGTTCGATTTCACTTGGATGGTTATGAGTCTCATTTTTGAATTGAATTAACCAACGTTCATTTTCTCCGTTATTTTTAATAGTTGTGAAAAAAGAGCAAGCATTAATTTCCTCACTAACTTCAATATTTTTATCTTTTAACACTTTAACATGATATTTACCGATAATACTAGCCATGTCCATTAATGTTAAGGGTTTATCTTCTCTTCCCAAATCAGACCTAACTTTTAAATAATAATTAAAAGCGTCTTGCATTTCTTTTTTGAATAATTCCGATTTGATATTAACTTCTTCTAAAATAGTTTCAAAAGTCGTATGACGACAATGATCACTCCAATAACAATCTAATACATAAATTTCAGTTTCTGTCGGATTACGTTTTTCTGACTTAAAATAATTTTGGATAAAAACTAAATCTTCTATATCCATTGCCAATGAAAATTCTTTTTTTAGATTTTCTAAATCTTTTTTTGTAAATTCTAAAAAATCTGCTAAATTTTTTAAAGGCGTCGGCTCAGAGTTTAGATTAAATTCTAAAACAGATAAATCTTTTTTTCGTGCCTCTATAGGATTTACTAAATAATTCTCAATCAATTTTAATTCATCTTCAGTTAATTTTTTATCAAAAATAACCAGTTTTCCGCTTCTCACTGTCGCTTTACTCTTTGCGTCAAGCAACTTAATGCTTTTTTCTGCACTGTCGGCTCTTTGATCATATTGAGCAGGTAGCACTTCATATGAAAAATATTTTCCGGTTTCTAATTCAATACTTTCAAACACTTCATCCACAACAATTTCAGAAAATACAGAAGTTTTTGCCAATCTATATGTTTTTTCATCTATATTATAAATATCATAAATAACATACAACTTAACTTCTTCCAATCCCAGATTGTATTCTAAGTTTAGATTTTCTTTAAGTTGTAATTCTTCTTTATTATATACACTACGCTTTTTGACAAAAATTCGTTTATTGTTCATCATAACCTCCTAAAATGATGTTTCCGTAAAAATTAATATGCCCTACTTTTCTATTTTTACGCGGTTCTTTTTCATACAAATGTAAAAAACCTTGCTTTTTTGTAATTAAATTTTTAAAATATTCTAAATCTTGACCGAGTATATTATATAAAGTTGTTTCTCTGTTTTGTATTTTACCGACACGTAAACCGCAAATAGCCTCAATATGAGCTCTAAATTGACTCTTAGTAGCTGATTGCATTGTAATATGTCCAGAATTATGAACTCGTGGAGCAATTTCATTAAAAATTACTTTCCCTTTACTAATGAAAAATTCTACTGTAAGAACTCCATAGTATTCTATATTTTCCAAAATTTTTTTTGTATACTCTATTGCAAAATTTTCTTGTTCTTCGGTTGCGGTAGTCGGAACTTTTGAGCGAAACAATATATTATTTTTATGTTCATTTTCTACAACTGCAATTATTTGAATATCAAATTTATCTTTAACGGCTACAACAGATATTTCTTTATCTAATGTAATTAATTCTTCTAAAATTGTATATTGTTCAATTTCTTCTTTTTTAGAAATTATTTTTTGACCTTTTCCATCATAACCAAAGCGAACGGTTTTCATCAGATAAGTTTTTTCTATATCAATATTTGTATTTTCTTCAATGTAAATATAATCAACGGTTGGAATATTCAACCTATGAGCAAATTCTTTTTCATAATACCTATGTTGCGTGATTTTTAAAACTTCAGCACTTTGAACTATATTATATACTTTTTCCAATTTTTCTAATACTGTTGCACTAATATTTTCGAATTCAAATGTAACAACATCACTTATCTTACATAATTTTTCTATACTTTCCGTATCATCAAACAATGCTTCAATAAAAATATCACTGAATTGTCTTCCACAACAATCAAAACTCGGGTCTAAAATAGCAATTTTATACCCCATTTCTTTAGCGCTCATAGCCAACATTCTACCCAGCTGTCCACCACCAATAATTCCTATAGTTTTTTCCGGTAAAATAGTTTTAATCATAATATCATCTCTTCCAATACTATTCTTTCTTGTTCTCGTTTAAATTCTTCATATTTAGCAGCATATTTTTCATTAGTAATTCCTAATATTGATAAAGCACTTATTGCAGCATTTTTTGCTCCTGCAATACCTATTGCCATAGTTAAAACCGGGACACCTGCCGGCATTTGTACTATAGAATATAGAGAATCTACACCACTTAAAATACTGGATTTTATCGGAACACCAATTACCGGTAAGGTTGTCATTGATGCTACCATTCCGGGTAAGTGAGCAGCTCCACCTGCCGCTGCTATTATTAGTGAATAACCATTTGTTCGTGCATTTTTTGCAAAATTAACCAATAAATTTGGTGTACGATGTGCACTAACAACCTTTTTATCATAAGAAATCTCAAATTCATCTAATAATTTACATGTCTCTATCATTGTTTTATAATCCGAGTTTGATCCCATAACAACTGCTATTTTCATACATTAAACTCCTTTTTCATCACTAAAGTCCGTTTTATAACGATATATATTAATAATATAATTTTAATGTCCGTTTATATTTTAAATTATACTCCCATATATAAATTAAATCAAGTATAAAACGTATTTTTTTATTTTGTTTTTAGTATTTTATTTCATAATATGAACTTTTATGGTAATATTCAACAAAAAATATATATTTTATACATTAATTACTAACTTTTTTGTTACTGATTCTATAATGGTGAGGAAATCTTAAGAACTCTCTTTAAATTCTTAGGTTTATGAGCACTAGCTACACATCATAAATATTAGAAGTGGCGTATGCAAGGATACTCGTATCATCAAAACCATAGGTTGCAGA
>NZ_KI271824.1:0-9131 GCF_000469465.1 Gemella bergeri ATCC 700627 | reverse complement strand
GTCAACTGCTGATCCGTGGCAGTAGCTACTTACTAATCTTTTACTTACTTTGTTCGTATAGATTAGAATAACCTTGCATGCCTTACTACTACGAATTTTTACGTATCATAGATGCTGAAAATTTGGCTCAACAAAAAATCGGACTTGTTTTTTTATCAGTCCTATATTTTGTAGACCCGAAAATTTTAGAATTAACCCAAGTTAGTTGTAGGCGTCATACCACTGCTAACCGTTGCTGGAATATTTGTAAAATAATATATGGTAAAAAAAGCAGTATCGATATTGATACTACTTTATATTTTTCTTCAATAATTCTACCATATGGTTGTTGGCAATAAATTCAATATTGTTTTCTAACGGTTTCCACTCGTAATCTCCATATTTATTATCTAATGCAGCTTTAATTAAATAATCAGCCACATTAGGATTTTTTGGTAAGATTGGCCCATGAAGATATGTACCTATTAAATTATTATACAATAACCCTTCTTTTTTATTATAATCATTATTTCCAAATCCAACTATAACATTACCTAGCGTATTATAATTATGATATGTTCTGCCGCCGTGATTTTCAAAACCGACGATATTTCCAAACATTTCTGATTCAACCAGTATATTCCCTATTAAACGTGGTGCATCTTTCTTTGATTCCGTATAAAAATTTAAAATATTTAATCCCGGTAATTTAACACCATCTACAGTTTTGTAATATTCTCCTAAAAATTGATAACCACCACAAATAGTTAATGCCGGCACTCCGGCTTCTATGGCTGATTTAAACTCATTTTTTATCTTAGAAAATTGTTCAGTTGCAATGCACTGTTCTCTGTCTGATCCGCCACCAATAAAGAACATATCACAGTTTGATAACTTTACACCATCTGTTGAAGTTATATTTTCTATTTTCAAATTTATACCACGCCATTCACATCTTTTTTTTAGTGCTATAACATTTCCAATATCACCATAAAGATTTAATTTATCAGGCATAAAATGATACAATTTCAATTCCATTTTAATTCTCCAATTCTTTTTGAGTTTCTATCAGTGCTGTGTAATTCGGTATTACAATAGAATATTTTTCACTGTATTTTTTTAATCTCGCAACTGCCTCTTTTATATTTTCCAAAACTACTATATTGGCATAAACTTCACTGTATTTCAACCTTAATGCAAGTTCTTTGGCACGTTTACCTGAACAAATAATATTATTAATATTTTGAGAAGCCAGTATATTAAAATCAGTATCCCAAATCCATGAAATATCAAAACCATCTGCACCGTTATCGTTTAAAATCAATAAATAATTTATTCTTGTATCTATTGTTTTTCCGATAGCTAATGAGGCGTTAAGTCCTGCCGGATTTTTAGCAAGGTTTAACAATGCAGTTGTTTTGCTGGTAATCTCAATACTCTGCATTCGACCATTTTTAGAAGTGTAGCTTCCTAACCCTTTTTTAATTTTTTCTTTTTTTATTCCTAAAATATTCAACAAAGTATATGCTGCTAATATATTGTAAATATTATAATCTCCAGCTAATCTTGTAGAGAAACTATCTTCATTATTTATACTTAATGAAATAAAAGGTTTTAACTCAGCATAAGTTACTGTATAATCAGGATTAGGACGTGAAAATCCACAATTTGAACATTTATAATATCCAAGTTGACTGTAATGAATATAACTATAAGTTAATTCTGTTCCACAATTCGGACAGAATTTAGATTCGGAAATTCCATAATCTGAAAACTTATACGCATCTTTGCTTATACCAAAATATATATTATTTTTACCGTATTTAGCAAGTCTTGTTACAAAAGGATCATCACTGTTTAAAATGAGTTGAACATCTTTACCTTCTAATTGCTCCCCTATTGTTGCTATTAAAGTATCTATTTCTCCAAAACGATCTATTTGATCTCTAAAAAAATTATTAATAACAAACCTTGTAGGTGTTATATACTCCATTACTCTTTTTATGGATCCTTCATCTATTTCTATAATTGCTAATTTTGTATTATTATTTGATTGAACAGCAAATGTTGAAATAATTCCATCCAACATATTGGCTCCCTCAAAGTTATTTACAAAATTTATTCCTGCTTTTTTCAATGTATGTCCTATTAAATTAGAAGTTGTTGTTTTACCATTAGTACCTGTAACAAAAACTATTTCATCAAATTGTTTTGCTAACTTTACTAAAATATTTTTGTCTAATTTTCTTAGTACTTTGCCCGGTAAATCTGTTCCTTTTTTCCCAACAAGTTTACTTGTATTTCTTGTTAACTTTGCTAAATTTTTATAAAATGATAGCATTGGTTCTCCTTAATCTACAAACTATTTAAAGACGTGTCAAATTTATAGCCAATACCCCAGACAGTAGTTATCATTTGTGCTACTTTAGGTGAAATTTTAGCTATTTTTTTTCTAACCCTCTTTATATGTGTATCTACAGTTCTAAGATCCGTATAGAAATCATAATTCCAAACAGCTCTTAATATTTCGTTTCTCCTAAATGCTTTATCCGGTGATTTCGCCAAAAACATCAGTAAGTCAAATTCTTTTGGTGTTAAAAATATCTCAGTATCATCTACGATAACTTTATGTGAATTAACATCAATTATCAATCCCGGAAAAACTAAGACATCTTTTGTATATAACTCCGGTGTATAAAATACGCTTCTTTTTGTTCTCTGTAGAATAGCATTCACCCTTAACATTAGTTCTCTTGGACTGAACGGTTTTATCACATAATCATCAGCACCAAGCTCAAAACCTTCCACCCTACTTTGCTCATCAGCCTGTGCTGACATAATTATTACCGGAGTGGCTTTTGTTTTTCTAAGTTCGGTTAATATAGTTTTCCCATTGAGCATTGGTAAATGAACATCTAATAAAACACAGGAATAATCCATGTATTTTAATCTTTCAAGTCCATCTTGTCCATTATCAGCCTCATCAACAATATAGCCTTCCTTTTCAAGATACATTACCAATAATTTTCTAATTCTTTCTTCATCATCAACTATTAAAATTCTTTCAGCCACTTAAAAGCTCACCCCCTATAATCTACTTATCACCATTTTTAGCCTTATTTATCAATCTCTTAACTTCATGAATGGTTAAAATACGATATTCACCTTTTCTTAACCCCTCCAAAGTTAAATCCTCAATTGATTCACGCTTTAATTTTAATACTTCATAACCTAATGCTTCAAACATCTTTCTTATCTGTCTATTTTTTCCTTCATGAATAGTAAGTCTAACTAAGGTATTGGAACTTTTATTTTTATTTTTTACAATACTTACTTCTGCCGGAGATGTTTTATAATCATCTATTTTTACACCGGAACGTAGTATTTTTAAATGTTTTTCTTCTAGCTTTCCATTAATTTTAGCAATATACGTTTTTCTTATTTTATGACTTGGATGTGTAATAAGATTTATAAATTCCCCGTCATTTGACATTATAATAACACCGGATGTATCATAATCTAATCTTCCTACAGGTACTACTCTTTCATTTACTGCTTCAAAAAAATCTTTAACACAAGTTCTTTCTTTCTCGTCCGCCATAGAAGTAATTACTTTTTCCGGTTTATAAAATAAATAGTACCTTTTGTTTTCTTTTAAAAGCCTTGTCCCTTCTACAATAATTATATCGCTAGGTTCTGCTTTTACACCTAATTCTCTTACTACCGAACCATTTACGCTGACCTTCCCGTCCAATATTAATTGCTCAGCTTTTCTTCTTGATGTATATCCTGAGGCAGCTATTAATTTTTGTAGTCTTTCCGCCATTTTATATCTCCTAATCTTTTAAAAATTTAGTTAATTCATCTTCATTAATAATTTCTGATTTCGGTAATTCTTCCAGATTTTCTAACCCAAAAACATCCAAAAACAATTCCGTTGTTTCATATAATTTCGGTTTTCCAATTGTATCTAATGTTTTATTTGATATAATTAATTCCTTATTTACAAGAGAGTATATTATAGTGTCACTATTGACACCCCTTATTTTATCGATTTGGGTCTTTGTTATAGGTTGATTGTACGCTATTATCGCCAATGTTTCAAGTGAAGATTTTGATAATTTTACTAAATTTTTTGAAACAATAGCCTTTTTTATCATATTATATATTTCATCTTTTATCAACATTTTATATAATGAACCATATCTTTTAATCGTTAAAGAATTATTCGTTTTATTATATTCTTCACAAAAAACATTAAGCATATTTTGTGCTTCAGCACTATCTATTTCCATAAAAGCAGAAAAAAATTCTATTGAAACTCCATCTTCTCCTTTCATAAAAAGAAGTGCCTCTATTGTTTTTCTTGTTTCATCTAATAGCATATTATTCTTCCTTTATTAAATATTTTAAATTTATTTCATTATCATCGATAATACACAACAACTCCTGATCTTTTATCATACCTAATATACTAATAAAAACAAGAACAATCTCCTGTTTTGTATCATAATAATCAATTAGCTCGGAAAAAAATATTTTCCTTTTTATTTTGAAAATATTAAGTAAAGTATGTTTCACTTTTTCTAAAGATAACTCGCTTCTATAGCTAATTAACGTTTCTTCCATATTATTATCATAAGATTTTAAAACTTTTTCCATAGCTTTTAATAATTTATCAGAAGTAATTTTTAAATTTCTTACACTGGATTTATCTTCTATACTAAGGCTTTCTTTATCTAAAAATAATTCTCTTTGCTGTTTTAAATTTTCCAATTTAGCACTTAATTCTTTATAATTTCTGTATTCTATTAACTGTTGTACTAATTCTTCTTCTGTTTCTTCTGAATTTATTTCATCAAAAACCGGTAATAAATTTTTACTTTTTATGTGGAGTAATGTTGCTGCCATTACTATATATTCTTCTGCATTTTCCAAAGAAAATTCTTCCGCATTGTTTATATATTCCAAATAACTTTCCGTTAATTTTGCCATTGGAATATTATAAATATCTATTTCCATTTTTTCTATTAGATGCAATAATAAATCAAGCGGTCCTTGAAAGACTTCTAATTCAACGTTATACATTTATAAAATCCTTATCTTATTGATTTTCTCGGATGATTTGACAACATTCTTTTTACACTTTTTTTTCGTTGTAATTTTCTAAAATGTAATTTTAAACTGTGAATATTTTTTAAACCTAAGATTTCCTGAACTTCTTCAGCCGGAACTTTATCTTCTAATAGATGAATTGCTAATGAATTTCTAAAATTCATAGTATTCAATTCCTTAGTCAATCCTAATTCTTGTTGACGTTTTTTGAATATTTTCCAAAATCCTTGTCGACTTATTCCCTCTCCATCATGATTTAAAAATAATTTACACTTATCATCTGTATCAAATTTATGTTTTTTTAATTCTTCTATGTAACTTTTTATAGAAACTATAGCTTCTTCATTTAGTGGAACGGTTCTAACACCATCCTTAGTTTTATATTTTAAGTATCCTATTTCTAAATTCACATCTTTTATTTTCAGATTTATACATTCAGTTGGTTTTATTCCAATAGAATATGATAATTCAAAAATAGCTTTATCTCGGTAATCATTTAAAGTACAAGGTTCAATATCTAAAATTCTTGAAATTTCTCCTCGTGTAAAAATAACTAATTCGTCTTTTTCTTTTTTATCTATTTTTATATTGATATTTATTCTTTCAGAAATAATTTTCTCTTCATACAAATAATCAATAAAACCATGAATAGTTGATATAGTCCTTGATAAGGTTGCAGAAGAATATTTGTTATCCTTTAAATAATC
This sequence comes from Gemella bergeri ATCC 700627, assembly GCF_000469465.1. GTDB lineage: Bacteria > Bacillota > Bacilli > Staphylococcales > Gemellaceae > Gemella > Gemella bergeri. The sequence continues at coordinate 3,330 of NZ_KI271824.1, read as the reverse complement.
AATATACTCTATAACAAATGATTCATTAAGCCATTTATAATTTTCTAAATCATAACCATTTTCTTCAAGGTATGTCAAGATTTTTTTTATATCTCTATCGTATGATTCAACGGTATTATTAGAAAAGTTTTTACTTCCCAATAAATACTTTTTAAAACCGTTTAGTATGTTCTCATTCATAAAAATACCCCCCTAGTACTTCAAAACTATTTTCCCTAAAATTTTATTTCTATACTAAATTATAACATTGCTAAAACTTTATGTAAATATATATCATTATGCTTTTCTCGTAAAATCATTTTGAATAATTTTAACAAAGAAAATATTTATTATAATAACTACTATTGGAGTAAGTATCGCCTTATGGAAAAAATATTTTGATACTGCTGCCCCAAAAACTACTCCAAATAAAAATACTGAAATAACCAAGCTATAAATTAAAAATGGTAATTTACTATTCTTTTGTCTCAAAAATATATATCTATATAAATGTTCACTCATAGAGCGTAAATTACCTGTACAAAAAACACTGGCAAAAGCAAGATTATTAACTTTTCTGAAACCGTCAAATTGTATTGCACAAATAAATGAAATTACAATCGGTCTAATATCAATACCAAAAATTGTTTGTTTAAGAAAAATAAAAATCAATGCAAAAATTTGAGTAAACAAAAGCATATATATATGTTTAAACATTGATAACTGTTTATATTTAGATTCAAAACTTTTACTTACCAATACACCGACAATAAACGAAATAATTGGCACAGTATAGTGAATAACTTCTGAAAAATTTCCATCAACTATCCCTATTCCAACGAAAATTAAATTTCCCGTTTGCGCATTGGCGAATATTCCCCCACAATTAACAAAGGTATATGCATCAAAAAAACCGCCAACTACCGTTAATAGTAAACAGAAAATTAATTGTTCTTGTACCGGAAGATTTTCTTGTATTATATTTTTTCCTAATTTCATACTTTTTCCTTCCTTTTAAACTTTAATCAAACAAAACATCCCAAGTTTCTTGATTATTATAACAATCAAAACACATTTCTAACTGTTTATAAGTAGTACGTGTTATAGATAAATCGGGTAGGTTATCTAAAGAGAAAAACTTGGCATCAGCGGTCTCCGTATTATTCTCAAATTTGTGTTTAATATAATCACACAAAACAAATATTTTTACCATTCCAAATGGAAAATTTACGTGATGATGTTTATTATAGTCAAATACGGCAATTAATTTTTTAGGATTGACTATTGCCCCCGCTTCTTCACTAGCTTCTTTTATAACATTATCTCTTACAGATCTGTCAACATCTTGGTACCCTCCGGGTAATGCCCATTTTCCGTCTAACTGCTCTTTTACCAATAGTATTTTATTGTCTTTTATTATCGCTGCCCTATTTTCAACTTTTGGAGTTTGATAACCAAGTTCACCGGCAAAATTAATTTTTATTTTTTCCGGTGTAACATTATACTTATAACTTAACATCTCACAAGAAATTTCTCTGATTCTTTCAGCACGTTCTCTATCAAACTTATCCTTACTGTAGGCTAGTGAACACTGTGCTAAAAATTGTAATTCTTTAGCCCAACTTTGCCATATGTCACTTTCATATACTCTTATTACATCTTCCAAATTTTTTATAAAAATTGAATTTTTTACATCAAGAAAATCATAATCGTTTGAAAGTAAAAAAACGTTACTATACTTCGATTTCAAATTATGCTTATTATTTGTCAAAAATAATACGTTATTTTCAAATGTTTCTTTTCCATTGGAAAATTCATAATTAATATTTTTTTCATTAAATAAATCTAATAATTCTTCTGAAATATTGTTTCTCAATTCACCGTCAATTAATAATTTTTCGTACATAACCATCACCTCTATAACTTAATATTATATCACAAAAATTTTCTTTTATGTTACTTTATTAAATTTTTATTTTAGATAAGTTGTAAAATAAAACGTTTTATTACTGAAAAATTAAAATTTATTTTAACATCTTGTAACTTTTTATTATTAGTTGTATAATAGGAGTGTAAACATATTGAAGGAGGGATTAGAATGAGATTTTTAGTTTCACTAATCTGGGCATTTATCTTTTCTTTTGTCGCAATATTTATAATAACATCGATTTTAGGAAGCAACGGTCAAAGTTATTCTGTGCAAAATTGTGCTATTTTAGCTGTAATATTTACAGTAGCGGTTGCGTTATTAGAACTTTTAGGATTTGATAGAAAACGTAGTGAATAAGATATAAATAATAATTTTATCAAAAAATTTAGAAGAAAAGAAGTAAGGTTTGTTCTTCTTTTCTTTTTATTTAGAGGAGGATAAATTAGTGAAACATGTTTTAGCTACCATGTGTTACGTTGATGACGGTGAAAATTTTCTTATGCTCAAGAGAACAAAGAAGAAAAATGATATTCATGAAGGATTAACTATTAGTGTCGGCGGAAAATTTGAAGCGGGCGAAAGCCCCGAAGACTGCGTTGTTAGAGAAGTAAAAGAAGAAACTAATCTTAATATTATAAATCCACGTCTTAGAGGAATAATTTCATTTCCTTTATTTGATGGTGAGAAAGATTGGTACACTTATGTTTTTACTGCTGATAATTTTAACGGAACCCTAACAAAAAATTGCAATGAAGGTGATTTAGTTTGGGTGAAAAAATCGGAAATAAACAAAATAAATACTTGGGAAGGTGATTATATTTTTTTAGAGTGGTTAGTTACTAATAAACCGTTTTTTTCAGCAAAATTCAATTATAAAAATAAAAAATTTATCAATTATAATGTTGTATTTTATGAATAAAGGAGTCTGCTATGAATATAAAATTAAATAAACTATTTGAAAAAAATTTTTTGGTAGAAAAACAACACAGTGCTAAAAATATGAAAAGCGGTGACCTAGAAGTTTTAGCTACCCCTAGCTTAGTAGCTTTTATGGAACAGGTTTCAAAAGAGTATCTAAATACTTTTTTAGAAGATGGTTGCGGTAGTGTTGGAATTAATATAAATATAAATCATATTGCACCTACTTTAATTGGTAAAACAGTTTTAGTCAAGGGATGTGTAAAAGAAATAATAAAAGAAAAAATAATTATTTTCTCTCTTGAAGCATTTGAAAATAATAAAAAAATTGGTGATGCCAATCATACAAGAGCAATTATAGATAATAAGAAATTCATGAAAAAACTACTTGATAATAATTAATTTTATTTAATCGTTAAATAATATATGATTATAATAATACCCCTTTTACTGGACAAACCAGTAAAAGGGGTACATATCATTTTTGGTTGTATAATAAATAC